>CAYIIH010000637.1:0-1546 GCA_964363225.1 uncultured Verrucomicrobiota bacterium | reverse complement strand
ATGCCGTGGGGCAGAAGATTTGCCGCGCTCTCACGAGCGCAGCCACGGTAAACAGGTAGCGGCCCGAAGGGTCCATGGTGGGCGCCAGCCTTTCAGGCCGGATTGGGTCGTCCCTCGGACGGTCACGCGCTAAACGTACGCCGGAAAGGGAAAAGCAAAAGTCCTGCGCCGCGAGCCGGCGTTTACTTGCGAGCGGCCAGATTTGACAGCAGGCCGGCGGTGGCTGCGGTCATGCCTTTGGCGTAATGGGCTTTATTGAGCACGTCGAAGCGCAGCACTCTCTTCGAGTCTTTGCTCTTGCCGTACCGGATGACGGCCTGATCAGTGATCGACAGGTCCACTTCCGAGAAACCAAAGAGATCGCCGTAAGCCTTTGGTTTATTGGCTGTGTCGTTCTTGACGCGGAGCGACACATAATTCGTTCCGTCAAAAGCCACTTTTCGATCTGATAAAACACCGAAGATGGCGGTGCACCAGAGATTTCTGGTTCCGGCAAGAAGTCGGGTTTGACGCTGGGAATCGACCGGTGCGGCCAGAATAGCCAGCGGGTCCGACTTCTCCTTTTCCAGAGCGTAGATGAAGAATTGAATCAATGGCGGCGCCGCAGACTGGAGGAGGTCTTCTTGCTTGGCCTGCCAAAAGGAAGCGTGGCCGTTGTTTTGCCACAAACCGCCGTCAAAGCACGGCACCCAGAAAACAGGCAGCCCTGAGCGCATCAAACCAACGTAAGCTTGGGGGTCCAATTCGACGTTGTATTCCTGGAACCCAGGTTCCGACGCCTCGCCAATGAAAACCAGCAACTTGCCCACCTTTCTTCTGAACAGAGCCGGTTCACGATTGAAGGCAGCCACCACGTCGCGCACGCTTCCGACCGCGGCAATGCTCACGGGAACCGAGGAGTCACGGAGCGTGGTCAGAATCAATTCCACCCCTTTTTGAAACTCAGGCTTTTGTTCGTGGGCCTGGTCGGTTGGACTTCTCAGTTTCTGTTCCAACCCAAGGGCCACCGGGACCCTGCGGCCCGCAAGATGATTCATTTGTGAGACGGGAATTTGGCCCGGCCTTTGCAGTTGTTTGCCACCCTGATCGAGAATGATGCCCTTGAGGTCCATCTCCGGCATCGCGAAAATCGTGGCGAGATCAAAATGGTCATCCGGATCGTCGTGCGGATGAAAAAGGTCGGTGCAGTAAAGAACAGGAAAAGCTCCTGTCTCCGAAGGCGGAGCGGCGGTTTGAGCAGAGGCTGAGTCACTTCCGAGCGCGTGGCCCCGGGACAGCACCAAAAGAGAGGCCGCCAAGAAAAGAACGCTCAATTTCATGATCTTGGCCAAATGTGGGCGACAATCGGGCGGAATTCACCAAAGTTCTTACGCGGCCTTGCGAAAGGCCAGCGGTTCGACCAGGATCGTCTGCGCCAGTTGGGAGCTGACGGCCAATCGCGAATTACAGACCTGGCAGATGATGTTGGCCTGGCTGGTGATGAGCTTGATGATTTGTTCCTCGCAGAAGCCGATCTCGCGGAGGCGATTCCTGACTTCGGGCGCCG
>CAYIIH010000636.1:0-1570 GCA_964363225.1 uncultured Verrucomicrobiota bacterium | reverse complement strand
TGCCTCCCCTGCTGGCTTGTCGGCCCCGGAACGCTTCATGCATTGGCGCTGTGGTCGGCGTGAGCATCAATCTTTTTGTTCGCAAACCCAAATCAAAGCTGTAAATTGCCGCCGTGAGCGTGGAACAACTTGAACAAACCGTATTGAGCCTCTCGCGCAAGGAGCGCCGGCGCTTCGTTCAATGGTTCTACGAACACGAGGACGAATTGGTTGGGCCGGGCGACGACTACATTCATCCGGAAGTCAAAGCCGAGATTCTCCGCCGGCGCGCTGAGACCATCGCCCACCCGGAATTGCTTGAGCCGTGGGAAGGCACCATTGAACGCGCCCACCAGCGCCTGAATGAAATTCGTCGTCAAAAAGCGCAGACTCGCTGAAGACGACGCCGTGGCGGCTGCGGCTTGGTATGACGAACAGTTGCCGGGGCTGGGCGGCGATTTCTTGGATGAGGTCGAGGCTGCCGTGTCGTCCCTGGCTGACAACGCCTTGATTCACTCCATTCGTTTTACCGATGTCCGGTGCGTGCGGCTTCAGCGGTTCAAAGACTATGGGGCGTATTACTTGATCAGGGGCAATGAAGTGTGGGTGCTGGCCGTCCTGCATGGGGCGCGTGAAGTTCAAAAGCTCATTCAGGGCAGAAAAACGCCTGGCTAAAATCCTTTAGCATGCCGGGCCGGGCGACTGGCGCAAGGAACAGGAATATGCCTTCTTTGAAAAGACCGGCTCGGCCGCCGGCGTAGCATGGAAGACCCTCAAAGAACTTTGACTCACCTTGCGCATCGCGCTTTGTCCATCAGCAATAAAATCGATGACAGCGACAGGGATTTGGCTTTAAGTTCTGCCGGTTTATGCCGAAACGCACTGACATTCATTCGGTTCTCATCATCGGCGCGGGTCCGATCATCATCGGGCAGGCCTGCGAGTTTGATTATTCGGGCACGCAAGCCTGCAAGGCCCTCCGGGAAGAGGGTTACCGGGTCATTCTGGTCAACTCGAACCCGGCCACGATCATGACCGACCCGGAGTTTGCCGACCGCACCTACCTGGAGCCGATCACGGTGGAGTGCGTGGAGAAGATCATTGCTCGCGAAGTGGAGGAATTGCGGCGGTTGGGCGCCCAAGGCAAGCTGGTCTTGCTGCCGACGCTCGGAGGCCAGACCGCGCTCAACACGGCGATGGAGCTGCATCGCCGCGGCCTTTTGGAGAAGTACAACATCGAAATGATCGGAGCCAACGCCCAGGCCATCGAGCGGGGCGAAGACCGCCAGATTTTTAAAGATCTCATGGTGAAAATCGGGCTGGATGTGCCGATCAGCGGCACGGCCCATAACCTGGAGGAGGCGCGCGTGGTGGCCGAGCGCATCGGACGCTTTCCGCTCATCATCCGGCCGGCCTACACCTTGGGAGGGACGGGCGGCGGCACCGCTTACAACCGCGAAGAATTCGACGTGCTGGCCAAGCGCGGCATCGAATGGTCGCCGGTCTCGGAAATTCTCATCGAAGAATCTCTGCTCGGCTGGAAAGAGTTCGAGATGGAAGTCATGCGCGACCGGGCGGACAACTGCGTCAT
>CAYIIH010000635.1:0-1587 GCA_964363225.1 uncultured Verrucomicrobiota bacterium | reverse complement strand
AAACCTCAATGAACTTCAATCCTTACAATTCCGCGACTCTTTTGACCTGCACCCGCTGCAGGAAGCGGCGCGCGATTTGGGCGCCACACCCTGGCAAACCTTCGGCAAAGTGACGTTTCCCCTGATCGCGCCCGGCGTGCTCTCGGGAGCCATGCTGGCCTTTACCTTGAGCCTGGACGACTTTGTCATCAGCTTTTTCACGTCCGGCCCCGGCAACATGACTTTGCCTATAATGATTTACTCGCAAGTGAAGCGAGGTGTGACGCCGGAGATCAACGCGCTCTCGACCTTGATCGTTCTGGCCTCCATCCTGGGGACCGTGGGCGTGACCTGGCTGCAGCGGGTCCGGCAGCCGGCACACGTTTAGTGGTTATGCGCACCGATCAAAGCCAACCCGCCCGGGCTGCCTTCAAAAGGAGCGCGGAATTCATTCCGCTGGCAGGCCGTGCGCGCTCAGGACAAGGTTGCCGCGGTCGCCGCGGAAACGGGATAAACTTCGCGCGGCACTTGCTCGTCCTTCTTCTGCTCGTGCTCTGGGCTGTGCCGACGCGAGCGCAGCAGAAGCAATTGAATCTTTTTATTTGGAGTGAGTATATCGATCCTGCGGTGGTGGCTGGTTTCAGCCAACGATTCAACTGCAAGGTCACCATCGATCTTTATGAAGATGAAGAAAGCATGATGTCCAAGCTACAGGGCGGCGGCGTTTCGCTTTACGACGTGATTGTGCCTTCCAACCTGCTGGCACCGGCCTTGATCAAGATGAAAATGGTGGCGCCGCTGCGGCCTGCCGCCATCCCCAATCTGAAAAACCTAGATGCAAAGTTTGTGAACCCGGCTTATGACCGAGGCAACCGACATACAGTGCCGTTCCAGTGGGGCACTGTCGGTGTTTTTCTCCGAAAAACCAGCGGCGAGCCTGTTGAAGAAAGCTGGGGATTATTCTTCGATCCCGGAAGGCAGCCGGGCCAGTTTCTTTTGATCGACTCGATGCGCGACCTGATCGGAGCGGCGCTCAAGTATCGGGGGTGCGGCCTGAACACAACGGATATTGAACAACTGAAAGAGGCACGCCAGTTGTTGCTTTCGGCCAAAAGACGTTCCCTTGGATTTGAAGGCGCCGTCGGCGGCAAAAACCGGGTCCTGGCGAAAGGGGCCAGCGCGGCGATTGTGTATAGCGGAGATGCGGTGCGCGGCATGAGCGAGGATCCTGACACTTCTTATTTCATTCCCAAAGAAGGAAGCCAAATCTGGGTGGATAACTTGGCCATCCCCGCCCAGGCGCCGCATCATGATATGGCCGAGAAATTTCTCAATTACATCCTCGATGCGCAAGTGGGCGCCAAGCAGGCCAATTTCAGCCAATACGCCACCCCGAACAAAGCGGCCAAGCCCTTCTTGAATTCAAACGACCTGAAGAATCCCGCCATTTATCCGCTGCCGGAAGTCATGCAACGGCTGGAGTTTGCGGCGGACCTGGGCGCGCAGAGCCGGCTCTATGACGAAGTTTGGACCCACATCAAAGCCAAGTAAGCTGTAGGGGTCAGTTCCTAGTTTGTTCAACTATGCGCTTTTGTGTTCTGCTTTCGA
>CAYIIH010000634.1:0-1597 GCA_964363225.1 uncultured Verrucomicrobiota bacterium | reverse complement strand
TGCGCTGGAGCAGCTCGTCGAAATACTCGTTCTTCGTCCCGCCCTGCTTCAGCCGCTCGTCATCCAGCGTGAACCCCTTGACGATGTATTCCCGCAACCGCTGCGTGGCCCAGATGCGAAACTGCGTGCCGCGTTGCGATTTCACGCGGTAGCCCACGGAAATGATGACGTCAAGGTTGTAGAACTCGATCTCCCGGCTGACGGTCCGCGCTCCTTCAGTTTGAACTGTTGCATATTTTGCAGCAGTTGCCTCCGGCTGCAATTCCCCCTCTTCGAAGACGTTCCGGATATGCTTGGAAATGACCGACTTGTCGCGCTGAAAAAGCTCGGCCAACTGGTTCAATGACAGCCAGACCGTTTCGTTTTCCAGCCGCACTTCGATGCGCGTCCGGTTGTCCTCGGTCTGATAGAGAATCAGTTCGGATTTCGGTTTCATTTCGCTACGCCTTGCACGGGAGCTATTTCTTCCTCGGTCAGGCCGGAGTCAGTCACAACCACCCAGCCACCGGCTCCACACCCCTTCAGCGCAAAGGCAGCAAACAAAGCACCAGACCATTGACCCCGTTCATTGACCGACCCGTTCACGGCTAAATCAACCGGCGGCGGCAAAAGTGACTTTCAATCCAAGCGCGGAGAGAACTGAATTCAAACTCGACAAACGCGGGTTGCCGTCGCGTGAAAAAAGGCGATACAAACTTTCCCGGTTCAACTTGCTCAATTCCGCAGCCCGGGCCACGCCGCCTTGGGCTTCGACCACATCGCGGAGGCCGACGAGAAAAACCTCCGGGCCTTCCTCGTAGCAGGCCGTCAGGTATTCCGCCGCCTGTTCCGGGTCGTCCAGTTTCTTACGCAGAATCTTTTTGTAACTCACGGTTTTCATGACTCACTCGCTTTGAATTCGTGCCAATACTGTTTTGCCAGCCGGATGTCGCGGTCTTGGGTTCGCTTGTCGCCGCCACACAGCAGCACCACCAAGGTCTGGCCTTTTTGTGCAGAATAAACCCGATAGCCCGGCCCATAATGCACCCGCAACTCGGACACCCCTTCGCCCACCGATTTGCAGTTGCCCAGACCACCGTGCCGCACGCGCGCCAGTCGCGCCAACACCCGCGCCACCGCCCGCTTGTCGTTCAAATCGTCCAACCAATCCTCGAATGGCACCTGGCCGTTCTTGACGCGGAACGCGACGACTTCTTTGGGCGTGACCAGCACCGACCCACTGTAGCTTTTAAGCTACTGAATTGTCAAGGGGGCGGCGCCGGTTTGCGGACGGCGGAGGCCAGCGGGATGTTCAAGCCTGGCGTGTTCAAGCCATGGCAAGGGCCCATAGCCGCTACGGCACCACGACGTGGTAAAACCGCCGCGGCTGATCGGTCAGGCCGGAGTCGGTCACAACCGCCAAGCCACCGGCTCGCCCCGTGGGATAAAACCTCCAGCATCCGGCTGGGTTCCGGTGGCGCGTATCCCACGGGGCGAGACACCCCATCGGCGCAAAGGCCGAAACAAAGCACGAGACCAGTGACCCGTTCACGAAGACGCCGCCCACTGGCGGGCCAGTCCTCTCATTTTCCTGCTCGCTTACGCCTGTCCAAGCGCC
>CAYIIH010000633.1:0-1622 GCA_964363225.1 uncultured Verrucomicrobiota bacterium | reverse complement strand
GGTGGGGTGAGTCGTGAACGCAGGTTCCTGGAGCGGCAAGAAGTTAGGCAGATTCGCCTTGGGCGGGCATTTTCTTTTTCCTTGCCAACGGGCGCGGTTTTGCTATCTTAGCCTAGTAATTGGCTACGATTTACAAACTGCGCCGCACCTCCACGCTGGCCCTGCGCCAGCGCCAGCTCGCACTGCTGCGCTCTCGGCTCCTGCCCGGCGACCTGCTCCGCGCCTCCTACGTGCAACGCTTCACCACCTGCGGCAAAGCGAACTGCGTTTGCGCCCGGGGACAGAAGCATGGCCCCTTTTATTATCTGGTGTCCGGTCTGGCACCCCGCCAGGTCCTGAAGTTCCTGCTCAAAACCCCGGCGCAACAACAGGCCGCTCAGCACGGGGTGACGGCTTATCAGGAGTTCTGGGAACGGCTGGAGGAACTCTCGCAAATCAACGCCGAACTGCTCCGCCGCGGCGAGTCCTTGCTGCACCCACCGTGAATCGGCTGGCCCAATTCCTCCACTATGCCCAGAAGGTTTTTGGTCTCAAGACGCGGTTGCGCGGCGTGCGCGATGAGCGGCCCTGGGCCCAGATCCCGACCCACGCCGTGCTGATCAGCCTGGTGCTGGGAACGGTCCTGCGCATCTCCAGTTACCTGGACTTAGCCCAGCAAACCCAGCGGCGGCGCTGGCGGCGGCGGTGCGGGTTGAAGGCCCCCCTCAGCGATGACACCTTGGAGTATGTCCCGAGCGCCTTGATCTGGAGGATTTGCGCCGAAGCTTGGCGGCCCTCCATCAGACCCTCAAAGCCAACAAGGCTCTGGAAAGCTGCCAGATCAATGGCCTGCTCTTTTTGAGCCTGGACGCCAACGAGCATTGCAAGAGCCGCAGCCGTTGTGGCCCGTGTTGCTGCCCGCGCCACATCGAGGAAACCGACGCGCACGGCCAAAAGCGCATCGTCACCGAATATTATCATCGCTACGTCTTCGCTCAAATCAACGGCCCTCAAATGAATGCCCTGCTGGATGTCGAACCGATTCGTCCGGGCGAGGACGAAGGCGGAGCCGCCTTGCGTTTGCTGGGACGAGCGCGCCGCCTTTATGGTCCACGCTTTTTTGACGCCATCACGGTCGATGCCTGGTATGTCCAAGGGCCTTTTCTGCGGGCGGTCCAAAAGCTGGGCTGGCAGTGGCTGGTCGTGCTCAAGCGGGAGGACAGGGACGTCTCTCAAGCGGCCCAGCAATTAAGCCAAGGCCAAAAGCCCGGCTGGACCTTTGAGGATGAGGAGCGCGAGCGGCCAGTGCGGCTGTGGGAAGTCAAGGACCTGCCTTTCAGCCAGGAATACGGCCAACGGGTCCGCGTCGTCCGCTCCGAGGAACAAACTGGATTTGGCTTTGGAAGAAGACTTGCCGTGGGAGCAATGGTTTCACAGCGGCTAGCCGCTCTGGGGTCAGCGCTGACGGGACAATGCTCTTTGACAGGCCGGCCGTAGAAAAACACTTGAAACGGGGGCGGAGGAAGGGTCGTCTCTTGCGGGGGTCGGGCAAGGTCCCACCAGCAGACGAATCCGACCCACGGGCGAAATTCTTTCCGAAGCTCCCCCGAAGGCGAAAGACAGACCACCTTCCGAGATTGCTG
>CAYIIH010000632.1:0-1636 GCA_964363225.1 uncultured Verrucomicrobiota bacterium | reverse complement strand
TATGCCACTTTTTCTGGAAAAACCCTTGCGCAGACAAGCTCAGGTGTTGCGCTACTCCGGCAGGCACGCTCTCGCGTGTGAAAAATCCAGGCTGCGGAGCGAGAGGTTAGGGTGACTCCACGGCGCGGTAGAATCGTTGCGCGACTCCGGGGGCCAGCGCATCGGTGAGCGTCGCCGATCCGTTGGTCAGCACTACGTTGGTCCAGAGTGTCCAGGAGGTCAAATCGCTGCTGAGTTGCACCTGGTAATTCAGGGCCGGTTCGCCGGTCAGCAACATTTGAATGGTGCCGTCCGGCAAGCTCGTGACCGAGGTCAACAGGGCGGGCTCGTGCAGATAGACGGTCAAAGTCGCCTCGTCGCTGGTCACAGAGCCGACCGGGTTGGTGACGATGGCCCGGTACTTGCCCGTCCAGTTGAGGAGCACATTATTCAGAGTGAGCGTGGCGTTGATGGCATTGGTGATGTTGGCCCCGTTGTACTGCCATTGATAGGAAAGCGGCGCAGTGCCAATGGCGGCAACGTTGAAGGTGATGCTCCTTCCCGCCTTCGTGTAGAGACTCTTGGGCTGGACGGTGATCTGCGGCGGCACCGGAAGGATCGAAACCAAGGCCGCGCAAGTTCCGTTATTGCTCTCGATGTTCTCCGTGATGAGGCCCGTGGCATCGACCCAGACACAGAACTGATGATCTCCCGGCACGGTGCTGACGGGGGGCGTGTAGGCAAACGTCAAACCGGACGCCGTCGCCCCGGCGTTGAGCGCCGGCAGGGCGATTTCCGCAATCCATGAATTCGTGCTGTAATCAGGAGAGTCCTTGTGCATGTAGATCGAGACGGTTCCGGCCGGCGAGGCTTCATTTCCTTGGTTCTTCACGTCAAAAGTCAGGGCGAGGGCGCTGCCAGCCTGGACTGTCGATGGGCTGACCGTGGCGGCCAAGGGCAACAAATCCGGCGCTTTCAGGATTTCGATGTTCACCCAGCAACTTTGGTTGTTTTCCTCGCGGCTTTCCGTCACCAAGCCCAGTGCGTCAATCCAATAACAGAATTGGTAATTCCCTCCCGCGGTGCCCAGCGGCACGGTATTGGTGAAGGTCAATCCTGTGGCTGAAGCGCCGGCGGCCAGCGGGGGCAGGTCAATCTCGCCGATCTGCGAGGCGGCACTGTAATCGGCCGTGTCCTTGTGCATGTAGAAATGGACCTTGGACGCGCCTGAGGCGGTGGAACCCTGGTTTTTCACGTCGAGCGTCATGGTGAAACTTTCTCCGGCAAAACCGGAAGTGGGGGTGATGCTGTTGTTGGGTGAGACCAAATCAGGCGCATTGACGATGGGGACGACAGGCCAAGCGCTCCGGTTGTTTTCCTCATTGCCCTCCAGGAGGAGGCCGGCGGCATCAATCCAATAGGAAAAGAAATAATTTCCAGCCGCTGTGCCCGCCGGCACGGGATAGCTGAAGGTCAAGCCCGAAGCCGTGGCTCCCGCCGTCAAAGCCGGCACCGGCACTTCGCCGATCTGCGAGACGCTGCTGTAATCCGCCGCATCTTTATGAAAGTAAAAGCGAACCGTCGTCGCCGCCGCGTTGGCTGTGCCCCGGTTCTTCACATCCACGCTCATCGTGAAGGTATCGCCGGGCACTCCCGA
>CAYIIH010000631.1:0-1663 GCA_964363225.1 uncultured Verrucomicrobiota bacterium | reverse complement strand
CTCTCAAGAAACTGATTCTGTAGTTGGTTGTTTGGCAACCAGTTGGAATCCCATGACCTGTGCAGTTTTCTGCAGCGCATAGAGCTTTCGCTCTTGGAATCTTTTCTCGTAGTCGGCCATTCCTTGCCGGACGTAAGCTTCTCCGTATTTGAGCAATCGGTAAATGAGGCGAGCCAGTTTGTGCGCGGTCGCTGTGATCGCTTCGGCTGCGCCCAATCGGGCTTTCATGCGCCGGTGAAATGCGCCCAGAGCGCTCTGGCTTCTCTCCAACGTCATCGCCGCCATCCGCAAGGCATCGGCGACCCGGTTGATGACTCGGCGGGTGCGGCTGCCGAGCACCTTGCCGCCACTGATTCGGTTGTCGGGACACAGACCCAACCAGGAAGCAAAATGCTTTTCCGATCGGAAGCGGCTGAGGTCCGGTCCGACCTCGGTCAGCACCACCAGGGCCGTCAACGACCCGATGCCTTCAATGGCGGTTAAATCCACTCCCAACTTCGGGTAAAGCGCGGCGCGCAGATCCTGTCCGGCCATCTGGTCCGCGCGGGCGGGCCGGCCTTCCTTGCGAACCGGCAGCGGCTGGGCCGTCACGCCAACCGGATCCGGCAGCTGGGCCAGTTCGCGGACGATTTGCTCGTCACAGGCGTTCATTTTTCCCTCGTACGTATGATAGAGTTCAAAGGCGGACTGGAGCACAAAAAGGTGTTCGGTCCGGTAATCCCCCACCAGGGCTTTTTGGATCGTGCCCTGGCTGGCGCGCACGCGCCGGTCCACCAGCGCGGCCAGTTTGACCGGATCGCGCTGGCCCCCCAAAATCGCCTGGATGATGGCCAGGCCGCTGACGCCGGTCACGTCGCTCAAGACGTGGTGCAGTTGCACGTTCATTTGCTGGAGCGCCTTTTGCATGTGCTGGCATTGGGCGCTGCGCGCGCTCACCAACTCGTCCCGATAGCGCAGGTAGGCGCGCACGACGCAGTATTCGTCCTTGGGGCGAAACGAACCTTGCAGCAGTCCATAAGTGTGCAACCGTTGAATCCACTGGCAATCCATCACGTCGGTCTTGTGTCCCGCCACATTCTTGGTTTGGCGGGCGTTGGCCAGGATCACTTGGAAGCCTCGTCGTTCCAGAATCTGGAAGACCGGAATCCAATAAACCCCGGTGGCTTCCAGGGCCACGCTGGTGACGTTGCATTCCTTGAACCAATCGGCCAAGGCTTCCAAGTCGGCCGTGAAGGTGCCAAAGGGGCGGACCGGCTTCTCCGTCCGCCCCGCGGGAACGCAGGCCCAGTGTTCCCGGGAGCCGATGTCAATGCCGGCGGCGTTGGGGTTGATCAACTCCCAGCACTGGCTGAGGTCGATTTTTTGCTTTTTCTTTTTTGCCTTTAGGGCTTTGTTTTTCATGTGCGGTTGGTGGTTTCGGCCCAAGAGCGGCAGGAAGAACTGCAATCTCTCAAACAGGATAACTCCGCAGGCTCAGCAGAGCTTGCGGAGCTTCACTAATGGATCAGCCGAGAATCTTGGAACCAAGCTTCCAAACGGGCATGTCTGCGCCATTGTCGAACCGGTCATAGCTCGCCGAAACCAACGGAGACACTGCCACCATACGCGCGACAAAAGACAGTTTCTTCCATCATCAGCCTCCGCCCGCGGGGGTGGGTGCTTC
>CAYIIH010000630.1:0-1685 GCA_964363225.1 uncultured Verrucomicrobiota bacterium | reverse complement strand
AAATAGGCATCGGCGAAAACAGCGTTCACTTTTTTGGCAGCCCGTGCAGGTAATGGTCGTGGTGGGCGGCGAGATCAGCGGGCAATCCGCAAATCTCAGAGGCGAAGCTGAGCAAATGATCGGTAAATCGGCTCGCCTCCTGCCGGGTCATTCCTCGCGCGTCAGTGCTGGCCGGAATCCAACGGTGTCGGCGTGGCCGCTGTTTGGGCAGGCCATGCAGATAATAATCATGGTTGGCGGCTAAGTCGTCCGGCAGATTCTCGGCCCCACCAAGCAGGTGCTCAAACCCAGCGACAGGTTGATCGCCGATTTGCTTGCCTGCCTTCGAGGTGGTGGAGGCTTTGGCCGTCTTTCCCGTCACCTTCTTGAGCGGAGTCAGCGTTTTCATTTGGACATACTCTGCAACGTTTCAAACCGCTTCGCAACGGCGTTTTCCCGACACTGTGGCTGTGGCTTTTGTATGGCTATAGAAGTGCAGGCGATCGTTAGCACGCAATTGATCTGCGCTATTGACCGCACGGCCACACAAAAAAAGCGGCTTGTTGCCAAGCCGCCATTCGCAAAATCTCCCAGCCCGCTTACAGCCCTTTGTCGACCATGTATTTGAGAAGGTCGGCCACGCGCAGGCTGTAAGCCCACTCGTTGTCATACCAACTGATCAGCTTGAAGAAGCGTTTGTTCAGCTCGATGCCGGAACCTTCGTCGTAAATCGAGGAGGCCGCGCAATGAATGAAATCGGAGCTGACCACTTCTTCGCTGGTGTAATCGAGAATGCCTTTGAGGTAGGTCTCGCTCGCCTTCTTCATGGCGGCGGAGATTTCGGCATAGCTCGTTTCCTTGACGGTCCTGACCGTGAGATCGACGCAGGAAACCGTGGGCGTGGGCACGCGGAATGCCATGCCGGTCAGTTTGCCTTTGACCTCGGGGCAGACCAATCCGACGGCTTTGGCCGCGCCGGTCGTGGACGGAATGATGTTGACGGCGGCGGTGCGGCCTCCTTTCCAATCCTTCTTGCTCGGGCCGTCCACGGTCTTCTGGGTGGCGGTGTAGGAATGGATCGTGGTCATCAATCCTTCTTCGATGCCGAACCCTTCTTTCAACAGGACGTGGACGACCGGGGCCAGGCAGTTCGTCGTGCAGGAGGCATTCGAAATGATGTGATGCTTGGCGGGATCGTAATTTTCATGGTTCACACCCATCACCACGGTGATGTCTTCTTTCTTGGCGGGAGCGGAAATAATGACTTTCTTGGCGCCGGCGGCCAGATGGCCTCTGGCTTTATCGGCATCGGTGAACAAGCCCGTCGATTCGATGACGACCTCCACATCCAATTGTTTCCAGGGCAGCGCGGAAGGTTCTTTGGCGCTGACGACCGCCATGTCCATCCCGTTGACGATCAAAATATCGTCCTCCGTTTTGTCCGGGGCCGACTTTTTCGAGCCGACCTGCCCCTGGAAACGGCCTTGCGTGGAATCGTACTTGAGCAAATAGGCCAGGTTATCCGCCGGCACGATATCGCCCACCGCGACCACGTCCACCTCTTTGCCGACCAACCCTTGTTCCACCATGGCCCGAAAAACCAACCGGCCGATCCGGCCAAATCCATTGATAGCAACTTTGACTGCCATAATATTCTCTTTCTTTTCGTTCAGTTATCAGCACCGAATTTAGGGTGTGCATGTTAC
>CAYIIH010000629.1:0-1686 GCA_964363225.1 uncultured Verrucomicrobiota bacterium | reverse complement strand
GCTCAAATCTCACCGCCCGCTGGCGTCGGCAATGTCAAAATGAGAATTGCTGCGCTTCAGTGACGTTTGAGGTAGTGATCGACAGAAATATCCGCTTTGGACGGCCGGATGGGATTTGTGTGGCACGCAAGCGGATGTGGATCCCTGGTTCGGTTACGAGACTCATGGTCCCTAGACGAACAATATTCGCCCCCAGGGGCAACAGTGGAACCGCCGCCGGAATTCTTTCCGGGAAATGATGAAAGGTCATTTGCCGCAGCTTCGCCATCAACTCGTTCTTCCACGGCTCAAATGCGCCGTCCTTGGGCGGCTCGACGTTCGCCATCGGAACAAACTCCCGGTCAATGCGGCCGTTGAGCGCGTCGGGCGGAATGTCCGAGTCTTGCGGAAAGACGCGCAGTTGTTCGGGAGCAATCGGATGAACGTCTTCGCGCGGACCGGTCACCAAATCGACTTCGCTGTCCAGCACCGGACGCGGGTCGTTCTTGAGATGCGTATTCAGGAAGCGGTAAGTTGCCTGCCGGATGTCTTTGCGATAGGCATGACCGCCGATGCTGACAAAGCTGTCGGTCAGATCGCCCGCGCCATACAGACTGTAAAGGCGCTCCAGCCGGTTGATGACGCGCTCATTGGCGTCCATGGGAAAAATCGAGTCGTGGTCGCTGTTCACAAAAAGCAAGGGACGGGGCGCGACCAGCGCGGCGAGGCGCGTCCAGGGCCACTGGTACGTGTTGTAAAGAAACATGCAATCGCAGTGGCCGTTGATGACCCGGTTCGGAACATAGGAGAGCAAATCGGCCATGCCGCTGACCGGCACCGCCACTTTCACGCGCTCATCCGCCGCCGCAATCCAGAACGTGGCCGCGCCGCCGCCGCTGATCCCGGTCACACCGACTCGTTCCGGATCGACATCCGGCCGGCTGACCAAATAGTCAAGGCCTCGAAGGCCGTTCCAGCATTCGACCCCGGCGGGCGTGTAGCCGCGCGAAAGCCACCACCAGCGCCCTTCGCGATAGGTGCCGTGATGAAGGCCGGCAATCTCCCCAAGCTGCAAAGTATCCACCATCAAACAAACGTAGCCATGCCGGGCAAACCAGATGCCGTGGGATTGAAAGGCGGTTTTGTTTCCGTTACGCCCCCGACCCGAATGGCCGCAGACATACAGAATGGCCGGCAGCCGCTCTCCGGCCTCGGCTTTGGCCGGCCGGTAGAGATTGGCGGTCACGTATAAGCCGGGGCGGCTTTGGTAGTGGAGCATGTCAATGGCGTAATCCCCTTGGTCCAGCGTGCGCGTGATGGTGGCGCGGAGCGGAGTTTTTTCGGGCCGCGGCCATAATCCCAGCATGTCGTAGTATTCCTGGAGAAAGCGCGGGCGCGCCTGGTGCCAATCCTCGGCGGACTTGACCGTTCCCAGGAAGTCGGCTTCCAGCTTTTCGGTCTCTCGCCGGAGGTACTCTTGAATCATGGCGTCGCCCGGCTGGCCACGATCCGGCTCGCCGTAAGGCTGGGCCATAACCGGGGACAAAAGAGCGGAACCAAGCAGAGCCAGGGAGATTCGGGCGGTAATCATGGCACCGTTATATCCGCGCGAAAGGATTTCGTCGAGCAAGCTCTGTTACCAGGCGTGCTGTTGCAGCGCCAATGCATGAAGCGTTCCGGGGCCGACAAGCCAGCAGGGGAGGCACT
>CAYIIH010000628.1:0-1691 GCA_964363225.1 uncultured Verrucomicrobiota bacterium | reverse complement strand
GAGGAGCACCAGCAGAGTGCGTTGGGTTTCACGACGATTTTGACGGCGTTGGAAGAAGCCGGTTTGGTCTCTCGGCAGAGCCGGCAGCGTTTGGACTCGACCCAGATGTTCGGACGGGTGGCGCGGATGAGCCGGCTGGATTGCGTGAGGGAAAGCCTGCGGCTGGCGCTCCAAGAACTGGAAGGGGCCACTCCGCCGGAGGCGCGCCCGGTCTTCTGGGTCGGGCTGTGGGAACGTTATGTCGAAAGCCAAGCCGACTACCGCGTCAGCGCCGAGACGCTGGGACGCAAGCTGGTGGAGGCGGGCGCCGATGCCTGGCAACTGCTGGAGTGGTTGCGCCGCCCGGGGCAATCGGAATGGGCGGTGGGGCCACAAGCGCAGTTATTGGCGCGGGTGTTTGGCGAGCAGTTCGAAGTCCTGGCCGGCCAGCCGGCCCTCCTGTCCCAGGAGAAAGAGGCGGTGGTGGCGGGCGGCACGCGCACGGCCTCCGCGGCCCACGAGGCGGTGGCCGACCCCGTCGAGCTCGCATCCAACCCACTGCCGTCCGCAGCGGGGGTGGGCACGGGGGCAGTTCCAGTCAGCCCGCCCGAGTTGGGCGCACCAAAGATCCAGCCCAAGGACAAGGGGCAACTGAGTTCGGATCGGGTGCAAAACCCGCATGATCCGGAGGCGACCTACTCGGTCAAGGGCCAGGGCCAACAAAAGAAGGAGCACGTGGGCTACAAGGTGCAGGTGGCCGAGACGGTGAGCGAAGCGACGCTGGCTCCTGGCGAGCCGACGCGCAATTTCATCCTGGGTATCGTGACGCATCCGGCCTACCAGAGTGATGAGGCCGGAGCGGTGAAGATGGAACAAGAGCAAGCGCAAATGGGCTTGGAAAAGCCGCCGGTGCAGTATGTGGACGGAGCCTATGTCTCGGCGCAGAAGCTGGCGCAAGCCCAAGCCGAAGGCCGGGAGATCATTGGTCCGGCCCAATCCGCGCCCCAGAAAGAGGGCCGATTCAGCGTGGAAGATTTTCAAATCAACGTCGAGGAGCGCACCGCCCTTTGTCCGGCGGGCCAAACCAACACCCAGTGCAGCCGCCTGGAGGAGGAAGCCAGCGGCAAGGTGAGCTACCGGTTTGAATTCGGCGCCCCGTGTCACGACTGCCCGTTGCGCGGTCAATGTCTGGGTCAAGATCAACGACACCGCACGGTGGTCGTCGGAGAACATCACACCGTGTTGCAAGCCCGGCGCCGGGAGCAGCAGACTCACGCGTTCAAGCAGCGGATGAAACACCGCAACGGCATTGAGGGGACGCAGAGCGAATTGGTCCGGGGCCACGGGCTACGGCGGGCCCGCTCTCGGGGCTTGGCCAAAGTCAAACTGCAAAACTACTTTATTGGGGCGGCCTGTAATGTGAAGCGCTGGATTCGGCGGGAGATCTGGAAGCTGCGGCAAGCGGTGTCGGTCGGCGCGGCGCAAGTTGCGGTCGCGACGGCGAGTTGAACCCAAACCGGGGCGGATCGCCCCCAATTTGCGCCCAGTGGGCTTGCCCACGGGATCCGGCGCGCAAAGAGTCCTCATTTTTCCAGCTCACTGGAACCCTCCCTTCTGTGATCTACCGTGGGTGTTATAGCAGAGGATGTCATCGAAAGGGCGCCGCCAGCCAAAACCCCCTGCTGAAAAACCTACCCGTTCTATGCAGAATC
>CAYIIH010000627.1:0-1710 GCA_964363225.1 uncultured Verrucomicrobiota bacterium | reverse complement strand
ATCGGCCATGCCAAGTCGATCTGCCTCAACTTCGGCATCGCGCGGGAATTCAACGGCGTCTGCAACCTCCGCTACGACGACACCAACCCGACGAAGGAGGAAGTGGAGTATGTCGAGTCGATTGCCGCCGACGTCCGCTGGCTGATCCAGGGCTGGGCCGATCCTGTGCTGGGATTGAAAAAGGATGGTGACACCGGCGGCACGCGCGCGCTGCCTTCCGCGGACGCCAGGCTCGAACCGTTTTACGCCTCCGACTACTTCCAACAGCTTTACCATTATGCGGTGCATCTCATCAAACTCGGCAAAGCTTACGTTTGCGACCTCACCGCCGAGCAACTCATCGAGTACCGCGGCTCTCCCGATCGCCCCGGCAAGGAAAGCCCCTTCCGCAACCGCTCCGTTGAAGAAAACCTCGACCTCTTCGCCCGGATGCGCGCCGGGGAGTTTCCGGACGGCGCCAAAACGCTCCGCGCCAAAATCGACATGATGGCGCCCAACATCCACCTGCGCGACCCGGCGCTTTACCGCATCCGCCACGCCGACCACCATCGCACGGGCAGCCAATGGTGCCTTTACCCGATGTATGATTACGCGCATTGCCTGAGCGACAGCATCGAGCGCATCACGCATTCCATCTGCACGCTCGAATTCGAAGTCCACCGCCCGCTCTACGACTGGATTCTCGAACAACTGCCCATTCCGCAGCCCCGACCTCACCAATACGAATTCGCCCGCCTCAACCTCGGTTACACCGTGATGAGCAAGCGCAAGCTGCTGCAACTGGTCGAGGAAGGACTGGTCACCGGCTGGGACGATCCCCGCATGCCCACCATCGCCGGGTTGCGCCGCCGCGGGGTGACCCCGGAATCCATCCGGCATTTTTGCCAGCGGATTGGCGTCACGAAATACAATGGACTTACCGACATCGCCCTGCTCGAACACAGCATCCGCGAAGACCTGAACCGACACGCCCAGCGCCGCCTGGCCGTCCTGCGTCCCATCAAAGTCGTCCTGACGAATTATCCTGAGGGCAAAGTCGAAGAACTCGAGGCCGTCAACAATCCTGAAGACCCGGTGGCCGGCACGCGCCCGGTGCCGTTCAGCGGCGTCCTTTACATCGAGCGCGACGATTTCATGGAGAGTCCGCCGCCGAAATATTTCCGCCTGCGTCCCGGTGGCGAAGTCCGCCTCAAGTACGCTTACATCATCAAGTGCGACGAGGTTGTGAAAGATGCAAGCGGCCAGATCGTGGAACTCCGTTGCAGCGCCGATCTCGACAGCAAGACCGGCGGCCCAACCGCGAGCCGCAAGGTCAAAGGCACCATTCACTGGGTCAGCGCTGCCCATGCCTTGGAAGCCGAAGTGCGCCTATACGACCGTCTTTTCACGGTGTCAGCTCCCGACGAAGGCGGCGCCGACTTCAAGAGATTTCTGAACGCGCACTCGCTCGAGGTTGTGACGGCCAAGCTGGAACCTTGCTTGCAAGAGGCTCGCCCTGATGTCCGCTACCAATTCGAGCGCCTGGGTTACTTCTGTCTGGACGTGCCGAACAACGCTCAACCTTCTATCCCCAGTTCGCAATTGGTGTTCAACCGGACAATCACCTTGAGAGACACCTGGGCGAAAGATGCGCAGCGCGGCTGACGCGGCAACCAAAGGAGCGCCCACAATATTTTGCGCATGGGCGCAGGGGCGAGAATGAGGCCGACC
>CAYIIH010000626.1:0-1718 GCA_964363225.1 uncultured Verrucomicrobiota bacterium | reverse complement strand
GGGCGCATTCGCGAGATGTCGGTAGCTTCTCGGTGATTTCACGAGAGATTTTGATTAGTTGACGCTCAAGGAGAGCCGATCCGGCGATCGGCTTGGGTCTTTAGGCGGCGAGGGCAGATGAGACAACTCCTCCCAATCGCCATTGTTGCGTGCTACTTTGAGCGCTTGAAGCCGGCCCATGGAAACCGAGTTCCAGAACTGGCCGGTGCGCTTGAAACGATCCTGAAATTGCGAGCAGCCTGATTCCACCGCGCCGGAACCGACCGGAAAACCCTTGGCGGCGTTGTCTTGGTAATGGAGATGGTCGCGGTGATTCTGGAAATATTTGATTTCACGCTGGACCAACTCGCTGAGCACCCCGCCCAGGTTGCGCACCGTCTCGGGCAAGCTTTCCAAAGTCTCCAGCACTTTGGCCTCTTGGCCGTGGCGCAGTTGGTGCAAAAGGGGCTGGACCCAAGCGCTCGTTTGTTCGGACTGCGGATAGAGATCGCGAGCCACTTCCCACAGATGTTCGGAGCCGTGATAAAAATCCAGTTCCTTGAGGGCGCTTTGGAAACGATCCTCGAGGATGTTCCAAATCCAAACGGCCCCATCACAAACAATGAAAATATATTTGGCCTGGGCCATCCCCCGGCGAAGGGCTTCGGCATGCACCTGGCGTCCGAACTCTTCGGGCGGAGTGCCTGAAGGAGCGGCCACCCAGAACTTTTGCAGGATCTGGCGGCGAGGGCGGGTGGCCGGATCGGTGCTGGAACGTGCTTTTTCAACCCGTTGATCCAATCGGTAGATGACAGCCAGCTTTAAGTCGCGCCATTCGACTCGGCGGGCGGCGGCCTCAGCGGGTTTGAGTGCCCAGTCCTTTCCGCGCTCCCGCCCTTTCCAGGCATCGATGCTGATGACCAGGTTGTACTCTTGGAGAGCATTGGGCGCCTGGGTTTGAGCTTGCCGGACCACCGCGGCGCGGGTGGCGGAGTTCAGAGCTTGCTCCGTGCGAAGTTCCTGCTGGCGCTGCGCCTCTTGTCCCAAGCGTTGCACATGTTTATGGATGGCGGTGGAACTGATCTTGACACCCCAACTGCGGGCCATCGCTTCGGCCTTTGCGTACGAGCCACATTCAATGGCCGTATAACCCAGTTGTTGCTCCAATTCGGGACTGATTTCTTGCCGGCAGGCCAGACCCCAGAGATCGCGCACGGCAAAAGTCCACTTCTGGGCCAACCGATCATATCCGTAATGCGCCCGGATGTTCACGGTTCCCAAGGTGGTGATGAGCGGCAGATTGCGGAAGCGCGCGTCCTGCAAATGCTCTCCAGAACCCGGACAAACCAATCCCGGCGCATCGGCGATGGCTTGGAGGCGTTGGCACAACTTTTCCCGTCCGTATTGACGGCCCTGTTCGGCTGCCTCGCGCTCCAATTCAATCAGGCCATTCCTGGCCGCACTCATGCCGCCTCCAAAAGATGCCGGCGAAAATGCCGGGTCAAGGGGTAGAGATAAACATCTTTGGCAGGCTCGGTGGGCTTGATCGGGTTGGCCCCTTGCCGGCCTCGCCCCCGAGTCTGTCCCACGCAAAGCCAATGGCCCGCCCGATAACAAGTCCCGCCAAATCGCCCTCGCTCGACAAAACTCTCCAACAGATAGATCGGATGCCCGTATTGGTGTTGCCAATCTTGACTCAGCCGCCGGGCCACTTGGCTCAAAAGGTGGCTGGCCAGGCC
>CAYIIH010000625.1:1144-1723 GCA_964363225.1 uncultured Verrucomicrobiota bacterium | reverse complement strand
GGTGACAAAGGCTAGGACGGCCCCTGCGTCGCGGGCCTTCCATTTTACGAATCGGCTGGTGGAGAGCATGGTATGAACAGTTCTAAAGGTCCGGGAAGGTGGCGCCTGGATCCAGTCCCGCGATCCCGAAGGCGGCTTGCAGCGCCCGCCTGGCCCCGCTATCCCGTGGCTGGCGCGCACGCGACCGTACCCCGTCGATCGGCGACCGGAGCACGCGAAGCTGAACCGCTGGCAGAATACCGTTCATGGTTGAAGTGCGTCGTGAACGGCCTTGACCAGTTGCTGAGCGGAGAAGGGCTTGGTCAAAAACGCTTGCACCTCTGCGGGCGCAACACCGCCGGCCTTCGCGGGATCCATAACTCCACTGATGCCAATTAGCTTCAGTGCCGGGTTCAGCCTTTTCAGGGCGCGGACCGTGGCCGGGCCGTCCAAAAACGGCATCATCATGTCCACCACCGCCACTTTGACTTCCCGTGTCTGCTGAGCACAAACGGCCACGCCTTCCGTGCCATCGGCAGCCAGGACCACTCGGTATCCGTACGACTCCAGTGCCAAGCGCGCCATTTCGCGGATGGCGCT
>CAYIIH010000625.1:0-1134 GCA_964363225.1 uncultured Verrucomicrobiota bacterium | reverse complement strand
GCTTGCGTGGGGTGGCCTTGGGCACTCGGAATCGCGGGCAGGAAAAGTTTGAATCGAGTCCCACGGCCTGGTTCGCTGTTCACCTGGATAGTCCCGCCGTGGCCTTTGACAATTCCGAGCGTGGTGGCCAGCCCTAGACCTGTGCCCTGGCCCAGCGGCTTGGTCGAGAAGAACGGATCGAAAATCTTGTCCAAAATCTCAACAGGAATTCCCGTGCCACTATCGGCGACTTGGACTGCGACATGCGGTCCGGCCTTGGCGTCGGGATGAAGGCGGTGCTCCGCCTCGCCAATCACCATGTTCTTGGCCGTAACCTTTAACTCTCCTCCTCCCGGCATGGCATAGCGCGCGTTGACCGCCAGGTTCATCAAGGCTTGGTGCAACTGCGTGGCGTTCCCCAGCACCAGCCAGAGGTCTGTGGGCGCATGCACATGGATTTGAATGGACTTGGGAAAGGTCTCTTTGATGATAGCGGCAACTTCGTGGATCAAATGGCGAAGCTGCATTTCGGCCTTTTCCCCTCCGGACCCACGCGCAAACGTCAGCACCTGACGAACAATCTCAGCACCCCGCCGGGCGCTGGTTTCAATGGTCTCCAAGATTCGCCGGCTGGCCGCGTCTGTCGAATTGGCCCGTAGCAGCTCTATAGACATCAGGATGGGTGCCAGCACGTTATTCAAGTCGTGCGCGATCCCGCCCGCCAGGGCGCCGAGGCTTTCTAACCGCTGGGCGCGAAACAACTGGGCCTGGAGCTTCCGGCGTTCGGTCATATCATGCACCAAGCTCACCACCAGCCTCCGGCCATACAGGACAAATGGCGCGGCGCTGAAATGCACGGACACAGGCTGGCCATCTTTTCGCAGCACTTCTCCCTCAAAGTCCGTCGCAGGGAATTCGCCGGCGAACCGAGTCATTTTTCGCCTGTACTCTTCCGCCTTCTCCGGTGCATAGAGCACGCCCTGGTTTGCGCCAAGGAGCTCTGCGCGTGTTCGTGCCAGCAGACGCTCGGCTTGTTTGTTGGCATCCAGCACCCGATCCGTCTGCACGTCCACCAGAAAGGCCGCGTCACTCAAATGTTCAAAAAGGTGCCGATACTTAGACTCCGATTCGCGCATCACTTCCTCAGCACGGCAA
>CAYIIH010000624.1:0-1736 GCA_964363225.1 uncultured Verrucomicrobiota bacterium | reverse complement strand
GTGTCCGAAAAAATTGTGGCCGGGCGAAATGTATAGGTGCAACAGTTCCATATCGATGTCACAGTTGAAACTACAGGAACGGCCTGATGGAAAACTTGATGAAGGTCAAGTCTCTCGTGGGTGCCACCGCGCTTGATGCCAGACATCGCGCCACGGCCTTAGCCGTATCCATGGAGTAGGAGCGCGGGCATCCATGCCTGCGCATTGATAAAAGGACCGTCTTCGCGGGCCGCGCGAGTTCGTTTCCCATTGGCGAAGCAACTCCCCAAAAGGTGAGGGACGCCTCACAGGCTGTAAGCCTTTGCAGGACTCGATGGCTGGCCATCGTTTGTGGCTCGCGCAGGCATGGATGCCCGCGCTCCTATTGCATCATCACGCGCTGGGAAGGTTCTGGGCATGAGGCGGCTTTGATTTGCATCAAGGCGGCCGGGTTTTTCTTCACTCAACCTGACGGCAAAGACCTGCGATGCCCTGGCAGAAAACGCACTGCGGATGACACAACGGCTCGTTGAACGAAGGAACGCCCGGCCATGAGAACAAAACATCAGCAACCGTTCACACTCGAAAAGTTTTCACTCATAACGGCCGCCCTGGCGTGCGTGCTGACCGGCATCCCGGGACGGACGGCCCTGGCCGCAGAGGCCGCCCCGGTCATTGTTTCTCCCCGCGAAGCTTCCTGGCAGGAAAACCTGGCGGCGCAAGAGGTGCGCCGTTACCTCTATGTGCGGACGGGCCAATTACTCCCGATTCAGACGGCGGACGAGACCTTGCCGGAGGCGGCGGCCATTATCGTGGCGCGGAAAGACCGCCCGCCAGGCAAGGCCTTGAGGAGCATTCCCCAACTCAGCGAGGCCCTGATTTCACTCCAACCGCAGGAATACCTGCTTAAAACCGTGGAAGTGAACAACCACCCCTGCCTGTTGCTGGCAGGCGGCGACGCGGCAGGGACGCTTTATGCCGCGTATCGTTTCGCCGAGCATCTCGGCATCCGCTTTTACCTGCATGGCGATGTCATTCCGGATGGCCGGATCGACCTCAAAATTCCGGCGCTCGATGAGAAGTCCAAGCCGCTCTTTGCCTTGCGCGGCATCCAGCCGTTCCATGACTTTCCCGAAGGCCCCGACTGGTGGAACCAGGACGATTATCTGGCCATCCTCTCGCAGTTGCCCAAGCTGCGCATGAATTTCTTTGGCCTGCATACGTATCCTGAAGCCCGGCCCAATGCCGAACCCACCGTCTGGATTGGCTCGCCCGGCGAGGTTGCTGACGAGGGCCGTGTCAAATTCAGTTATCCATCCAGCTACCAGAACACATTGCGCGGCAACTGGGGCTATGCGGCCAAGAAGACCCGTGATTTTGTCTTTGGCGCTGCCAATTTGTTTGAGCAGGACGCTTTCGGCGCTGACGTCATGCTGGGCGCCTGCCCGGAGCCAAAAACGGCCGAAGCGTGCAATCAGGTCTTCGATCGCACCGCTGCGCTGTTGCGCGCAGCGTTCCGGCACGCGCATCGGCTCGGAGTCAAGACCTGCGTCGGCACGGAAACGCCGCTCATCGTGCCGAAGGCGGTGCAGGAACGGTTGAAGGCCGCCGGGAAGAATCCCGACGAGCCGTCCGTCATTCAAGAACTCTACGAAGGCCTCTTTCAGCGCGCAGCCAAGGCCTATCCGCTGGATTACTATTGGTTCTGGACGCCGGAAGGCTGGACCTGGGAAAGCGTCAAAGAGACCCAAATCAAA
>CAYIIH010000623.1:455-1750 GCA_964363225.1 uncultured Verrucomicrobiota bacterium | reverse complement strand
CGTCCTGCACCTTGGCGCGTTCTTCAATCATGACCTGGTCAATGGTCATGCTGCCAACGGTGCTGCGTAGCGCCACCTCCGTCGCCGCGCTTAAGGCGACTTCCGGCTCGCGCAAGCGGAAGAGGAATTTGGAGGGGTCGGCCACGCGGTATTGCACCACGATTTGCGCCTCGACGATATTTTCGTCGCCGGTGAGCATCAAGGCCTCCTCCTGAACGCGTTGGCCGGCGCGGAAGCCCACCTCAATGCGGCGGATTTGCTCGACGCTCACCACGTCGGCCTGCTGAAACGGCCAGGGGAAACGGTAGTTCAGCCCCGGCTCGGTGCGGGCAGTCTCTTTGCCGAAGGTGCGCACCACGCCGACGTGCCCTGGATTGACGGAGTAGATGCCGGAAGCGAGCCATAGAACCGCGATGAGGCCCCCCGCGATGGGCAGGAGTTTGGGCAGGGTTTGTTTGAGCCACTGGCTGGCGCGCTCGAATTGCTCGCTCAACTGTTGCTCCAGCGGCGGTTCATTGAATTGAGGGGGTTTCATAGATGTTCTGTCTGTTGACTATAGCTACCGATGCTCAGGCGTCGCCCCGCCACTCGTTGCCACTTCCGGCACGCTCAGAACGGGGCAAGGCGCCGTGCGCACGACCCGCTCGGCGGTGTCGGCCTGGCCCAAATGTTTCCACCACGAATAATGATGGTTGCCCATGACAATCAGGTCGCTGGCCAGGCGTTTGGCTGCCTGTCCGATAACATCCGCTGCGGGGGCATCCACCTGAACGGATTTCTCATACTCAATGGAGCGAGGAATCTCCCCTTTGGCCCACGCTTCCAATTGATGCTCCACCATCTGGCGCAGTTCGTCCCGGACGCGGCTCAGATCAATGACTCCCAGGCTTCGTTCCGGGCGCGTCTCTTTCACCTCCTGCAGGAAGTTCACGGCGTGGAACAGGATGATCTTCGCCTTCGTCTCTCCGGCAATCGCCACCGCGTATTGCAGCGCCTGGCGGGAGGCTTCCGTGAAGTCAACCGGCACGAGAATGTTCTTCCACTCCACCGAGGCCAAGCACTCAGAGTCATTGCCGTCTGGTGTCAGCAGGTCTTCGCGGATGGTGAAAACCGGGCAAGGCCTCTGCCGAACGACTCGTTCCGCGATGCTGGGCAGAAGCAACTGCTTCAGTCCGGTGTAGCCGTGCGTGGACATGACGACCAAGTCCACGCTCAGCCATTTGGCGGTTTCGGTAATCTCCCGGACAGGGTTGCCGACACGCACCAGGATTTCCCCTCTGCGGGCCGGAGGAAGT
>CAYIIH010000623.1:0-445 GCA_964363225.1 uncultured Verrucomicrobiota bacterium | reverse complement strand
TCAACTGCTTCGCGGCGGAAGTGCCAGCTTCTTCGCCGGAGCGGACGAGCGGCACGTTATGAAGGTCATTTACAGACGAACCTGGATCAACGACATGCATGAGATAGATTGCGCCGCCGGACTGTTCGGCCAGGCGGACGGCGTAGCGCAGTACTCTGAAGGACGCTTTTGAAAGGTCCATCGGCACGAGCAGTCTCCTGCGCGCCACCGCAACTGAAGGCGGGCCGGCCCTGGGCGATGCGAGGTGAGTGGCGGCGGGCGCCGAATCCGAGTCTAACGCGCTCTGGCCCGCTGCGGGCTTCATTTCACTTTCATGGAGTGCTTTCATAGGCTCCTGCCTTGGTTCATTCGTTCATGCCCCATCGGTTGGCAGTAGCAGGAAAATGGAGCGGCGTAGCGTCGGAGCAACATCTCCTGAAAGCTCTCCTCCTGGCGAGGCACGTGC
>CAYIIH010000622.1:0-1819 GCA_964363225.1 uncultured Verrucomicrobiota bacterium | reverse complement strand
GTGCCTCCCCTGCTGGCTTGTCGGCCCCGGAACGCTTCATGCATTGGCGCTGGCTTCGCGCGGTCCAGGACCGGATGGGCCTGGACAGCTTGGTCCCGCGCACGTATTGATGGAAGATGTAGTAGCCGGTGCCGTAGCGTGTCCGCGAATAAGCCATGCGGAAGGAACGTTCAAAAGGGATCGGCACCCACATCAGGTCGGCGCCTTTGGTGAGAGACCAGGTCCAGGTTAGCGGATGGGGAAAGAGTCGTTCCGGCAGGAAGACTGAGCCTTCGATCGGATGCAGCGGGTCGCCGGTGCTGCTTTCCTGGACGAGGTGGTCGATGCCATCGACTTCATAGTGCCACGGGCTGCCGTGCCAATGATTATAACGGGCAAAATAAAGTATGCCCGGCCCCTGCACATCGAGTGTGACGTTGAAGTTCGTGGCTGTTTGATACAGGAAATGGCTGGCATCAGCGCCTTCATTGCCGCCGCGCCGGTCGTAGGTGCTGCGCATGTAAGCGCGCGCGCCAATTCGTTGGTACGGCCAGCGGTCCCACAAGCGGTAGGCGTCCAGACCGACGGGGATCACGGGCGGTTCCTCAGCGCGGCTGGTCAGCGAGAGGACCAGAAAAAGCAGCCAGCTTAGGATGTGGGTGAAGAGCAGGCGATGCGGCATCATAATCAACGGCGTTCAGCATGTCGCAACCCGCAGCCAAACTGAAGAAAAAACGCAGACAGAAACTCATTGCCAATCCTCACTGTCCCTCAGGAACCCCGGTTTGTAGCCGGCTTTGAGCGCGCCATGGCCTCAAAGCGAACGGTATTAACCTTGAGTCAACCAAAAGCCGGTTTTGAAACCGGCGCTCCGGGCTGTCTGGCGGAGCGACGAATCCCTTCTTGAACCAGCCTCGGCTGCCAAGCGCTCCTTGCGGCCCACCTGGCAGATTGCGGTCGAGGTGCCGTGGGCGGCGATCTTCGAGCGCAATGGCTTCCCGGGTTCAAAAATGGTCCCCGCTTCCCACGCCCTCCGCTCCTTGTTGGGACTCAAACTCTATGGGTCGGCTCGTCCCAGCCATGTGAGGAGCGAGGTCTTTGATCCGGGACTGGCCCTGTTTGCCGGGTTGAACTGCATTCCCCAACGCTCGTTTCTGACCGAATACAGTTGTCGGATTGTGCCGGAGGATTATCCCAAGGCCATGCGGCAATGGTTTGACGCGATGAAACGACTGGGACTGCCCCGGGGCGAGTCCTTTGATCTGGATTTTCACACGATCCCCTTTCATGGGAAAGAGGCCTTGTTGCAGAAGCATTATGTTTCCAAGCCCAGCCGCCGGCAGAAGGGGCTTCTGGCCTTTGTCGCTCAAGATGCCGACACGCATGTGTTCTGCTACGGCAACGCCCAGGTGCGCAAAGAAAACCAAAACGACGCAGTGCTGCGCTTTGTCGAGTATTGGAAGGAGCGCACGGGCCAGCGGCCCCAGGAATTGATTTTCGATTCCAAGCTGACCACCTATGGCCATCTGGGCCAGCACAAGCAAGCAGCAGCTCCATTTCCTCCAGCCTGTGTTCAGCATTCTCAAGCAACATGGACGCGCGGCGGTGGTGGTGCCGGACAACGTGCTCTTTGAAGGCGGCGCGGGCGAAACCATCCGGCGCGAACTGCTCGAGCAGGCGGACGTGCATACGTTGCTGCGCCTGCCCACCGGCATCTTCTACGCGCAAAGCGTGAAGGCGAACGTCCTGTTCTTCAACCGCAAGCCCGCGCAGGAAAAGCCGTGGACGCAGAAGCTCTGGATTTACGACCTGCGCACGAACCTGCATTTCACGCTCAAGG
>CAYIIH010000621.1:0-1856 GCA_964363225.1 uncultured Verrucomicrobiota bacterium | reverse complement strand
TGGAAAAGAAACGAAGATTGGAAGCGGCGGGATGGAAGGAAACGAACGTGCAGGAGTTTCTGAACCTCTCCGACGCCGACGCGCAATACATTGAGACGAAGCTCGCCCTAAGCCGGCGGCTGCGGCAACTCCGCGAGCAGCGCCGCCTGACGCAAACCAAGGCGGCTTCGCTTCTCAAAACAAGCCAAAGCCGCCTGGCACGCATGGAAGCGGGCGATCCTTCCGTCTCCCTGGACCTACTGGTGCGCGGGTTGTTTGCCTTGGGGGCAACCTGGAAAGAACTGGGCCAGGCAGTATAAGCCGCCTGGGCGGGCAGGGAATTTCCAACCAGAAACTCGGCGGCCGCCAGCGCCGGAATGGCAGAATATCTTCCGCACCAAGCCGATGAACCCGGAAAATAGGAAACTGGATCCGAATGCTCGCAAAGACGCGCGTGGATTCAGAGGTGCGCAAGGCGCGCGAAGATCAGGCCGCCCAATTGAATTTTGATCTGAAAGCCATTCTTGCTGACGCCCGCATGCGGCAAAAAGATTCCGGCCGCCAGCTCGTGTCTTATGCCTCCAAGCCAAAGAACGCCGCGTAAGCGCCAGCGCAGCCTGAGTCGGCTTCTTCGCGGTCCGCGCTCAACAATCCTTCACCACTCCATTAATTGTTTTGTCCGAAATGGTCCATGATACCGCTGGCAAGCCAAGGCGAGTTTACCAATGGCTGGGACCGACCCTCCAGGGGCCGACCCCTCCATGAAGTTTTCGGCAGGAAGAACCGCAACTGCGCACATCTTCCACACTACGACATTAGCAATCGCTTTGTCCTTGGGTCGAGGCGAATTGGGCATCCACTATGCGGAGCGAACCCAGAACCTGATAACTTTAAGGTCGGCCGACGAAGGCTGCGATAAAGGCTGCCACAAAGGACAAGGCGGCCATGAAAGAACGCCCCCCAACTCCGACGAGGCCAAAGGCCTCGGACCATAGTAGGCGGGGCCAACGGCCCCGATCCGACGCATCAAATGAAATCGGCCTGAAAGGCCAAGCCAATCGGGCCTTGGATTTGGAGAGCCGGTCGCAAAGATCAAGGTTTCCTTAACCGATAATATGCTGACCCGAACGAGAGGTTTGGAGTGACGGTGCGCTTCCCTCCACCTACGGTAGGAGGATTATTGACGGGCGACCATTTGGCAGGCGGGACCAGTTCTGGAGAGGTCTCGAGTACGAATCCATCGGCCGCCGCTGGCCAGGAGATCGCGAGAAGGTCTCCGTCCACCGAAACAGCCAGAGCGACCTTCTGAAATGGGCGCTCGTAGCGAATATCCTTCGCGCGGTTCTGCGTGCCGGGTGCGGTCATGCGAAGATAGAAGCCGCTCCACTCGACGGTGAGGAACACCAAATCGTTGGCGCCGGCCCGCAGATCGACCGTCGAATAGCCTAACACCTCCCACCCGTTAAGAAAGGCACGGGTCGGACCGTTGTAGAACTGCAGATCCAGCTTCTGAGCACTGGGCGATTGCACTGTCGAGGCCAGCACGCACCAACCCGGATTGGTGAGGAAGCTTCGAGTGAGCGGGATCATTTCCACATCAAGCTGCGGCTGGCGCGCTGCCTCGGCATTGCGCCAGGAGTACCTCGAGCCATCCGGTGTGACCCAGTCGGTCAGCTCCTCCCCATCCGCGGTACCCTGTACGCTCGCAGCGAACTGGTCGGTATCCATTTGTGCTTGGGGAATTGGGCCAAGAACCACAAACCCGTCGCAGGGGTATGAGGAGTCGGTCTGCTGGTTGTTGGCGGTGACACAGCCCACCTGGAGTCGGCCGGGCTGCCCGTCGAGGACGAAGTCCAACTGCGCAGCAAAAAACCCGC
>CAYIIH010000620.1:0-1902 GCA_964363225.1 uncultured Verrucomicrobiota bacterium | reverse complement strand
GTGACAGGCCTGGGAAGGACGACTGTCCATCAAGCCGAACCGATCGACTTCTGTCTTCGCCCAGTAAAACTTGATCCAACCGCCAGCACAGCCCATCCCACGCAACTCCAGCCAAACCAGTCGCCATGCCGCGCGTAGAATGTCAGCTCCCGCCCTTGCCCCGGGCTTAACAATGGGATTTGCGCCGTTTTGAAGCCGGGTCCATAAATATCCCGCGAGTCACCAAAATAGACCTCGTGCATCCTGCCTAGGGCATCGACCCAGCAGGTCAAACCATTGTTGGCGCAGCGAACCAGCGGCAAACCGTTTTCGACCGCCCGGAACAAACCATTGGCCGCATGTTGCCATTGGGAGGCGCTTTCTCCGAACCATCCGTTATTCGTTAAATTCAACAGGAAATCGGTATCTTCCGCCACAGACTCCCGCGCCAGGAGCGGAAACGTATCCTCGAAACAAATAAGAACCGATAGGGTCACACCCAGGCCAGCCAGACGGTGTGGGGTCGGACTCTTTCCCGGCGTAAAGGCGTTGTCTCCGATGGGAGTAAGATGTTTAAGAAACGGCAGCCAGCGCGCCAGCGGCACGTACTCGCCAAAAATCACGAGCCGCCTTTTTTGATACGCGCCGACGATGTTGCCGTTTGGATCCAGGGCAAAGCTGCTGTTGAAGAAATCGTAATCCCGGGCCTCGCCGGCCGCACCGGTCAGGCCATGTTTCGGCTCGGCATCGTCCGCGCCCAATATCATCCAGACCTTATGCGTCCGCACTAGATTCGTTACCGCCGCGAAAGTGTGCGAATCATAGCGCAACATGTTCGGCACCGCCGCCTCCGGCCAGATCAACAAGTCCGGCTTCGTCGCCAACGCCGCTTCCGAGAGTCGAATGAGGCGGTCAAATCGGTTGGTGTTTTCCTTGGGGTTCCAGATCAATGTCTGCGGAATGCTCGGCTGAACCAACGTCACCTTCAACGTCCTCTGACCCGGCTGAAAATCGGACAAGCGCCGGACGCCAAAACCGATGACACTGGCCGCCGCCAGCAGCGGCAACACCACTTCCGCCAGCCAGATTCGATGCGCCAACGGACGCCGCGCCAACACAACCGCAGCACTGAGCAAACCCGCCGAAACCCAAACCACCAAGAAAGATATGCCATAGACGCCCGTCACCGATGCGATTTGAATGAGTGGCAGGATTTTGTATTGCGAGACGCCCAAGAAATTCCAGGGAAAACCGGTCAGAAATCTTGCCGCCACCATTTCAAGTGTGACCCACAACGCAGCGCAACAGAAGGCCCAGACCGCGCGCTGCGACCAACTTGCTGCTAGAAACCGATTCGCCACGGCCAGAAAACCGCTGCTCCACCCACACGCCATGGGCCTTTCCTCTGCTCTCACGGCTTGTCCGGCTATTCCAATTGGAAAGAGCCTCCAACAGAGCCAAACCCAAACCGCCGGATACAACGCCAGATACGCGCTCAACGCCAGCCAGCCCGCGATGGCACCCGCAGGAAACGGAATGAACAAAAGCCAGGAAAGCGAAGCCAGATAATGCGCCGAACCAGCCAGGTAACCGATTTTAAACGTCTGGCGCGGATTGGCGCCAGCAGCCGCCAACAACATCAAACCGGGCGCAACCCAAGCGACCCCGGCCAATTCCAGCTTGGGAAAAGAAGCCGCCAGCAGGAGCCCGGCGACTATTGCCGGCGCAGCACGACTTCGCAAAACCTTTGGCAACAAAAATGGGTTCACCCCCGGCAGCTTGCCTATACCATTTCCAAAAGGCAAAACTTTGGCAAAACTTGGAATTGATTCCATCCATAACTTCAAATCCGGGTAGTGTCCTGATTAGAGGAGGTGAACGCTGCGGCAGGACTTTCGCGAGGCCGTTGCCGGGTCGCTGCCG
>CAYIIH010000619.1:0-1902 GCA_964363225.1 uncultured Verrucomicrobiota bacterium | reverse complement strand
TATGGCAGATTTTCGAAGCCCAATAGAGTGTTGGGTTCTGGGGCTTTACGCATCGGGATCTCCCGGGCCGGATGTTCTCGCCCGTGGAACTCCAATGACTCCGAGGATTCCCAGTCCCATCGGTGGGCCTTTCTGAATCCGTGGGAGAAACCAATTTTCCGGCCGGACCTTTTGGGTTCGTGAGACCCCTGGGGGGCGGCTGAGCCAAGGGCGTACCGCCACTGCCTCCCACCGAGGGGAAGTTAACCGTGCCCAGTTGATGCGGACATCAAGGGCGAGGGAATGGCGATGCCGTTCGCCCGCGCCGGCTATCGTGGGCTCGGCACCGATGCTTAGGGGGGCAACCAGGAGGGTCCTGCCGCCGTGACGAGGGCAAAGGCCTTTCGGCGGTTTTTCGCCGACATGAAATCATAAAAGCCTTGGAGCGTGGCCTGGCGCTTGTTGCGGCAGCGCTGGATCCAATGGACGGCGACGCTGATCGTGGCCCGGCGAATCATCGCCAAGTTCAGCACGGAGACGGGGTGGCGGACGCGACTCCGGTCTTCGCCCGCGCTCACATCCAGGCGCAGATGCAATCCATTCTCAATGCCCCAATACCCACGGTCGGCGTCCAACACCTGCCCCGCCGAAAACAAGGCTCGGGGTCGCGAGCTGAGCAGCCATTCGGTTTCGATCTCGGCCGGTTTCTCCTGCGGCCGTTGGGTGTTCGGCTTGCGCTCGATGAAGCGCGTGAGCCGGGCGGCTTGTTGGACGGCCGGAAAGCAGACTTGTTCGGCCGTGGCGTCGAAGTTGATCAGACAGCGCGCTTCGGGTCGGCCGCGGTTGAGTTCATAGCGCTGAACCAGCTCGCCCAGAGGTCCCTTAAAAAAAAGCGCGCGGCGAACGCTCGTAAAGCCCTTGCACCGTTTCGGCCACTCCGGGCTGGTTGCCCTTGACGGTCATCAGATAGTCGGCGCCTCGTTCCTGCACGATGATGCGCGCGGTCTCGGTCTGGGTGTGCAGGGCATCCAGCGTCACCAGCTTGCCTTCGAGGGGCGCTCGGCGGAGCAACGCTGGGGCGGCCGGGATTTCGTTGGAGCCCTCGGCGATGCGTTCCGAGCCCAGCCAGCGTCCACTCTTGACCGCCTAGGCACTGACGATCTCGACTCCCTGGCTGCTCAGTAACTCCTTGCCATCGACCGACACTTGGTCGTCCTCGGCGGCGGGCGGACCCAGCACCTGGTGGAGCCAGTCCAGCAGCGCCTGCTCCAAAGCACGGTTGTCCAGGTTCGAGAGCAGTCGGAAAAAGGTGGTCTCCTTGGGCACCGAATAGCGCCGCGGATTGCCCTGGCGAGGAAACCGCAGCGCTCGCATCTGTGCGGGCGTCAGCCCCGCCGCAAACGCGGCCAAATCCCGCTGGCCGCGATGCACGCCACAGAGGGCGGCGCCCACGACCACCGTCACCAAGCAGGCCACCGAATAGTCGCCGCGGCGCCGCCGCCAATCGCGCAGGCCCTCAAAAAAGCGCAACATCTGCTCCAGTTGTTCGGGAGCTTGAGTACCGTCGGGCCCCTGACCGGCTTCTGGGACCTTTAAGGCCGCCGGCCCATTGCGCCCCCGCAGAATGGTGCGCGCCCCAGGACGCAGCTCCCGAACCCATAATTGTTTGGGGCGCTCATGTTCCACGTAGTAATCCTGGCGGCTGCGTTTGAAGCCTTGCGTCTGCCCCAGCAACGTCCAGCCGCTGGCCTTGTAGCACGTGCCGCGGAAGAGTTGAGGGTCGACGAAGCTCTCGGCCACCAGGACTTCATGGCCATAGGTCTGGAGCCAGTCCGACGACACCCGCTGGAGGCAGCCTTTCATGACACGACTGGCCAGATTGGGAATGCGGGCCTGCGGCAGGATGGTAAAGCGGCTATTGTT
>CAYIIH010000618.1:0-2037 GCA_964363225.1 uncultured Verrucomicrobiota bacterium | reverse complement strand
ACGGTTTCGTAAACCGTAGGTCGTCGGTTCAATCCCGACCATTGGCTCCAGTTTATAATAAAGGAGTTACAGAGATTTCAGCGCCGCCCAGAAAACTTCGGTCATGCCTTTTTCCAACAGATTTCCAACAGTTGCAGGATGAAAACCGGCCAGAAACGGCGTAAGGTGCGGCGCATGAGAGGGATGATTTGAAGGTGAACGGGTTTGACGCCCGGCTGGTCGTCCTGTCGTGCGGCCGCGTTGGCATTGGACAACGTGGCTGACCCAGCGGTCAGGGCGCGGGCCGTGAGCGAATGGTGGCATGTTCACCAAACCTCCATTGCGCGTCAGCCGGCTCATCGCGCAGGAAACCGAGCGGGCGATCACCATCAACCGGCTCGCCGAACTCATCAAGAAAGCCAACGAGGAAGCCGGCACGAATTGCAGCGTGAGCAGGAAGATGCTGCGCCTCATTTCAAGACCGGCCGATAGATGCTGTTTTTCCTCGTCTGGCTCCCGAAGCTCGCCGAGAACTTCCACAGTGCCTTTGGGCTGACGTGGCGCGAGTTGCAGGCCAGCCACCTGGAACTCGCGGCTTGCATTGAACGCAACCAGGCAACCGCCTTCATCCTCGAAGATCAGCCGCACGAATCGCGGGCGGGAGGCCATGCGTGGACGATGTACGGCATCATCGCCGCCCAACGGCGGGCGGCGGGGAATGTCTGGCTGGTCGTGTCCGGGTTGGCCGGTCCGGCGACCTGCGCGGCGGCCACCATGGTCAAACAAATCACCGCCGAGCTGCCCTGGTCGGCGAACCGGCCCTCCCCAGTGCTTTGGGTGCCGATCAAGGTGCAAATCCGGGCTGGCAAACCCAAGCCGTTGGACGGCGACATCCGCGAAGTCGGGTCTGCCGAATTCGACGGCAAGCCGCGAATCTGGCCGGGTGAAAACAATGGCTGACAGAAGCAGACCAGTGAGTCGCTTCGTAATTCGACATTCGCCAAGCCCCAGCGCAGGTCAATTACACATCGATTGAGACCTCCAATTTCTGCATTCTTCATTCTGCCTTCTGCCTTTGGGTGTTCGCGCTCGGCCTTGAGGTCGCTAAACGTCGAACTGACGAACAGGCGGATGGTGGGACTGGAAGTCATGGTGGCAGCGGGTCGATGGTCTCGGTGCGTTCAAAGTGTCTTCCCCTCCAACTCTTCGAGAAAACTCCACCTCGGTGCCACCTTCGGTCGGAGCCCAATAGAACAACCCGTCATGCCGCAACCCCAGGCCACTGCCGGATTCACCGTAGGCCTTCAACAAAACGCCGACCCAGCCTTCCAGCAACGCGCCACGCTCCAATTCGCCCGGCGGATGGAACTCCCGCCTCACCGCCCGCACCACGCCCGGGTCCGCCCAGTAGAGCTTGGGATGCTTTCGCTCCTTGACTCGCAACTTGCCCTCGTAGGCCGGCAGAAGCCACGCCAGGTAGGTGTCGGCCAGAATCTCCAAGTGGCCGGAGACCGTGGTCCGCGCCACGCCCGCATCGCGGGCCAATCCGGCGACACTCAGCACCTGCCCGTGAAACAGGGCTGCGACGGGTAGGAACCGCGCGAATCCCGGCAGATTCCGCACCAACGCCTCCGCCTGGATTTCCTCCTTCAGATACAACTGCACGTAGGCTTCGAGACTCTCCGCCTTGGCGGACGACTGCCAGATCACGGGCAGGCTGCCGGAGCGAAGCACCTCCGCCCGGTCGAAGACCGCTCCGAGTTCCTGTGGCAGCAGCGGATACATGATGCGCCGCAGCGCACGCCCCGCCAGCAGATTCGTGCCGGCTTGCTTCAGCTTGCGGGCACTCGAACCCAGCAAGGCAAACCGCAGGCCGTGGCTTTCGATGAACCGATGCACCTCGTTCAGGAGCGATGGCAGACGCTGAACCTCGTCCACCACGACCAGTTGCCCCGCCGGAATCCGCAGCAACTCCCGACCGAAAAGGCGGGGGTCGCGCAGGTAACTGATTCTGCTGAAAAACCCGCTGACTACTTTTCAGCCCTTGAAGAGGTCGGG
>CAYIIH010000617.1:0-2039 GCA_964363225.1 uncultured Verrucomicrobiota bacterium | reverse complement strand
TCCGTTGTTCCAGCCAGATAGGCCTCCACGTAGAGCATATTGGCCTCGCCGGCGCGTTGCACCATTTTCAGGAGGTTGTCCATGCTGGAGACTTCCTCAAGCTGCTCGGTGAGAAACCAGGCCAGAAAGGTTCGGGTGGTGTGGTCGGACTCCTTGATGGCCAACTCGTACAGTTGATTGATCTGCTGCGTAACCGCCTTTTCCCGGTCGAGCGACAATTGCACCGCTTCCTCGGCATTCTTAAAGGCGCCTTTGGGGGCGGGAATAGCCGGAATTTCAATGCTGCCGCCGGCGTCAACGATGTATTTCACAAACCGCATGGCGTGATCGCGTTCTTCCTCCGCTTGCCGGTAAAAGTGAGCGGCCAGGGCGGGCAAGGCGTCACCCGAAAAGTGCGAGGCGATGGAGACGTATTGCAGCGAGGCGTTGAATTCATTGCCGATTTGCTCGTTCAGCGCGGCGTTCATTTTCTTGCTGATTAACATAGAGTTCTGTTCCGTTCAGTCGGTTTAAGTTTCGATTTCCGCTTCCATTCTAGCGCCCGGCCCCGGCTAATCAAGCAAGCTCTTCGCTTGCTGCCTTTGGGAAAATGCGGTATGCCCTTGGTGCATGGATTCCTCGGAAGCCTTGGTGGCCTTGAACATGATCGATCACGTTGGCCCTGTCCGCGTGCGGCAATTGCTCGAGTTCTTTGGCGACGCGCCCGCCATTCTGCGAGCTTCCCATCAGCAATTGCTCCACGTGCGGGGCATCGGCGAAGAGACCGCGGCTGCGATCGCGGGCTGGGAAAAGGCCGTGGATTTGAGCGCCGAACTCCAGCGCATCCGGGAGTACGGCTGCCACATTGTAACGCAAGCGGACGAAGCCTACCCGGAATTGCTCCGGCAAATTTACGATCCGCCCATTGTCTTGTACGTGAAGGGCGCGCTGACGGCCAAAGACAAAAACGCTGTGGCCATGGTGGGCTCCCGCATGACGACGCATTACGGCCTGGAGGTGGCGCGCAAGCTGGCCTATCAACTGGCCTATGTCGGCGTCACGGTCGTGAGCGGAGGCGCGCGAGGCATTGACACCGCGGCGCACCAGGGGGCTTTGAGCGCCAAGGGCAGAACCATTTCTGTGCTCGGCACCGGCATCAATCTGGTGGTCCCGCCGGAGAACGCGGAATTGTTCGGGCGCATCGCCGCCAACGGCGCGGTCGTGACCCAATTCCCGTTCAATCGCACCGCCGACAAGCAATCGTTTCCCATCCGCAATCGCATCGTGGCCGGCATGACCCTCGGAACCGTGGTGGTCGAAGCGAATTTGACGAGTGGCGCGCTCATCACGGCCAACATGGCGGTGGAGTATGGCCGGCAAGTCTTTGCCGTGCCGGGCCGGATTGATTCGCCCCGGAGCAAAGGCTGCCACGATCTCATCAAGAAGGGAGCGAAGCTTTGCGAAGGCGCAGAAGATATTCTGAGCGAGTTCGAATACCTGTTTCCGGCCAGCAATCGTCCACCGTCGCCGGGCGAAACGGGCGTGTTGCCGGCGCTCAGCCTGACCGACAATGAGCAAAAAGTTTACGACGTGTTGAACCACGAAGAGCTGTCGATCGATGACGTGATCCGGCGCAGCGGTCTGCCCAGTTCCGCGGTCTCGGTGGCCCTACTGGGCCTGGAAATGAAACGCATCGTCAAACAATTGCCAGGAAAAATCTTCGTCCGCAATTGACCCTGGCGTTCCGCGCGCCAGGCGGGTGAACAGCGGGCTGCCGAGGTGGGACAGCCCTCGCGCGCTGAAGCTGCTGGTGGCCGCCTTCGTGAGCACGCGCTGGAACTCTCCCCGCATGTGTCACCCGAATCCAGCTTGCTGCCGCTGAGGAGAGCCGCGCTCATCTGCCAGCCGCTCCGCGGCGCGGTGAATAATCTGTGGACGGGAGTGGATAAGATTTTGCGTCATCGCCTTGACTATTTTTTCCGTGCGCTCAGTTTTTGTAGCACATGAAATCTTCATTTGAAAAGGGATTTCCCTTTCCCGGCAGGGAAGAGAATGAACCT
>CAYIIH010000616.1:0-2040 GCA_964363225.1 uncultured Verrucomicrobiota bacterium | reverse complement strand
GTGCCGGAAAGCGGGCCGGTTGTCTAGCGCGATCACGATGTGGGGTAAGAGCAGGTCGCCGCTTCGCTCTGCCACCGCACTCCAAAATCGTCACGGGCGGTCGTTTTGGTTGTGGCTCCGTCGCGCCGAGTCTCGGCAGTTCCACGGGAGCCAGCCAAGTTCAACGCTGCCAATGGCTTGCCGCGTCACTTCAACTCCCTGAATTTGCCATCCAAGCCAAGGATGGTCGCCTTCGATCCACTTCCATAGCGATCGTGATACAGATGAATCAACCGGATGTTGGCTGCCTGCAACTCGTTCAAGACCGCCAAAGGCAAGCCCGGCTCCAAGCGCGGTTCAAAGATAAACCGCTCCCAAAAATTGTGATGCTCCGGCCGGTAGGTTTGCGAGTAATAGCCATGCAACAGAATCGGCTGCGTAGTCAAACCTTCGATCCGGGTTTCCACCCATTCAACCAACGGCGCGGTATAGCCCGCAACGGCCCCTTGCGGTTCCTTGGGCCAATAGAAAGAGGTGCGGATGGATTTGCCTCCCAACGTCGCGAAAAGCTGGCGATCCTGGAGAAGGTCCTCCGCCGAGTGTCTTGGACAGGGCCGAAGCCGGACCGATTCGTTGGTGGCGGTAGTGGCTTGGCCAGACCAATCCAAGATGGGAACAGGCGCCGCATAGGTTACATTCACCGTGAATTCAAAATCGCCCAGGAACTGCAACGGACTCTCAGCCTGTGAAACCAGCCGCTTGATGTTTCCGGTGACCAGTTCGAACTCGCGCCGTGCCGGCCCCACCCCAATGGTCCAGCGGTCGGTGGCACTGGAACTGTCTTCCACGTGCGATGCGCCGGGCCACGACGGCATCAGTCCAGACAACAGCTTTACCTCGGCGCCATCCAGGTATTCCCATGTGGCATCGGCATAAAAACTCACATTGGTTGGCGCCAAGCGCATGCTCCGGGCCGAAAGCATCCAGCGCGATTTGAGGCGGTGATTGGCGAAAACATCACCGTACTCACCTTGAAAGACGCAAAGATTGACCGGATCGTTGATCAGGAACGGAAGGATTCTGGGCGCTTGGCTTGGGGAAGGAATCTCCCGCACTTGTTTGACCAGCAACTTGCCCGGCTCAACCATCTTGTACTCGAAATCGAGCACAAAGCCGGTTTTCGTCGGGAAAAGGGCTTGGTAACCCGCCGCCACTGCGACGAGCCGCTCGAACAGCGCGATGTAATCGGTTGACCATGCCAGGACGTAACCGCCCAGCGGAACCAGGCTGGATTGCTCTTTCGAGCTGGCGTAGGAATCGAAACTGCCGTACTTGGAAGCGGTCACGATTTCAGGACGCGCATTCCCATCCGGATTGCTGACCGACACCGCCCCGGCCTGGGTAACCAGTTCGCCTGAGTAAGAAGCGCCTTCCTTGCGCACGGTGGCCACGCCGTTGGCCATCTCGAACTCGTCCGGCGTCGAATGATGCACCAGCAGGGCCATCCCCACCTGGTTTTCATCGATCCCATGCCGGAGCCGCTCCAGGAATGCGTTGTCATTATAAAAACTGGCATAGACTTTCTGGATCGCGCGAAAAACCCCGCGCTCGTTGGTTTCCTCCGGATCACATCGGCACGGGCCGGCGCTGTCATTGTCGAGATCGTCCGCCAGGCAGCCGCTGTAGCTGTCGTACAAACCGGCGCCCGTAAAACTCTCGCTGTCCTCCACGTTGGTGGAACTGCGGAACCGGATTTTCCGCTGCGGATCAAAAATCGACAAGGCGGCGATGACCGCTTGCTGCTGGTCCGGCGTAAACCGCGCGTTCCTGGTGATCATCTCCCGGATCGCGTCCAACGCCGCTTTGAGCAAAGGCATATTGGGCGGGTAAGAGAACGGCGCCAGGCGTTGCCGGATTTCCGCGCGCAGGCTGCGGCCGCTCCCCATCGTTTGCTCGAGAAAGGCATCCCACAAATCGAAGGAAATGGCGATGGCCACCGGTGAATTCGTTGGAAGCACCCACCCCCGCGGGCGGAGGCTGATGATGGAAGAAACTGTCTTT
>CAYIIH010000615.1:0-2041 GCA_964363225.1 uncultured Verrucomicrobiota bacterium | reverse complement strand
ACGCCCAGCGCAGAACGTATGCGGTAAACTGGGCAGGCCCCAGCTTTCAACTCACGTCTGCGACCGCGCCGTTGCCGCCGGCGACTTACGGGATCGGCCTTTATTTCAATCTACGGAGCTCAGCCGGAGGATCTCGGCCTGACTGGAACGCGCGCGGCTACCCAGAAAGCGCGGGGGGCGATCCTGCTGGGACGATTCTGCTCGCGGAGTTGCCGAATGGCCGCAACGCGGCCGGGAATGACTGGCCTTCCTTCTGCGCCGGTCCGGGATCCAATTTCCCCGGCGGCCTGACGCCGGACTGCGTCCAAATCTCACGCGGAACCAGCTTTAACAACGTCAACTACGGCGCGATCGCCTACGGCCTTCATGCCCGCCGGTTCAACTACGTCTTCCACGACGGCCACGTCTCGATCCACAAGATCACTGAGACCGTCGGCAGCGGAACGACCAACGCTCCAAAAGGGATGTGGACGATGGTGCAGGGAGATTGATCTCGTCCAGAGATGCTAGAGTATGAGAGTGCAACGTAAATCCAACCTGCCAGCGGCACAGCGGGGCTTTACGCTGATCGAATTGCTGGTCGTCATGGGAATCATCAGCGTCCTCGCCAGCATGCTTCTGCCCAGTCTTAGCCAGGGCAAGGAGCGCGCCCGCCAAGCAACCTGCCTGAATAACCTTCGGCAAATGGGCATCAGCATCAAGCTTTACATCGACGACCACCGGTTCCGGTTTCCGGGCAAATGGGTGCGCGATGTGGATCCTCTCGACCAAAAAAACGATACGAAGAACGCCCAATTCACCCTGGGTGGCCGCGATCCTTTGCCGGGTCATTATGCGGATCGGTATCCTGCCGCCAGCATTCGCCCGCTTTACAATTACATGCGCCCTTCGGAGGTGTACAAGTGCCCCAGTGACAAGGGACAAAGCGTGCTGCCGGGATGCGGGGACCACGAGGCCAAGCCCTCCAATTGGGCCACGCTTGGCTGCAGTTACCATTACAACGCCGGTGCGCTCGCGTTTCCCAGCAGCGGCGGCACCCTCCAACCGCAGGCCGATGCCGCCCAAGGAGTCTCCAACAAATCAGAGGCCTGGGTGACGGAACCGGCCCGCTACATCCTCATGCATGAGCCGCCGGCCCGCATGTATGGATCGGCAAGTCTGGGCTACTGGTTCCAGTGGCATCAGGCTGTTGGGAAATCAGAGTTCCTGGACCCACAAGTGGCGCCCCGGCGGTTCATTTCGCCCATCCTATTTACGGATGGCCACACCGAAGTGCATAATTTCTCCACGGCGCTGGCCACCGATCCCTATCACCCCTACGAGCCAACCCAGGACTGGATCTGGTACAAGCCGGCCGACGAATAAGCGAAGCAGGCAAGGAAATCGTTTTGAGCACACCCAATTCGCATCTGCAACCCATCACCCGCCAGCTTGACTTGGCAAGCTGCAGCGGATTCATGCAGAATCTGCTGCAGGCGCTAGGACAGGCCGGGGTCGGCGACGCCCAACTGCCCGGATTCCTCGAGGCGACAGTCACCGGTGAGTGTGTCCAATGCGGCATTCGCCTCACGGCCGAAGAGTTGCTGGCGCTTTCTGAAACCAGCCCGGCTGACGGCGCGGCCAATCCCAAGGTCGCCCGCCTGCGCCAAGGCTACTGTGCACGGAACGGTTGCGCGTCCTACGCCTATTTGCTGACCTTCAAAGCGCATCCCGCGGTGGACTGGCCGAAGATTCTGGCGGCAGTGGAGTCGTCCGGTCAGGAGCAGCACGCCGAGGTGGCTGCCGAAGCGGAAGCGCAACAGATAGCCAGGCGAGAGGCGCGAAAAAAGCGGGTGCTGAAGATCGTGGCAGGCATCGCCCTGCTGCTGCTGCTGCTGCTGATCCGCCAATGGATCACGGGCGGTCCCATCCCGATCCTCCGCGAACCGAAAAAATACACCGTGGACCCGGCTTCGACGATTGAGCGGCCCGCGCCATGAATTTCGCTAGGGGTCAGTCCTCACTATTGATTCTGCTGAAAAACCCGCTGACTACTTTTTAG
>CAYIIH010000614.1:0-2060 GCA_964363225.1 uncultured Verrucomicrobiota bacterium | reverse complement strand
TTAGCCGAACTTTCGCAACTCGCGGTGGAATTCAGGAATTTTTCGAGGGGACAGCCGCGAGTTTCTTAGGAATTTGCGGGATTGTTGCTCGAAATTCCGTTGGGTGCAGACCTACCCTCTTCCCAGCCAGCGCGCCGCGCTGGTAAACTGCCCACCATCGAAATGGGCCAGCCCTTTCTGCACGGCCCTCATCGGTTTAAAAACGGCAAAGATCATTGCGACTGGAGCATCGTCGAAAAAGTGCGCGGGGCCCACGGGCAGTGGGTGCCGCGACCCATTCTTTACCTGGGCGAAATCAATGACAGCCAAAAGGCCGCCTGGACCAAGACGATTGAAGTGTTCGATGCGGACCGGCAGGCCTTCACCCAACTGGCCTTGTTTCCGCTGGAACGTTCCCTGCCCGCGCACGTGACCGAAGCGGTCCAGGGGCGTCTGGCCGAATTCAGCTTGCAGCGGCCGCGGCCCGTGGGGCGCTTGCTGGGTGGCTTGTTTATTAGGGCACCAGTTGCACCTGGACGCCTTCTGGAGTCAGCGCCTGGCCGCCCGTCGAGAAGGGACCGATTGGAAACTCATTTTGCAGGTGCTGACGATTTACCGGTTGGTCGATCCGGGCAGCGAATGGCGTCTGCACCGGCAAGGGTGGGCGGGCACGGCGCTGGATGAGTTGCTGGGACTGCACGTGCCCGTGCTCGACAAGGAGAGTCTGCACCGTTGTCTGGACCAACTGCTCCCGCCTCGGGACGCACTGTTCCAGCATTGGCGCGCCCGCGGGCAGGACCTCTTCGGGGCGAAGTTCGATGTGCGGCTCTACGATCTGACCAGCACCTACTGCGAGAGCGATCCGCCCTTTCCCGAAGGCGACAAGCGGCGCTTGGGTTACAGCCGGGACCAACGGCCCGATTGCGTGCCAGTGATGAGCGCGTTGATCGTCACCCCCGAAGGCTATCCGCTGGCTTACGAAGTGTGGCCCGGCCACACCCGCGACCAGACCCCGCGGAAAGCGTTCCTGGAAAAGATCGGGAAGCTCTACGGCCCAGCCCACCGCATCTGGGTGATGGATCGAGGCCTTCCGACGGAGAAAGTGCTCGCACAAATGCGCGCCTCCGATCCGCCCCTTCACTATTTGGTGGGCACACCCAAGGGCCGTTTGACCCAGCTGGAAAAGGAGTGGGTGAAGCGGTCCTGGCAGCCAGCGCGGCCCTCGGTGCGGGTTAAACTGTGGCCGCCGGCCGAGGAACTTTACGTCTTCATTGAGAGCCAGGAGCGGCTGAAAAAGGAGCGCGGCATCCGTCTGCGCCAGTTGCGCGAGTTGCTCGGACGGCTCCAACAACTCCAGCAGCGCCAGCAGAAACTCACGCGCGACGAGCGGTTGCTGGCCGTCGGCCAGGCCAAGGAACAAGCCGGACGAGTCTTCGGTCTGGGGCAAATCCCATGGCCCGCCGCAGGCGAAGGCGTCGAGGCTCGGAGCTTGCAGTTTAAGCTGCGACGGGGCAAAGACCGGCCGTGGCGACGGCGGGAAGTCCGTGACCTGTTGCGCACCCATCTGACGAACCCCGATGCGAAAGTGCTCTGGGAATATTATTGGCAACTGGTGGAGATCGAAGCGGCCTTCAAGCTCCTCAAAGACGATCTGAACCTGCGCCCGCTCTTTCACCAGAAGGAGAGCCGGATCGAGGCGCACCTTTTCGTGGCGTTCCTGGCGTATGGCCTGTCGGTGACGCTGTGCGGCCATTGCGCAAGCGGGCGGGCGGACTGACGGCCCGGGCGGTGCTGGACAAGTTTGCGGCGCTGCAGAGGGTGGACGTGCCTTTTCCGACGACCGATGGGCGGGAGTTGATTTTCCGGCGCTACACCCAACCGGAGAAAGACCAGAAGATTTTGTTGGCGCAATGGGGGTGGGAATTGCCGGAGCAGCCCCCGCCGCGGATTTCGGCGCAAGGCGGGTTGGTTGAGCCGTCGCCCTGAGGAGTTGGATTTGGTGCAGACCTTTGAGATGGCTGGGTTGATTTGCAAGCACTTGCGCGAGCAACACCCCGTCAGTTGCGAAAGTCAGGTTAGCA
>CAYIIH010000613.1:0-2070 GCA_964363225.1 uncultured Verrucomicrobiota bacterium | reverse complement strand
AGAAGAAGAAGAAGCCCACGTGGTGATCTCCTTGAAGGACATCACCGAGCGCAAGCAGGCGGAGGATTCGCTACGCCTGAGAAACGCCGCTTTGGAAGCCGCCGCCAACGCCATCGTCATCACCGATCGTGAGGGCCTAATCCAGTGGGCCAACCCGGCCTTCACGACGCTCACCGGCTACGCGGTGGCCGAAGCCGTCGGCAAGAACCCGCGGGAACTGGTCAAGTCAGGCCGGCAGCACCAAGCTTTTTACAAGGGACTCTGGGATACGATCCTCGCTGGGCAGGTCTGGCGCGGCGAGATTATCAATCGCCGCAAGGACGGCAGCCTCTACACCGAGGAGATGACGATCACTCCCGTGCGGGATGAGCGTGGCGACACCATCCACTTTGTGGCCATCAAACAGGACATCACCGAGAAGAAGAGTCTCGAGGCCCAGTTGCTCCGCACGCAGCGGCTGGAAAGCGTAGGCCGGCTGGCCAGCGGCATCGCCCATGACCTGAACAACATCCTCGCTCCCATCCTCATGGGCGCGCCCTTGCTCCGCGAGAACATCATGGACCAAGACACGTTGCGCTTGTTGGACACGATAGAAGCCAACGCCCAGCGCGGGGCCAACATCATTAAACAATTGCTCTCTTTCGGCCGCGGCCTGGCAGGAGAGCGGACGTCGGTGCAGCTTCGGGCCCTGGTGCAGGACATGGTTGGCATCATCCGGGAAACCTTCCCCAAGAACATCAAGGCTCGCCGGGAATTGCCCGCCCAACCCTGGCTGGTGAATGGCGACGTCACGCAACTCCATCAGGTCCTGATGAACCTGTGCGTCAACGCCCGCGATGCCATGCCCCAAGGCGGCACGCTCACGCTGGGGGTGGAGAACGTGGAGATGGACGACGCATTTGCCCAGATGAGTCCCGGCGCCCGGGCCGGACGCTATGTGGTCTTGAGAGTGATGGACACGGGCAGCGGCATCCTGCCGGAGCACCTGGACACGATTTTTGACCCTTTCTTTACCACGAAAGAAATAGATAAAGGGACCGGGCTGGGATTATCGACCGTGCTGGGGATTGTGAAGAGCCATGGTGGATTCATCCAAGTCAACAGCCAGGTGGGTCAAGGAACTCAGTTCAAGATTTACCTGCCAGCCTGTGAGGCGCCGGAAGCCGGGCAGGCGATGGCCGATCCTGGCCCGGCGCCACAAGGTCATGGGGAACTGGTGCTGGTGGCGGACGACGAAGAAGCCGTGCGGCGGTTCACCAAGAAAACATTGGAGCGGCACGGCTACCGGGTGGTGACGGCGGCAGACGGAGTGGAAGGGTTGGCTCGGTATGCGCAGAACCGGGAGCAGGTGCAGGCAGTGGTGACGGACCTGATGATGCCGTTTATGGACGGGCCGGCGTTCATCCGCGCGTTGCGACAAATGAATTCGGAGGCAAAAATCATCGCCGTGAGCGGGCTGCAAACTGACTTGGCGCTGCCCGGCGATCCGGAGGTGCAAGTGCAGGCCACGCTGGCCAAACCGTTCACCGCCGCGGCCTTGTTGCAGACCTTGCAGGATGTGCTGCATCCCGCGCCCGAAGGAGTTCCGGCGGCGGCGAATCGAGCATGAACCGGAGGCCGGCAATTCAAACCGCGAAATACGCCAAATACGCCAAAGGGAAAGGAGTTACTGCTCAGGCCGCAGGATAGAAGACACCTTTCCCTTTCCGGAATTGCCGCAAGAAAGCGCAAAAAGCGCAAGAGTCGGGGCTTTTGCGTCTTCTTGTGCCTTTTTGTGGCTATGCATTCCGTAGTCCATCCTGCGGCCTGCTCAGTAAGCTAACCAGGTCGTTCACCCGCTGGGTGAATCGGTCCTCTTCTCCAATCTGTTCTGCTTTCGCGTGTTTCGCGTATTCCGCGGTTCCAACTGCTTTTTCCAGGATGAACCGGAGGCCGCGGGATCACGGGTCGGTGGCTCAAGAGTTTTTCGCTGGCAGCGGCAGCGACCTCCGGCAAAGCTGGAAGAACGAGAGCATGCAGGAGCGCCGACATTCTTGTCGGCCCGAATCGCGCGCCAACGCCAAAGCCGAC
>CAYIIH010000612.1:0-2089 GCA_964363225.1 uncultured Verrucomicrobiota bacterium | reverse complement strand
GCCGGATGCTGGAGGTTTTATCCCACGGGGCGAGCCGGTGGCTTGGGGGTTGTGACTGACTCCGGCAGGACCGATCCGCCGCGGCGGTTTTACCAGGTCGTGGTGCCGTAGGGCGCATGGCCCTTGCCATGGCTTGAACACGCCAAGCTTGAACACCCCGCTTGCCTCCGCCGTCCGCAAACCGTGTGGGGGATCAGAAGCGCCGGTCACGCCGCTGCTTAAGCCGCCTGCTGCGCCGCGTTCGTCAGCGCGTTCAACACGCTGCCTGGCGTCAGGGCTTCCGGCAGGTGTTCAACTTTCAGAAGGCCGGGGAAACCCACTGGACGCAGGGCGCAACTCAAAGCTGCTCCCACTCTTCTCTCGTGATTCGTGCCTGGCGCAACAGTTGCGCCAGCAGTCTGGGGCCGATGTCGCCGCCGTGCGGGTTCGGGATGGTCAGAGCAAGGCCGTCTCGTTGCATGAACTCGTGCTTGCCACCCGCATACGGTCCGGTGAAGCCCAATCGGCGCAGGCAGGCAATCAACTCGCGTCGTTTGATGGGGCCGAAATGCGGCATCAGGCCGGGACTTTGACTTCTCTTACGGTGAGGTTCAGGCCTTCCAACACCGGGACGGGCAGGTTGCGCGAGATGCGGAACAGCAGCCAGTCTTCCAGTGTGCTGGCCAATTCCTCGCGACAGGCTTCGAGCGTGTCCGCCTGTGCGAGCACGCCATCAAAACCGGGAATCTCGCCATAGAAGCCCTCACCGCCGCCCAGCAGTTCGTAGTGGGCTTTGCCCATCGCAGTTCGCAGGTAGTCGGTCAACATGCGCCGTGACGTTACCACCGGGCCGCGCTTCGGCAAAGAGAATTGTTCTCTCCCGACCTTGCCGTTTTCCCCAGCGCGTTCAGCATGAACGGGTCACGAACGGGTCACTAGTATCGTGCGTTGTTTCTGCCTTTGCGCTGAAGGGGTGTCGAGCCGGTGGCTTGGGGGTTGTGCCTGACTCCGGCATGCCCGATCAGCCGCGGCGGTTTTACCACGAGAATGGATCCTAAGATTATGCAATTCTGGCTTTAACTCGGTGCGTGCTCTCTGTATATCTGTGCCCGCCTATGCAGGGCAGACTGCGGCTTTATCCCCAGCATTTCCTTTCAATCCATTCCTGGTCCGCCCTGAATCTCCGCGACAATGCTCTGGCTCAAGAATTCTTGCTGACCATTCGTCTGTCACTCATTCTTTTCTGACCCGCCTTTCAGATTCCCGGCCGCGTCCCGGTTTTGGGACGGGCCAATCCCAGTGGCGAAACATCCCGGAGATCATCGCTCCGTGCCTGGGGCAATTAACATCACGCTGCTGGAAAATCTGAGCCGGCTTTGTGCGCGGATCGGCTCTGCGCAATCGGTTGAAAATACGCAAGATAGGACGCCACTTGCCTTCCATCCGGACGGTCCTGCCTTCAAGGAATCACCTGAGAATCCGAGCTGGCACGCTGCTTGCCTTATGGCAGGCGACGGCTTTGGATGACGCCGCTTTTTGAAGCAACTATTCAGCGTCGCGGCGTGTTCCTTGAGAACCGGAATTGAACTAGAAAATGAACCGTCTGTCCGGGAGCAGCTTTAGCCATAGCCACCCGGCAGGCGCTGATAAAAGAAAATGCGTTTTATGCCAGTCCTTTCAAAGTTTTACGGAATCGTTATTCGCATGCTTTGCGTTCGGCCTTTTGCCGCCCGCTTTCATGCCTTTTATGAGCAGTCGGAGTTGGTGGTGCAAATCTCGCCGCTTAGGATTGTGGCCGGCGATGCTCCGGCGCGAGTGTGCGACCTGGTGCTCGAATGGGCCGAGCAACACCAACAAGAGTTGCTCCAAGCCTGGAATCGCTGCCGCATAGCTGAAAAACCGCTCCCCATCGCCCCGCTCCAATGAATCCAACCTGGCAAACCGAGAGTAACCGGTCTTGCTGAATCACACATCACGTATCATCCATCAGCCATCAACCATCACCAGTAATCAGTGACCTGTAATCAGTAACCAGTAATCAGTAATCAGTGACCTGTAATCAGTGACCTGTAATCAGTAACCAGTAACCAGTAATCAGTAATCAGTAATC
>CAYIIH010000611.1:0-2102 GCA_964363225.1 uncultured Verrucomicrobiota bacterium | reverse complement strand
AAACACGCTCTCTGACTTCGGACGCGCTGCCGATTGGAAATCGGCGATACAGCAGGTTGGAAACCTGCGCTACGTTCTGGCCGCTCGCCGCCACGGCGTGTTGATCGACTTTGTCAACGGCCCTGCCGGCGGACAGCATCTGCTGCACGTCCCGCATGACGGCCAGCCCGCCCTGGGCCAGAATGTCCATTTTGATCAGCCCAATCGACTCAACCGCCTCCATGTCAAAGTGCGTCGTCGGATAGCCTTTGTTGGAAATGAAACAAGGCGTCAAATCCGTCATCGGCCCGCGCGAGATGACCAAGCCGCACGGGTGCATCTTGGGATAGCGCGGAAAGCCGTCCAGAAATGCCGCCATTTTCAACGCGGTCGCGTAAGGCTCCTCCTGGATCGGCAAGTCGCGGCATTCCTGCCGCTCCGCGATGGCCGCTGAAATATCTTGTGGCCGGGAGTGCGGAATATGCTCGGTAAACCGCCGGATTTGATACTCCGAAACTCCGAGCACTTTCGCCACGTCTCCAATGGCGCTGCGCGCCTGGCAGGTGGAAAATCCGCCCACAGCCGCGGTGTGCTCCCGGCCATATTTGGCAAAGATGAGGTCGATCACGTCATCCTTCCGGTCGTGGGCAAAATCAATGTCGATGTCCGGCAATTTGTTGAGTAGCATGCGCTCCTGGTTCAGAAAACGCCGGAAATAAAGATCAAAACGGATCGGGCACACGTCGCTGATGCCCAGACAATAGCAAACCAGCGAATCCGCCGCGCTGCCCCGCGTGATCCAGTCGATGCCGCGCTGCCGGCATGCCTGCAAAATGTCCCATACCGCCAGGAAATATTCTTCGTACCCCACTTCTCCGATGATGGTCAGTTCTTCCTCGACCTGCGATTCGAGTTGCGCAAAGCGATCCGGATAACGCCGACGCAATCCCTGCCCAACCAGCTTGCGCAGAAACTGCGCCGGAGTGGAGCCATCCGGCGGAGCAAAGGCCGGGAACTGCGGTTTGCCAAAAGGAAATTCAAAGCAACAACGGTCCGCCAACTCCACGCTCCGAGCCAGCAGATGGTCGGAACCTTGATGCCGAGCCGGTTGCCTGCCTGCCGCCTGTCTGTGTGCATCGCACAGGCAAGCGCAGGCAGGTCCCCAGCCGCAAGCACGAGCGAGCTCGTTCATTTCGCGCGGCGTGCGAAAATGGAAATCACCTCCCAGCCGCTTGGCCGGATGTTCCTGACGCAGCAGCGTGCGCGTGCGGATGCTCTGCACAATGTCATACTTCCAGCGGTCCGAAACTTCCGCGTAATGGATCGGAAGGCTCGCCACGAACGGCAGCCGATGGGCCGGATCGATCTGGCGAAGCGCAGCGGGATCCGAAATTTCCAGGTAAAAGCGTCCCGGAAAAAAAGAAGCAAATTGCGGGTGAGCGCTGGCCGCCAACAACCCCTCTGTCCATTCGGGCGGCAATCGCATTCGGCAGGAGTTGTAGAGTCGATTGTCTCCAGCCAAACAAGGGTTGTAGGGTGGGCTGACCTCAGCCAAACAAAAACTATTCGCAGCCAAGTTCTTTTGCGTGGGGACACGCGACGCTCCACCAGCAGGCCCGCGGTCGTGGGCAGCGTTCGACGAGGCGGCGGAGTCATCCGCTGGCCGGCTCAAAATCCGGCAGAGATTGCGATACCCCGCCGCGTTTTGCACGTAAAGCCGGAGCGGATGCCCCTCCACTGCAATCTCCGCGCCGAGAATCGGTTTGATGCCCGCCGCTTGCGCCGCTTGCACAAATTCAACCGCCCCATGCAAATTGCCCTGGTCCGTCAGGGCAATGGCCGGCAATTCATAACGTTTGGCCAGATCAACGATCGCTTCCACGGATAACGTTGAATCGAGAAAGGAATAAAAACTGTGCACGTGCAACGGAACGAATTTGTGAATCGTAGCGGCGTCTCGGCAGAGCGCCGCAAACTCGCCACCCCATACCGCGACTGCCATTGAGCCGCTCGCCACTATCGCCAGCGCTGCGAACGCTTCTCCCTCTCCGCCCTCGGAGGGGGGACTTGAGTTGCCAGGGAGGCAACGAAAGGAATTCGCCGAAGGCGAAAGGAGGATTCTC
>CAYIIH010000610.1:0-2111 GCA_964363225.1 uncultured Verrucomicrobiota bacterium | reverse complement strand
GAAGTCGCCATGCCGCTTCATGACTTCCAGCCGCACCGGCTGGTAAACGCCGCGAGGGCGGATGCCGTTGGTCGTTCGGGACTCAACCTCTTCCATCTTTTTCAGGCCCAAAGCGCGGATGACACTCGGCTTGAGATAAAGTCGGGTCGCGCCCGTATCCACCAGCGCATCCACTTCGACGGAACGCGGCTTCCCTTTCAAGAGTTTCAACTCTTGCAGCACCAGGTCAGCTTGGTTGGTGAGTTTGATCTTAACGATGACTTTTCCCATACGACACAATCTACGCTCTTGAGAACGAGCCCGTCAATTAGAGCATGGACTATTTGCCATGGTTGAGAACGAAGCCGTCATTGACCGGGATTCGGCCTTGTGCAATGGCTGCCTCCAATTCATCCACGTTGGCGCGGCTGAGGTGAGGCGGAGCGTGCATGGCCTGCCGGATAGCCTGGGCGGAACCGGAGCGTGGGCAAGACGGCCAAGGTTCCACCGAAACACGCAGCAGTTGGCCATCGGGAAACGGAAGCCGCTCGCTGAGTTCGATGGTGGCGCCTTTCGCTAAACCTCGGTATTTCATGGTGGAACATTCTCTCATGCTGGGGCGCATTTCAATCACTTTAGCGTGGGTAGTGCGGGCGACACGCCCGCCCCGTTCGGCGACTCGCCGAGCGGAACGGGAGCCAAGCGTCGAGGCCACGGAACCGCCTGATTTCGGCCTGGCGCGCTCGCCATCCCGTCGGGCGGGTCGCCCGACGGCACAGGCGAGTCGCCTGTGCTACCCGCGCTAAACGGAAACGCGGCTCCGCCGCACTGAGTCACTATCGCCAACTTGGCGACGGCGGCAAGGGGAGTGGTCCTGCTGTCAGCGGTCGTTATGGAAGACTTCCGTCTGCGGATAGGTGGCCGCCCAGGCGTACCAGCGGCATTGCACGCTGGGCACCCAATGCAGTTCTTTTCCTTTGAGAGGCCCATCCACCGCGCGGCCCGCCGGGGTCCAGCGGGTTCCGGTTTCTTTGTCTTTGAAGGGGGCCGTTTCGGGCGAGATTTCGTCCGCATAAAAAGTGAGGTCTTGCCCGTCGAGTTGGCTGCTGAAGACGACGGCGCTCCGGGTGGGTTGGTACCAAAACACAGCCAGCGATTCGCCGCTGACGGTATCGACGATGCAGGCGCGTTCCTGCGTGGCCGGCAATGGATAGGCCTTGGCACGCCCGGCGGCTTCCACACCCATCACCGGCGTCATCGGTTCCAGGCGGGGATCGACCGAGCCGATGGATTTCTTGGTGCCGGCGCTCAGTTCAGCAGGCAGTTCTGCCGCGCGGTACTTCTTGCCGTCGAAGAGATTGTAAGCGGTCGATTCGGGGTGGAGCATGAGCCAATAACCCCAGTCGGTGACAAAACTGGGAAGGCGCTCCAGACGCTGGCCTTTTTTCGGCCCGTCCAAGGCCAGGCCGCTCAAGGCTGACCAAAGGGTGCCATCAGGGCCTTTTGCGACCATGACACCGCCGCGCCAGCCGTAGAATTCATAGCCGTAATCTTTCTTGAACGCGCTCACATACCCGCCATCCGGATCGTAGAAGAACAAGCCGTAGGTGTCGTTAATGACGCGGGGAGCAGAGATGAAATAGCGCAAAGGAAACGCGCCGCCATTGTGCGCGCCCCGAATCCAGGCCAGCACGCGATCATCGTTCCGGACAAGGCCTTTCCGGTTTTCAGTCGAACAGTAGGAACAAGGCGGTTCGGTCAGCGACTCAAAGAGTCCGGGTTTGGGCAGCCATTGGGCCGGCGATGGCGCCTCACCGGCCGCCAACGGAATGGCCAGCAGCCAGAGGACCCGTGAGATGAAGTTAATGGTCACAGATGGTTCTCTTAGCGCCTTGAATTTCCAGTTTCGCATTGGATCAAGTTGTTTGGACTTTGAAGATTAGTAGCACGGTTTTGAGGGGAAGCAAAGTGTTATTCCCGCCAATTCGGCGGGCCTACGGCGGATTCAAGAAAGAAGCTCTTGTCTGGGCAGTCGCGGTGGAGCGCCGATTTTTAATCGGCTTGAGGCTCCCACAGGCTGCAGGGCCAATGCTTGGCGTGAGCCAAGCTATTGAAGGTGAAGTGATCATCAC
>CAYIIH010000609.1:0-2121 GCA_964363225.1 uncultured Verrucomicrobiota bacterium | reverse complement strand
CAGCTTGAGACCGGGGCGCGCCGGGTGGGGCAGCCAGAGGTTCCCGCCGATGTTCCCGAACATCTCGGCCATCTCATGCGAGAGGGTCTGGATCCAGTCGGGGTTCCCCTTCCAAAGGGCCCGGCCGGACTTCAGCATGTTGTGGTCGCCGAGGATGCCGGCGTCGATCTTGTCGACGAGCACGATCGTGTAGACGGCGTCCGGCGGCAAACCGAGGATGCTCTTGAACAACTTGAATTCACGGTCATCCATGCCCAGGTCCGTCATGTTAAAAAGCGACGAGTCCTGCCGCAGCAACCGCAAGACCACAGCCTCGCCGTGCAGCATGGGAATGATGGAAACGCGAATATCCACCTCGATGTTGTCCGAGCGGATTTTGATGCGGCCATCCTGAGGCAGCCGCTTCTCCGCGATGTTAAGATGGCTCAGAATCTTAACCCGGGAAACGATGGCCGGCTGAAACCGTTTGATCTGAGCGGGGACAGGAACTTCCTGCAGAACGCCATCAATCCGATAGCGAATGCGGAGTTCATTTTCGAAGGGTTCGAGATGAATGTCGGAAGCCCGCAGGTCGATCGCATCGCGCAGCACTTGGTTGACGAATCGGATGATCGAAGCGTCCTCCGCCGCCCTGTCCAGGTCGGTATCCTCTTCCTTGTCATCATCCACCACTTGCAGAGGAATTTCCTCTTCCAGCGTCCCAATGGTATCGGCGCCAACGCCCAGTCGTTTCTTGACTTCGCGTTGAATGGCTTCGCTGGGCGCCAGGACGGGCTTTAGTTTCAAGCCCGTCAGCGTCTTGAGGGTATCCAGCCCTTGCGTGGCGAAAAGCCGGCTGGTGGCCACTTCCACCAAACCGTTGACTCGTTTAAGAGGGAGAATCTGTTCTTTGAAAAGAATCCGGGCTGGAAACAACGACAAAAGCTGGCGGTCCAACTCGACGTCGTCCAGGGCCGTGTAGCCCAGGTCGTATTCCTCCGCCAGCCATTGGAGCACCTCTTCCTCCGACCGCGCCATGGCCCGCGTTCCCTGCTGGCACTGTCGGATCAGCGATTCCGCGTCCAAAGAGGACAATTGCTTGCCGGCAATCATCCGCTCCAGCAATTCGTGCATACTGGTCTCTTCGGCTGTCACAGATTCTCCCTCTCGCGCTGTCTGCATCTACTCCGCTATGTTAACGCAGCATTCCCATGAGGACGCATTCCGCTTCCTGCTTGACCGTCAACACCTTGCGCAGCTCTTCCTGCGCCTTTTCCAGCTTCGCTTCCTTTGCCTTCTGCGCCTCGCGCAGGCTGGCCAGTTTGGCTTTGATCTCGTCGTTGGAAGCCTTCCCTTCCAGAGCCTTCTGCAAGGCCTCAGCTTCCGGACTCGGTTCCGTGCCAAAGCCGCCCGGCCCGCGACGCTGCTGGTTATTGTCAGCCTGTCCGCCGGGGCCGCCACCTGGTCCGCCTCCGCCGGGTCCGCCCCGTCGGCCAAACGCACCGCCACCAAAGCCGCCCCCAAACCCAACCTCACGCCGGGCTTGCGCAACCTTTTCAATTCGTGCCTGGAGAAGCTTCCATTCATCGTCATTCTTGACCTCCAGGCGTTCACGAATCCGTTCTGCCATGCGCTGGCGGAACTGTTCGGGATCACCCCCCCGGCCTGGGCGATCGGGTTGTTCTTGTTGTGCCATCATTGAATTGGCGGAACCAATCAAGGATATGGCGAATACACCGGTCAATAACGCGGATTTGAATAATCTATTCATTTGTGCTCTTTCAACATGGTTTAAGGTTGCAAATGGCAGCCGCCACGCAGAACGGTGAGCCTGCTCCATTTCGTGTTGCCCCAGAAGCACATTGAATGCCTGCCTGTAGAACGGCCTCAATTCCAGCCTCCTGCGCAATTTCTTCTCATTCGGACCGACTTTGGTGCGCAATATATGCGCAACCTTCGGCGGTTTTGATGAGGGGCTTGGTCAAAAGGCTTGGCCCGTGAATGAACCTAGAAAAAGCAGTTGGAACCACGGATTTCACGGATGACACGGATGAAGAAGATGTTGTGTTGGAGCGAGCTTTCACCCGGCGGGTGAGCACGGAGGAGGCTCCCGCTCTTCGCGAAAGTGGTTATCATCCGTGT
>CAYIIH010000608.1:0-2142 GCA_964363225.1 uncultured Verrucomicrobiota bacterium | reverse complement strand
CTTGCCCGCGCGTTTTTCCGTTGGAACTCACCGAAACATCGAGCGGGCAAGCTGCCCGCGCTCCTTTCGCACCTTGAATCAGCACTGTCCGGTCGTGGCCAGCAGAAAACGAACGGCCGTTGGTGCCTGCACTCGCCAAGCCCCAAGGCAGGCTGGCACCAAACAGAATTGGCCGGCCTGCAACCGGAGCTCAGTTTTCATTGAGCAGAGGATCATTGGCCCTGCCACAACTCCGACCACGCTCATTTCTTGTCCCGGAAACTCCACGCCGCCCCCTGCCGGAGCAGAGAACTCTTTCACTTGAAAAACGGGGTCTGAGACCAGCGGCTGGACTCGAGGGCCCTCCTTTTTATCAGCGATTTGACAGGCGATCAATTGCGGCTCGACATCGTTGAAATCAATGCATTCCAGAGATTGAGCGACGTGCAACGGGCGCGGGTACCCGTCCCGCCCCGGCCTGTTCCAATCAAACACCCGGTAGGTCGTGTCGGAATTCTGTTGTATCTCAAAAAGAACGATGCCCGCCCCGAGGCCATGCACCCGGCCGCTCGGCAAAAACAGGGCGTCGCCAGCCTGCACCGGCAAGCGATGAATACAATCCGCCACGGTGCCGTTCCTGAGTTTCCGCTCAAACCCGCTCCGCGTGACGCCGCGTTTCAAGCCGGCCAAAAGCTCGGCCCCGGGCGCGGCCTGGGTGATGTACCACATTTCTGTCTTCGGTTCGCCCCGTAGCTGCCGGGCTTTATGAGCCGGAGGATGCACTTGCAGCGACAACCGGTCTCGGGCGTCCAGGATTTTGACGAGCAACGGGAAGCGCTCCGGCCAGGTTTTGCCCGCGCCCAACAATTCCGGCCGATGATGCTCCATCAGCCAGCGGAGGTTGTGGCCGGCCAGCGGCCCGTGCGCGATCACGCTCATCGCTTCCGGACGGTCGGTGATTTCCCAGGACTCGCCAATCGGGACATTCGGGGGCAAACGCTTTTCGTAGAGATCCTCCAGCTTGCGCCCGCCCCAAACGCGTTCTTGAAAAATGGGATGAAACGTTAAGGGATACAGCATTCGGGGAAGAAATCAGGAAAGGTCCACTGGGCTGCCCACTTCACAATGATCAGGGGCCGCGGCCCTAGGCCGCCTCGGGCTGCTTTTCCACGAAGTGGCCGTAAGCGCGGAATTTGGCATACCGGAGACGCAACCGTTCGTTGACGGAAAGCCGTTCCAATTGAACCAGGTTTTGGAAAACCTGGTTTTTAAGCAGATCAGAAGCCAGGGCCGGGTCATTGTGCGCTCCGCCGAGCGGCTCGGGCACAATTTCATCCACCAGTCCGAGCTCCAGCAAATCTTTGGCGGTGATCTTCAAGGCGTCGGCGGCTTTGGCTTTCGCGGTGCTGTCCTTCCAAAGAATCGCGGCGCAGCCTTCGGGACTGATGACGGAATAATAGGCGTTTTCCAGCATCAACACCCGGTCGGCCACACCGATGCCCAATGCTCCGCCGGAGCCGCCCTCTCCAATCACAACCGCGATGATCGGCACTTCCAGCAGCATCATCTCGCGCAGATTGACGGCGATGGCCTCGGCAATGTGGCGTTCCTCCGCGCCGATTCCCGGGTAGGCGCCGGCGGTATCGATGATGGTAATGATCGGCAACCCGAATTTGTTCGCCAGCCGCATCAGCCGCAGGGCCTTGCGGTAACCTTCCGGGTGGGCGGAGCCAAAATTGCGGCGGATGTTCTCCTTGGTATCGCGGCCTTTTTGCGTGCCGATGACCATGACTTTGTAGCCTTCCAGATGCGCAAAGCCGCCGATCACCGCCCGATCATCTGCATAGAGACGGTCCCCGTGCAGTTCGGAGAAATCGGTGAAAACGGTACTGACATAATCCAAGGCAAACGGCCGTTTGGGATGGCGCGCCAGTTGGATGCGCTGCCAGGGAGTTAAATCGGAGAAAATCTGCCGGCGCGTTTCCTCGATTTTCTTCTCGATCTGCTGGATTTCTTCCTCGAAGCTGATGCCCAAGGAATGGGTTTCCGGGTGCTTCTTCAGCTCTTCCAGCTTGCGCTGCAACTCAAAAATTGGCTTCTCAAAATCAAGGCTGTGTTTCATGGCCGCCGGCAGCCGGTTTGATCATTCATGGCCAGCATTTT
>CAYIIH010000607.1:0-2144 GCA_964363225.1 uncultured Verrucomicrobiota bacterium | reverse complement strand
CCTCCTCCTCACCGCCGAGGACTGGCACGCGGACAAGGTCAACCGCGAGGTCGAACACTTGCCGCGCACCGGGGATAGCATCGAACAACGAAAACAACTCGTTCCAATCCGGGTCAGTCTTGTGCACTACCCTGGCTGTTCCATAGAGACGCAGAATCATGGGAGTTCCTTCGAAAGCCGCGAACATTACGGTCATTCGAGGGTTTTCCTGGATATGGGCAGCCGTTTCATTGCCGCTGCCCGTTACGTTAAGCCATGCAACCCGGTTCTTGCCAAGAACGCGCAAGGAATCCATTCCTTTCGGAGAAATATTTACCCGGCTATCCGCAGTTGCGGTGCCCACAAAAAATATTTTTTGATCCTCGATAAACTGTTTCAGCTTATCGGATATTTCGGAATATCGCTGGGCCATATCGTTGCTTCCTATGAATGCCTAAGATTCGCCATAGCCGGCAGCCAGCGCAGGGTGGGCACAGCACAGCGTGCCCAGCGATTTGCCGCCGAACAGCGTGGGCAGGTAAAGCTTGCCTATCTCCAGCCGAACCACTCTCACCCGCTCGAATACCTGGCTGTGCGCTGTGTCTTGCAGGTTTCCCAGCGCTTCCCTGCATCAGCGATAACTCGTGCATGGCGTTTGGCCCCAATCCCACCGGCGTTCGCCGGAAAGTCTGGCACAAAGCTTGCACTGTGCAACATAAACGCAATAATCGGGGAACCACAATGATACAAATCCAAAGCATTTGCGTCGACTGCCTGCAGCGCTTTACGGCCATGCTGAATCAAAGCCGGATGAGCGGCACTCTGCGCTGCCACTGCAAACACAACAACGTGCTGCTCACCACCAGCGTGGAGAACGGTGTGATCCTGAACTGGACGCTGCTGCCATGCGCCACGCAACAAGAGGCGGAAGGGGCTGCGGGAATCGGGGTCGACATGCCCGCCGGAGAAGCCAAACATTAGCAGGCTGTTGACGAAAACACGACAACAATGTCGGAATTTATCGCCGAAGAACGCCTAGCCGCTGCGTTTTTACGCTGATCCGCTCTTCGTTTCGCTCCCGGCCAGCAACAACCAGGTCTCCATCACCGTGTCGGGATTCAGCGAAATACTTTCTATCCCCTGCTCCACCAGCCACTGTGCAAGATCGGGGTGGTCCGACGGTCCCTGGCCGCAGATGCCGACGTATTTTCCCGCCTTGCGGCAAGCCCGGATGGCTTGTTGCAGCAGAACCTTGACCGCCGCGTTGCGTTCGTCGAAGGCCGGGGCGACCAGCGCGGAGTCGCGGTCCAGGCCGAGCGTGAGCTGGGTGAGGTCGTTGGAGCCGATGGAAAAGCCGTCGAAGTGTTGCAGGAACTCCTCGGCCAGGATCACGTTGGACGGGATCTCGCACATCATCATCACCTTCAGGCCGTTGTCGCCGCGCCTGAGTCCGTTTTGCGCCAGCAGTTCGACCACGCGCGCCCCTTCCTCCACGGTGCGCACGAAGGGAATCATCAGCTCGACGTTGCTAAGGCCCATGTCCTCGCGCACCTGGCGCATGGCGCGGCATTCCAGTTCGAAGCAATCGCGGAACGACTCGGCGACGTAGCGCGAGGCGCCGCGGAAGCCCAGCATGGGGTTTTCCTCGGTCGGCTCGTAACGCTTGCCGCCCATGAGGTTGGAGTATTCGTTGGACTTGAAATCCGACAGCCGCACGATCACGGGCTTGGGCCAGAACGCGGCGGCGAGCGTGGCGACGCCTTCCGCGATCTTGGCCACGTAGAAGTTCACCGGGTCGCCGTATCCGGCGCATTTTTCCTCCACGGCGGCGCGCAATTCTTGCGGAATGTTGGGATATTCCAGCGCCGTTTTGGGATGCAGCCCGATGCGGTTGATGATGAATTCCAGCCGTGCCAGGCCCACGCCGGCATTCGGCAGAAACTGGAAATCGAAAGCCCGCTCCGGGTTGCCGACATTCATCATGATGCTGACCGGCGGCCGCGGCATGGACTCGACCGACAGTTCGGTCACTTCGCTCGGCAAGATGCCCCGATACACAAAGCCGGTGTCGCCCTCGGCGCAGGAAACCGTCACCGCTGCGCTGTCCTTGAGCACGTCGGTGGCGTTGCCGCTCGCCGACTGGAGCCGCCACACGTATCCCGGGC
>CAYIIH010000606.1:0-2170 GCA_964363225.1 uncultured Verrucomicrobiota bacterium | reverse complement strand
GGGCGGATTCTGGCAACAAATAGCGGAAAACCCCGTGGCTATGACTGAGATGCAGGCGCCCAATTGCGAGCCCGCGACCGTTCTGGTGGTGGATGATGATGAGTCCATACGCCTCATGCTGCGGACCATCCTGGAGCTCATGGGACATCGGGTCTGCGAGGCGGGCACGATGAGCTCGGCCCGGGAGGCGTTGGCGCTGGAATCCGTCGAGGTGGTCCTGATCGACATTCATTTGGGTGAGGGTTCGGGGATCGATCTGCTGCGGGAGATCGTGCCGCGGTCGCCGGAGATGGCGGGCATCATGGTGACGGGCAGTTTGGATCCGCAGCAGGCGATCGACTGTTTGCGGGAGGGCGCGTTTGATTATTTGCTCAAGCCGTTTACGCTGGACGAATTCCAAGGCGTGCTCACCCGGGTCTTGCGACGCAAGCGGGAGATTGTCGCGGAGCGGAACCGGCGGGAGGCGGAAATCAAGATTCTGGGCCGCTTTTCCGCGGAAAACCCGAACCCGGTCTTGCGCGTGGGCAAGGACGGCGCCATCCTGTATGCGAACCAAGCCAGTCGCGCGTTGTTAGCTCTGTTCAATGGTCAGGTGGGGAATCTGTTGCCGCCGTTTTTGCGCCAGTTGCTGGCGGGTGAGAAGGATGAGCCGGGGCCGCGGACGATCGAGGTGGAAGCGGGTGGCAGAGTGTTTTCGTTCACCCTCACGCCGATCAAGGACGTGGATTACCTGTTTTTGTACGGGCATGACATCACCTCTTTGAAGCAAACGCAGCAGGAACTCATCCGGGTGCGGAACGAGGCCCAGCAGATGGCGTTACATGACGCGCTGACCGGGTTGCCGAACCGGGTTTTGTTGGATGACCGTTTGCACCAGGCGCTGGTGCGTTGCCAACGCCAGGGCAAGAAGTTGGCGACGGTCTTTATCGATTTGGATTATTTCAAGCTGGTCAATGACACCTACGGACACAAAGTGGGGGACCAGGTGTTGGTCGATTTCGCGCGGCATTTGGAGCAGGCGGTGCGCGGGACGGACACCGTGGCGCGGTGGGGTGGCGACGAGATGGTCGTGGTGTTGAGCGACCTGGCGGACCTGGCGGAAGGCCGCCGGGTTTGTGCGCGCATCCAAGCGGCGGTGCAAGAACGATTGGCGGCCCATGCACTCGCGTCGTTGACCACCATGAGCCTGGGGGCGGCGTTTTATCCGGACGACGCGGAATCGGCGGATCTGCTTTTGCAACAGGCCGACACGGCCCTGCGCCTGGCCAAAGCGCGCGGTCGCAACCAAGTGATTTTCTTTGGTGAATCGGGGGAGATGGACACTTTTTTACACCGGTTGAAGTTGCGCGGGCTGCTGCGCGCCGCAGTGCAGGGGAATAAGATTCAAGCGCATTTTCAGCCCATTGTCGCGGCGGCCGCCCGTGATCCAGTGGCCGTGGAAGCGCTGGCGCGATGGTATGAGCCGGATTGGGGTTGGATTGCACCGGCGATTTTCATCCCGATGGCCGAAGAGATGGGATTGATTATCGACTTAGGCTGGCAGGTGTTGGAGCAAGCCTTTCCGGCGTTAAACCGGTGGAAAACTTTGGGGTTCCCTTTGACCTTGAATGTGAACCTCTCGCTCCGGCAGGTGTCTCAGACCGAGTTCGGTGAGAGGCTGGTGGAGTTGGTGCGCCGCCACGGGCTGCAACCGGGAGAGATTACGCTCGAGATTACAGAGAGCCAAGCCCACTTGTATGGGATGCCCCAGGCCGATCCGTTGCAGAAGCTGTCCGAGCACGGGTTTCGACTTTCCATCGATGACTTCGGCCAGGGTTATTCGTCGCTTTCAAGGCTTTACGAGATGCCCCTCCAGGAGCTGAAGATTGATATGAAATTTGTGCGGAATCTGCACACGGAAAAGGGGCGGAGGATTGTGCAGGCGATTGTGGAGATGGCCAGGACTTTGGGGTTGGAGACCGTGGCGGAGGGGGTGGAGGATGAGGAGGCGGCGGCGACGTTGCGGGCCCTGAGGGTGGACCGGTTGCAGGGGTTTTTCTTTGCCCGGCCGATGCCGTGGGCCGAAGTGGAGCGCTGGCTGGTGCGGCAACAAGGAAGTTAAGTTACGCGATCAGACTTCTGACCGAGCCGGTGAAGGCAGGTAGGGCGCGTCACTCCGTGCGCGCCGTTC
>CAYIIH010000605.1:0-2191 GCA_964363225.1 uncultured Verrucomicrobiota bacterium | reverse complement strand
GATCACTTCACCTTCAATAGCTTGGCTCACGCCAAGCATTGGCCCTGGCCGCGCGCGCCGACGTCCGTGACCTGCAAGCCGCGCAGGAGAATGTGTTGCGCCGGCGTCTCAAAGGAACCGCCATCGTCAATGTTAAGGCCGTTGACGGCCCCGCCGCGAAACGTCAGGTCGCGCAGTTCAAGGTAGGCCGGGTCGGTCAAGTGCATCCCGGTGGCGCCGCCAATAATGACCGGCGGATGGCTTGGATCCGCAGCAGCAATGACAATGGGCTGGCCGGCCTCGCCCCGCAGGCTGGAGAAATGGAAGCCGCCAGGATAGTCGCCCGCCGCCAGCAAAATGCAGGTTCCGGGCTTGGCACGGGCCACGGCCTCGCGCAGCCCGGCGGCATCCCGCACCGTGACTTCAGCCAATGACTGCGGTGCGCGTTGGAGATAGAGGACAGCGTCCTTGGATTGGAAGGGCGAAGTGAATGGAAGGCTGCCACCTCCTTGCACCGGCTCGTCTTTGCGCGTTTCGCCGCTTTCCGGATTGAACCACTCGACGGCGAAGGATTGCGCGGCGGCGCTCAAGTCCAGCGTCGTTTCCTTGCCGTCGGGCAGGTAGGCCAGATACGCGCGTCCCGGATTGGCCAGGCAGTATTTGGACGAGGCCAGGCCGGCGCGCGGTGTCATGGCAGTCAGGTCAATCCGCCGCGACCATTGGAGCGCGTAGCCCATGCTCTTGCGGATGGCCTCGGCCCACTTGGGGTCGGAGCCCTTGCTTAGAATTCTGCCGTCAAACGGGTCCATGAAAACCGGGTTGAGCCCGCGCAAAAAGCTTTTCCACACCCAGGCCGGGTTGCCGCCGATGCCCCAGAGATGGTCGGTGTCCGTGAGAATTACCTTCGCGCCGTCGGCGGGCGGCGGATTGTCGCGATAGCCGCCTTCGTGGTTGGGCGAAATCCAGTCGGCAGGGCTGTCGAAGAGTGTTTGGTTGCTGCCGGCCTTGTATTGGAAGGTCATGCCCACCGGATGGCGCTTGGGCTTGGTCTTTTCGTAGTCCTGCACGAATCGGATGAAATGGTGCTGCCACGGCGTGGACGCGGGATGGTTCTCGTTCGAGATTTCGTAGAGGACGTTGTCGAACTCGTTGACCGTGTCGATGACTTTGCGCACGTAGGCCTCCTGCAGCGCCGTGATTCTCAAGTCGAGCAATTCGTGGATTTCGACACCCACGCCGTCGCCGTTCCTGTCGCCGTTGATGTCGTTGACGTTGTTTTGCGGATGAAACGGATGGCTGGCCCAGCCGACGGCAATGAACTGAACACCCCAGCCTTCGAAGAGCATGACGGCGGCGTAGATGCCATGCTCCCGGGCGGCGTTCACCCGCCAGCGCAGGCGGTCGAAATATTCGGGATTGAATTGCTGCAGGTTGAACTTCGGCTTGTTATCCAGCGCTTGGCCCGGTCCTGTGCGCTGCCACGGCTGCGGCGCCGCGTAGTGCAACGTCGCTTTGGATTCCCGGTTGGCGCTGGTGTCCCAACTCAGCAATTCCCACGTCCAAAGCCGGAAAAAATTGTGCGGATAGGCCGCCAGCCAGTCGAGATAAGCGTCGTAATCGAATCGCGCCGGCGGATCAGCCGGTCCCATGTCCACCAGGTTGTTCCAGGTGTGCGAACCCGTCAGCAGAATCGCGCGGCCCGAATCATCGGTGAAATAACGCGGGTTCTGCGGGTGGACGCGCAAGGAACCGCGCATGGTGACTTCGGCGGCCGCCGCCGGAACCGGCCTCTCGCACTGAAAGGCCATGGTGGCGGCAGCGATGTAAAAGAGGAATGAAAGGATGTTTCTCATGGGAGATGATCAAAGACGTGCGCCAAGCTTGTTCACTCTCCCGCAGACGATGAACCGCTTGCGTCTCTTCAATCCGAAACCGGCGCGACCGTGCCGCCGGGACGAGGCCCGGCAGGTCGTCGTGTCGGATTGCCGCCACCTGGGCATCTCCGCCAGGCTGCACTTGAGCAACTTAGTCATCGCAAACTGCATTCTGCCGGTTTGGATTCAGGGAGACGCGAACTCTGATGGACTTTTTCCACGTTTTTCCCTTTAAATGATGCGTCACATGAACACCCGGCAGACCATGGTCAGGAAACAAGGCCTTAGTACCAGTGGCAATAAATACTATGACGTATTATAGTTGCGCTCCGGCGCCT
>CAYIIH010000604.1:0-2240 GCA_964363225.1 uncultured Verrucomicrobiota bacterium | reverse complement strand
TGCCCACAACCCTGAGCCACGCCGCCTGGGCAATTAAAATGAGAACTGCTGACTGAAGCGCCGTCGGCCTTGCTTTCAGACGTTATCACGGATCAGGATGAGGTCTATATCTGCGAGCCGCGCGGCCTCGGCCGCACGGGCTGGACCCGCAAGAATCCGCCGAATTACGTCGAGCGCTCCCATTACCTGCTGGGCCGGACCGTCGAGAGCGGGCGTGTTTGGGACATCGCCGCGACCGCGCGGTATCTGCGGGCCCTTCACCAAGAGCAGGCCCCTGTTCATCTGGCCGGCGAGGGCGCGGCGGCGGTGCTGGCCGCGTACGCCGCGTTGCTGGAGCCGGACATCGCCGGCCTCATCCTTCACCAACCACCCGCCACCCATAGTGACGCCGCCGCACCCGCGCTGCTGAATGTCCTGCGCGTCTGCGACATTCCGGAAGTCATGGGCCTGTTGGCGCCGCGTCCGTTGACCCTGGTTGGCGGCCCACTGGAATCGTTCGAGAAGACGGCCGCGATCTACCGCGCCGCTGGCGCTACGGACAAGCTGGTTCTGAAGAAGTAATCCTCTGAGCGGCAACTATTCAGTGCTGGAAAGGGCTGCGCTGCCGCGCAGCCCTGATTTTATTGGGTCCAAATGAACTTCAGTTCCTCTCTCTGCACTGTGGTCACTGGATATATATGAACAACACCGCACTGCGAAATTTCCTTCCGCGGCGCAAAATCACGGCTGCGCCGTAGCGCAGCCCTACCCTCGATTGTCGAGCACCGCCACCGCTTGATCACGCGTCACGTCCGGGAAGCAATCGAGGTATTCGTCGAGGTTCAGACCGCTTTCCAGGTTGGTGAAAAGGCTCTCCACTGGCACGCGTGTCCCCTTGAAGCAAGGCGCGCCACTCATCCGTTCCGGATCAACCCAGATCGGCACTTCCGGCGGAAAGCTCAAGGGCAGTCCTGATTTCATCTTGGCCCGACTTTACCAGTCCAAAACCAATTGTCAGCGGGAAATAACCATCACATGGGTTTCTAGTTCCGTTAAAGGACGAAAACCGGTCCGCTGGCCGAGTTGACGCGGCGCATCGACGCAGTGCGGCAACCTCAGGATTCTTAGACCTATAAACGGCAGTTGAATAACCGCAAAGATCGCAAAGCAGGGAACTTGAGCAAATGCCGGTTCTCACCCGACAGGTGATCGCGTTAATTCTCCGAAGGGCCTGCTTTCTCTGTGTTCTCTGCGGTTGAGTTGCTCCTTTTCGGCTTAAATCATCGGACCCGTTTACGAGACCCTTGGCCCGATGGAAAGAAGGCCCGGCCGCTGCTCAGGGCGGAGTCACCGCCCGATAGAACCGCCACGGCATATTCGTGCTCGCTCCATCCGTGAACTGAACCGTTCCGAACCAGTTCGTCAGCGTCGTGAGAGACGTCCACTCCGTCAGGTTGGTCGAGCGGTCAATCCGGTAAGGCGTGCCCCACTCGCCCGTCAGGGTCACGCGGAAGCCGTCCTGGCTCAACAACTCCGGGTCGCCCTCCCCCTGCAACTGCGGCCGCCGCGTGAAGTTCGCCGTCAGGACCATGTTCGAGGTCATCGTCACCACCAGAGGATTCTGCGCGCCGCTCGCCGCTCCGCTCCACCCGAGAAAGTCTTGGCCCGCGCCCGGCACCGCCTGCAAAACGACATTCGTGTTGCGCGGGAAGCGATGGCCCGGCGGCGTGAGCGTCACCTGCCCCTGGCCATTCGGAATGACGGTGAGCGCATTCGTCTGCGACCCGTTGAGAGCGGGGAACACAGCGGCGATGGCCGGGTTCGCGTTCGTCACCGTGAAGGTCAGCGGGTTGTTCGTCATCCCACTGGCGGCGTTGGCCCAAAAGGCGAGGTAATTCCCCGTGGCCGGCACGGCCGTGAGCCGGACTTTTGAGCCGAACGGATATCAGGAGGCCAGCGGATCCACCACCATGCTGCCGCCGCCCACGGCGTTGGCGCTGAGCGAGGTTCCGAAGACGGCTCTGATCCGTTTGTCCCGGGTCATGGTGATGCTGAGGGCCGGATTTGTCCCGGTGGCATCTCCGAGCCATTGCAGGAAGCTCCAGCCCGGCGCGGGGGTGGCCGTGACCAGTGCCAGCGCGTTGCTCAAGTAAGAACCCGCCGGCGGTGCGATGGCGACGCTGCCCCCGCCATCCGTCCAGCCGGTCAAGGTCGGCAGAATGACGATGGCCAGCGGATCACCGGCCACCGACTGCGAGAAA
>CAYIIH010000603.1:0-2261 GCA_964363225.1 uncultured Verrucomicrobiota bacterium | reverse complement strand
CGCAGGCCAGCCAACGGGCTGGTCCTGCGATCCGTCATTAACCATCCACTAATAACACGCCCATGCCTATAAAAAAAGTTCGCCCTACGCCATCCTAAAAACGTTTGCCGATGATCTTAAGCTCCTGCCCCTGTGCCCGCGCACCGAGGAAGCTTATTACGCCTGCGTGCGCCAGCTCAGCGAGTTTTACGGCCAATCCCCCGACCTCCTCTCGCCCGAGCAAATCCGCCAGTATTGCATCCATCTCAAGACGGGTAAAAAAGTCGCCCGCCAAACCAGCACCCAGGCCATCTGCGCCATCAAACTCTTTTGGGAAAAAACCCTCCGCCGCGACTGGCCGCACGAATTGGAACTGGCCCGCGCCAATCCGCAATTCAAACTGCCGGTCGTGCTTTCCGCCGGCGAAGTGCGCGCCATCCTCGCCCGCGTCAGCGCGTTGGATCATCGGATTGGCCTGAGCACCATTTATTCCTGCGGCCTGCGCTTGGGCGAAGGACTGCGCCTGGAGGTCCGCGACATTGATTCCCAACGGATGCTGTTGCACATCCGCGCCGGCAAGGGCAATCGCGACCGTTACGTTCCGGTGCCCCAACGCACGCTTCAGCTCTTGCGCGAGCTATGGAAGACGCATCGTCATCCCAGCCTGCTCTTCCCGGCCAAAGGCCACAGCGGCCAGGGCTCGGCCACGGCCACCGAACCGATGTCGCGCACCACGCTGCAACGGGCCTTTCGCATCGCCCTCCAGGCCAGCGGTGTGAAAAAGGCCGCGCACATTCATACGCTGAGGCATTCCTATGCGACGCACCTGCTCGAACAGGGCGAGAACCTGCGTCAACTCCAGGTCAATCTCGGCCATAAAAGTCCGGTCGTGACTGCGCTCTACGCGCATCTGACCAGCCTCTGCAAAACGCAGCATCAAAAGCGGCTCGATCAGTTCATGAGCGACCTCTGAGCAGGCGCGCATGGACCCTTCCGCCCCCGGGGGTGGAAGCCTGACCGTCCAGCAGTGGCTCACCGAGTTGGCCCCGGCTTACCTGGCACGTTTCGGGTGGGCCATGCCCGGCCGGCACCGGGAGGTTTTGCGCAAAATCCTCGCGTGCCGGACCGGGGCTTTGGGCGGCCAACTCTTCGCATGCCCGGAGGGTCATGTTCCGGTTTCATCCGCACCTTCATTATTTGGTTCCCGGCGGCGGGCTGAGCCTGGACGGACGAACGTGGGTGGCGGCCCGGAAAAATTATCTGGTCAGCGTCCACGCGCTGGGCGCGCACTATCGGACGCTGTTTCAGGAGCAGTTGAAAAAGGGGCAGCCGGAGCTTTTCGCCCAAGTGCCGGCCCCAGTGTGGCAACGCGGGTGGGTGGTGGACAGCCGGGCGGCCGGTTCGGGTGAAAACGCACTGCGCTATCTCTCGCGTTATGTGTTCAAGACCGCGACGTCCAACCGGCTGGTGGCACGCCTGCCCAACGGCCGGCTGCTTTGGAGCTATCGCGAGAGCAAGACCGGCCAGGACAAATCCATGGCCTTGGAGCCGTTGGAATGGATGAGCCGTTTTCTGCAACACGTGCTGCCTGCGGGTTACGCGCGGGTGCGGACCTTTGGCTGGCTGCATCCGGCGGCCAAAGTGCGCGGCAACCGCGTGCGGGCGTTGCTGGGACAGAGGCCGTTGCTGACACCGGCGGAGCAACAAACGTGGCCGCCGCCGGGCTCGATCCCAGCAGCGCTCCCAGCCCAGACGCCAGCGGTGTCCTCGGGTTGCGCACCCCACTGCCCGGTGTGCCGGCGGCCGATGCGTTTGCTGGAGCGCATGGTTCGGCTTCTGGCCAGCGACATCCTGACTGCGCTGCAATCGGTGGGCCGACAATCAGCCGGATGCGTGGCTGCATCAACGATGAGATGAAAGAGTGTATCGTGTGCCATCATACGGTTGTCCACGACCTGACCGAACATCCATTCTTTGGCTTCGAGGTAAACTGTCCACAGAAGCCGAACGATGGAACTAAGCCACGCCGCGATTAACCATGAGCATCAAACTTGAAATGGGCACTGAACCGCCAACGCCCCCGGCGTTGGCTTCAGTGACCTTGTTAGACCGCGTCGTGAATGAACTGGTGGCCAGGCGCTGGGCGGCAGAATCCGCAGCGCACAAGAATCTCCAAGCGGGCGACAGAGGCGCGCAACGCATGTGGCTGGCTCGCGCCGCCGGACTCGCCGAAGCTGTGGCTGTGGTGCAAAGATTCAATGAGGCAACGCGGTCTAACGACC
>CAYIIH010000602.1:0-2271 GCA_964363225.1 uncultured Verrucomicrobiota bacterium | reverse complement strand
AGTTGGCCCCAATGTGATTGGTTCGCCGTTTGCCGGAGCAGCCCCGATTGGAACGAGCGACTTGAAAGAATCGGGCTGGGTGAGCGATAGCGATGGTTCAGCCGCAGCCGGCGATTCGTCCAAAGCGTCTCTCTTCCGCCTCATCACTGGCACGTCGTTCGGACCGTCCATATTTCATCATGATGGCAGCATCCTTTCGCCGGCCGGATGGTACGATGCGAACGGAGTGTTGAGTGACAGCTTCCCGCTGCAACCTGGCAAAGCCTACATCTTCTTCATGACGACGGGGAATTCTGTGCGCTGGCGTCAGGCCGTTCCTTAATCCGGTCTGCTGTCGCCCGTTACAGGGAGGGACAAGTTCCACCTTGTCCCTGGAATTTCCTCGCGACGCCCAAGGACCAAGATTCGGAGAAAGGGAAATCAAGGACTCCCTAAAGCCGGGTTAGGAATCGGGACGCCTTGTTGCGCCCCCTTTGGGGCTTTGATCAGGGACAAGGTGGAACTTGTCCCTCCCTCAATCATAGAACGGAAGAGGTCCTGCGTCGCAATCTTTGCCCTTGAAACCACGGATTTCGCAACGAGTTTCAGCCGCCGTTCGCGGCGCTTTTTCGCCGGCGGTAGAAAACCTGAGCCGCACGGCTCCGCGAAACGGATTCTTCCGTCGAGCGCCCGCCAGCGGTGAAACGGATTGTCTTTTGCGCGCCATCGCCTAGTTTGTCCCCATGACGACGGAAGAACTGGAACAAGTCAAAGACGGGGTCTTGCGCGACGGGCGATTGGCGGTTCGAGGCGGGCCACCTGACGACCGATTTCGGCAACGGAGTGACCAGCCAGTCCAAGTTGACGCCCGTTCAGCCAAGGCTATGCCGGAAAACCGAGGCTGGCAGGACTGGATGGAACTCAACCTGGCGGGGTTCCTCCCGCCGCAGAGCCGCCCCTGGGAAGAAGTCGTGGCCAGCGCCTTCTGCTACAAACTTCAGCGCGCGGACATCCAACCGGAGCACGTGATGCTGCGGCAGGTCGTCGAGGACACCAAAGGCGTAGTCTTCCGTCCGGGCAAGAAACGGGAAATTGACCTCATCGCCCTGGGCAACGAAATCATTGTCTTCGAGGTCAAAAGCACGGCGGACCACGATGACATTGATGACCTGGCCGACAAGGTGGCCCTCATTCGGCATCAACAGCCCGGCCAACAAATCGAAGGCGTGCTCGTGATGCTCGGGGCGGAAACCGACCATCGCCGTCTGTGTCAGGAAAAGGGGCTGAAGCTGATCCCTTGAGATGGCCATGGCGCGCCGATTATGAACAAAACGGCTTTGCTCTTTGCCGGGCAAGGCGCCCAAAGCGTCGGAATGGGCCGGGACTTGGCCGCCCATTATCCGCTGGCCCAGGCCTTGTTTGACGGGGCCAACGAAGTCCTCGGCTATAACTTGCGCCGCATCTGCTTCGAAGGTTCGGAGGCTGAACTCACCCAGACGGAAAATGCGCAACCGGGCATTTACCTGGTCAGTTGGATCGCCTTGCAACTGCTGCAGGAGAAGCTGCCGGCGCTCCGATTTGAAGCGGCGGCCGGGCTTTCGCTGGGAGAATTCACGGCTTTGGCTGCGGCCGGCGCCTTCTCTTTCGCAGACGGACTGAGACTGGTCCGAAAGCGCGGCTGCCTGATGCAAGAAGCCTGCGAAGCCACGCCCGGCGGCATGGCGGCCATTATTGGGCTGGAAGAAGGCCCCACCCGCGCGGTTTGCCAGGAAGCCGACGTGGAATTGGCCAACCTTAATTGCCCGGGGCAAATCGTCATTTCCGGAGCCGCCGATCGGATTGCCCAGGCCTGCGAGTTGGCCAAAGCAAAAGGAGCGAAGCTCGCTTTGCCGCTGACAGTGGCCGGCGCTTACCATTCGCGACTCATGGCGGGGGCCCAGCCCAAAATGCGCGAGGCCCTGGCGACCGTGGCCCTCCGCTCCCCTGAAATCCCAGTCATCAGCAATGTCACGGCCCAGCCGCACGGAACCGGTTCGGAAGTCCAGGACCGGCTGGTGGAGCAGATCACCTCCTCGGTGCTGTGGGAAAGGTCGATGCGCTATCTGCTGGCGCAGGGCTTCACGCGCTTTGTTGAACTGGGACCTGGGACGGTCTTGACCGGTTTTATGAGGCGGATTGACAAGAGCGCTCAGATGTTCAATGTGGCCGATGCAGCCAGCCTGGAGGCCAGTGCCAAGGCACTGGCCCGTTGAGGCTTGAGGGAAAGTCCCAAGCTCGAAAGCCGCACGCTCG
>CAYIIH010000601.1:0-2287 GCA_964363225.1 uncultured Verrucomicrobiota bacterium | reverse complement strand
CACGATCGACGAAAGCACCGGTTTCAAGTTCCAGGAGTATTCCCCGGAGGCGCTGCTGAGCGCCGTCCGCCGCGCGCTGGAGGCCTGGAAGGACCAGGAAACCTGGCGTGAAATCATGCTCGCCGGCATGCAAAAGGACTTCTCCTGGGACGCTTCGGCGGCCGAGTATTCGGCGCTGTATCGCGGCATGCTGGAGGGGCGGCCTTGAATCCTTCGCCCGATTTTTTCATCTTACTTAGTGGAGACTTAAATGGCAGGACCAAATACACTGACTCTTACCGATGCTACGTTCGACCAGGATGTTCTGAAATCCGACGTTCCGGTGCTGGTGGATTTCTGGGCCGAATGGTGCGGCCCGTGCAAAATGATGGGCCCGACGATCGACGCGATCGCCACCGACTACGCCGGCCGGGTAAAGGTCGGCAAGCTGAACGTCGATGACAACGGCGGCACCGCGGCCCGCTACCAGATCCGGGGCATCCCCACGCTGCTGGTATTCAAGAACGGGCAGATTGTGGAACAGATCGTGGGCGCCGTCGGCAAGACGCAGGTCCAGAAGGCCATCGACGCCCACCTGTGAAACCCGGGACAGAATAAGAAGCCACGGATGAACGTTTATCCGTGGCTTGTTGTCCGGGTTTCGGTCCCTGCCGCCTTGCGGAACCTCCTCGAAGTGGCGTAACGTGGTCATAGAATCGAAAGGACTCTGGCCACGTGGACTATCGAGGCATCATCACAATCGAACCTGGGAAGCGTGGCGGCAAGCCCTGCATCCGAGGTATGCGGATCGCGGTTTACGATGTGCTGGGCTATCTGGCCGCGGGAATGACCCATGAGGAGATTCTGGCGGACTTCCCGTATCTGACCAACGAAGACATTCTGGCCTGTCTCGCCTTCGCGGCGGAGCGCGAACGGAATCTCGACATCCTGGTTGCATGAGACTCCTCCTGGATGAGAACCTCCCGCCTCGTCTGGCGAGGAATCTCTCCGACTTATTCCCCGGCAGCAGGCATGTGGAAGACTGCGCTCTTGGGGCGGCAAGCGATACGGCGATTTGGGCGTACTCAAAGGCCAACGGTTTCTCGATTCTCTCCAAGGACTCCGATTTCAGCGAGCTGAGCGCGATCGAGGGAGCGCCGCAACCGCACCGGCGAGATCGGCGAGTTTCTCGCCGACCCGGAGCGCTCGTGCCTGGTTATTGCGCGCAAGCTCCCGCGGTGTGAACAGAAATCGTAGTCGCCCCCGGGAGATTACGTCGGCCGCGAGAAGGCGCGATCGAAGGCCGCGATGGTTTCTTTCGCGTCCTCGCCGGTGTGAACCACCGAGACGTAGAGACGCCCGTCGGGCAGAATGTAGACGCCCTCTTCCAGCAACGCGACCACCAGGCGCCGCAGCGTCTCCGTATCGTCCGCAAGGGTGTCCCGGTATTCGACCAGCTCGGCCTTCCGGGTGAAGTGAACGGCGAATGCCGTGCCGAAGCCGGTGACCAGAAGCGGCAATCCCCGGCGGCGCGCCGCCTCGCGGATGCCTTCCATGATGCTCTCGCCCACGCGGTGCGCGTGTTTCAGCGCCGCGCCATCATTGGCGGAGAGCACTCCCAGCGTGGCGTCGGATCCGGCCAGCACGATCGGATTGCCGTTGAAGCTGCCGCCGAAGGCCACGCCCCCGTGGATGGTCATTTCGAGGATTTCGGCGCGCCCGGCGACACCGCTCAGCGCTAGCCCGCCGGCCGCGGCTTTGCCGAACGTCGAGATGTCCGGAACCACGCTGTAGTACTGTTGCGCGCCGCCCAGCGCCAGGCGAAAGCCGGTGATCACTTCGTCGAACATCAGCAGGGCCCCGTGTTTGCGCGCTATTTCGCGGACCCCTTCCAGGTAGCCGGGACGCGGCAAGATGCCGCCCGAATTGCACAGCACCGGCTCCATCACCACAGCGGCGATCTCGCCGCCGCGCCGCGCCATCACGCGCTCCACCGCCTCCAGCGAGTTCCACACGGCAACAGCGACGTTCTCGACCGCGTTGGGAACCTGCCCTTTCGACGGCGTCACCAGCGTGGGCGACTCCCGCAGGCCGGCCTCGTCGCCGCCCAGATGGTAGCTGATCAGCGCCGAATCCATCCAACCGTGGTAGTGCCCTTCGAACTTCAGAATCAGGTTGCGCCCGGTGAAGGCGCGGCACAGACGCCAGGCCAACTGCACCGCTTCGGTGCCGCTGGATGTGAACGACACGCGTTCGGCGCAGGGGACCAGCGACTGGATCTTCTCCGAGACCAGGAACTCGAGTTCGT
>CAYIIH010000600.1:0-2343 GCA_964363225.1 uncultured Verrucomicrobiota bacterium | reverse complement strand
GTTTTATGCCAGGCACTAACTACAGAATCTGTCCTGCTTTGCTCGCCCCGCGACACGCGGTCACAATTATCTTGCTAAAAGACTCGGCCTTGGCGCCTATTCGGTTGGCAAATGAAGCAATTTGCCATCATCACCGTCATTGGCCGGGATAAGACGGGAGTCGTCGCCCGCATCACCAATTTCCTGTTTGAGCAAAAGGCCAATATTGAAGCTCTCGAAGAGCAAGTCACCCGCGGCCACTTCAGCATGACGCTCCAGGCCTCCTGGAAGTCTGGGCAGACGCGGCCGGAGGCGATTCGGGACGGTTTGGAGGCTTTGGCCGGGGCATTGGGCATGGAAATCAAGCTGCGTTTCACGGAACCCGACCGCCGCCAGCGCCTCGCCATCATGGTTACCCGCGAAACTCATTGCTTCGAGGGGCTGATGAAAGCCTTCCAGTCCAGGCAGTTGCAGGCGGAACCCGCTTTGGTCCTGTCCAACCGCCGCACCTTGGAACCGTTGGCGGCGAAATTCCGCGTTCCGTTCCTGCACGTGCCGTGGATTGAACGCGTCGAAGCCGAGCAGCAGGCGCTGCAAGCGTTGGAAAAGAACGAGATCGATTTCGTGGTGCTGGCGCGGTTCATGAAGATTCTTTCGCCGAATTTCGTTTGGCGGTTCAAGAACAAGATCATCAACATTCACCCCTCGCTGCTGCCCAGTTTTCCCGGCTCGCAAGCCTATCGCCAGGCTTATGAGCATGGGGTGAAGATCATGGGGGTGACGGCCCATTTCGTGAGCATGCACCTGGATGAAGGCCCCATCATTGCCCAAGGCAGTTTCCCGGTGCGCCCCAGCATGACGCTCAAAGACATCATCGCCAAGGGGCAACGTCTCGAAACCAGGATTCTGATCAAAGCGGTCAAGCTTTACCTGACCAAGCGCCTCGACGTCTATTGGGGCATCGTGAAGCAGGTTTGAGCCGGCATTCGTCCTCGTCCTCGTCGTCGTCCTTCTGACTTACCCAGGTCAGTTAATCCCCAGCTAGTCGGTGCCCTTGGGGTGCCTTCCGCAATTTGCAGAGGGAGGAATGCGCCGCGCTTGTCGCGCCCAGTCCGCCCACGGAAACCGGCGGCGCAGCCCAATGCGTAGAGCACACTTTTAAAAGTGTGCTCTGACCGAAGGCCGGTCGTGGCACCGACAACTTGGGGACGCACCGCAAACAGATCGCCCGGCAATTTCACGGTTTACCTTCCTCAGCCCGCCGGTGTAAAGTGCCGGCCACAAACCCAAACATCCTGTATGTCCACCTACGTCAAACGCAATGACCAGGTCGAAGGACCGTTCACCGATGCCGAGATGCAACAAAAGCTCAGCCGGGGCGCCATCACGCCTCAGACACCGGCCTGGCGTGTGGGCATGCCGCAATGGAAAACCGTGGCCGACCTCCTCCCCCCTGCCCCGCCCGCCGTGCCGCCTCCGTCGCCTAAAGCCCCGCCGGCCATTCCGCCGCCGTTGTCCAAAACAGGCGAGACTCGGGTGAGCGACGCGGAGTTCCGCGAGTCGCTCCGATTCGTCAACTCCGTCTTCACCAAGCTCCAACCCCCGCCGGTGCAGCCGGACGCGACGGAACGGCTCATCCAGTTGGGCAACCGTTTCTTCGGTTTGCTCGAAAAGCGCCTCGGACAGACCGCGCGCGCCAACCACACGTTTTACGCCTATCGCGTCGTCACCGCCGCCGTCCAACGTATTCGTCTGGACCTGCTCAAGGGGGCCGCGCTGACCGCGAAAGGCGAGGAGTTCGTGGCGCTGGCCGCAGCCTATCTGGCGATGCTGGCCGTCCTCAACTGGCAGCGGCGCGGCTTGAAGGTCAGCGGCAGCGTGTGCTTCGCCCCGGGCGCGCCCGACAACTGCCTGTTTTTCTTTGCCGAACGCGCCCGCAATGGAGCGCTGGAAGTTTATAGTCACGATTTCCTCGCGGACATGCACCGGCCGCTGCTGCGGCCACCGCAGATGTTCCCTTCCATCCAGGGCCGCGCTTACGTGCTGAACTCGCTCACGCTGCCCTCGCCGGAATACCTTTACCAATACGGCGTCCACCTCCTGCAGTCGCCGCAAGCGGGCGGCAACTGGCCCACCACGCAAAAGGTCGGCGGTCTGGATGAGGACTTCCAGGCCTCCCGCGAGCTGCTCGTGAATGACTTGCACCAGGACTGCGGCCTGCCCAAGGACGATGCCGCCATGCGCAAGCTCTCCTGGTGGATCGTGTTCCCGCCCTACGGCTGGGACATGAATGACGGCCAGGACTACAACCTGACAGCAATTCTCATTTTGACATTGCCGACGCCAGCGGGCGGTGAGATTTGA
>CAYIIH010000599.1:0-2362 GCA_964363225.1 uncultured Verrucomicrobiota bacterium | reverse complement strand
CCGGGGCTACAAATTCTCGACCTACGCGACCTGGTGGATTCGCCAGGCCATCACCCGGTCCATCGCCGATCAAGCCCGCACCATCCGCATCCCGGTGCATATGATCGAAACCATCAACAAGCTGATGCGGGTCCAGAAACAACTGGTGCAGGACTTCGGCCGGGAGGCGACTCCAGAAGAGATCGCCGACGAAATGCAGATACCCGTTGACCGGGTCCGCACCGTGATGAAGATGGCCCAGCAACCCATTTCCCTGCAATCACCGGTCGGAGACAGCGAAGATACGAACTTTGGCGATTTCATTGAGGATAAAGCCGCCGAAAACCCCTCCGACATGACGAGCTATAGTCTGCTCAAGGACAAACTGGGCGATGTGCTGACCAGCTTGACGGAACGGGAACGGAAAGTGTTGGAATTGCGGTTTGGGCTGGGGGATGGCTACTCACGCACTTTGGAGGAAGTGGGCAAGCAATTCAAGGTGACCCGCGAGCGCATTCGTCAAATCGAAGCCAAAGCCCTCCGCAAAATGCGACATCCGACGCGCATCCGCCAGTTGCAGGGATTCCTGGAGAGCGAAGAAGTGGAATCGGCCTGACCGCAGGACGGGGGGCCGCCCGATTCAAGCTGTCAGGCCGAGGTGCAAGCGGATGGCCGCGTTGAAATCCTTCAAACTGAACGGTTTCTTGATCAAGGGCGGGCGCTGGGCGCCCAGTTTGGCCAGCGCCTCTTCCAGTTTAATGTCGGGGTCTCCGCTGACGAGGATGACCCGAATATTCGCGTCGAGCTTGCGAATGTTTTCGTACAGCTCGAGGCCGTTCATTTTCGGCATGGTGATGTCCGAGACAACCAGGGCCAGGTCTTTGCAGTGCTTCTGAAAGAGCTTGAGTCCTTCGCTGCCGTCTTGGGCGACATAGACATCCAATTGCGACTTTTGCAGGCAAGCTTTGATGACTTCGCGCACCATGGGATCATCTTCCACCAGCAGGACTTTAGTGCCGCCGCGGTGCAGGCCGGGTGAACCTGCTGAGGGCCGCGGCCCCGGCTGAGCTTGGGGATGATCCTCGGGAGCCTTCGTGACGGGCAGCCAGATCGTGACCGTCGTTCCGGCATCTTCGGCGCTTTCCAGAAGCAATTGTCCGCCATGCAGCTTAACCACACTATGAACAATGGTCAGGCCCAAACCCGTGCCGGGACTGTTGCTGCGCGTGGTAAAAAAGGGTTCGCAGGCTCGTTTCAAAGTGCTTTCGGACATGCCGAAGCCGTTGTCGCGAACCAGAAGTTGCACGACGCTCGTATCAGCCAGGCTCAACCGGTCTGCTTCCTCGGCGGTGAGTGTTCCCGGCTGGAGTGAGATTGCGAGCGTGCCCCCGGTGGCCAGCGCAAATCGGACATTGCTCAGCAATTGCCGAAACACGTTCAGCCATTGGTTCTCGTCCAGGACCAAGACGCAGGGATGGAGCGTTTGGTTGACCGTCACCTGGGCCGTCGCCGGCAGAGATTCCTGCCAGGTTTTAATGGCGCGTCCAGCCAGTTGGGCAAAATCGCACAGCTTAGGGGCAAAACGTCGTTGCGGGCGAACGGCCAGCAAAATCGAATCGACGAAGTTCTCGGTTCGCCGGGCGGCCGTTTCCAGGGTTGTGGCATACTGTGCCGCCGAAGAATCCGGCGGCACCTCTTCTTTGATGAGAGTCACGTAACCGAGCAGCGGAACCAGAAAATTGTTAAAGTCGTGCGCCAGTCGTCCCACGACGGCTTTCAGCGATTCCAACCGCTCATCCCGTTCCCGCAAGACAGGGTCCAGAGCACACGGTCTTTGCTCCCGGACGCCAGGGGAGACAGCAGTGATCATGGTTCAGGAGGGATCACTGCCGGTAATTGAGCGTGCGATGGACCTCCATCAGCAACTGGTCCAGCGGCAGGGTTTTGCTGACGTAACCGGAGGCGCCTTTCTGGAGCGCCTCCTGCAATAGTTCTTCCTCGAAACCAATCCCTGTCATGATGATGACGGGAAGATTCGGATGGGCTGCTTTCAGTTCGGCCAATAATTCCAGGCCATCTGAATCCGCCAGCACCACATCGAGGATGACCAAATGCAACTTAATCTCGTCCTCGTTGGCCAAACGCAGGGCGTCCTGGCCATTGGCGGCCGTGGTGACAAGATAACCTCGCTTTTTGAAATACGATTCCAGCAACTCACGAATCGGGGCTTCGTCATCGACCACCAGAATATGCTGCTTCATAAGTCACCATTCATAAGCCGCTTCGCGCACAATTGCAATGAGAACATTGTCATGATTGCCTGCACGGCAGGGCTGATTCAATGGTGCGAAAGGAGCGCGGGCAGCTTGCCCGCTCGGCGTTT
>CAYIIH010000598.1:0-2389 GCA_964363225.1 uncultured Verrucomicrobiota bacterium | reverse complement strand
CCCCCGACCTCTTCAAGGGCTAAAAAGTAGTCAGCGGGTTTTTCAGCAGAATCGTCCGTTGTCTGCTGACCCTGTTACAGTTGGCCCAGTGCAGATTCTCGGCCCGTTGTTGTTGTTCGGGGACACGCCGCCCTGGATGGCTGATCGCGTGGCGGCTTGCTGTCTATGGGACCTCGCCTGTTCAACTTGGACCTGCCAACGGACCATGAATCGTGGCGGTGACAGCTTGTTTACGCAAGCCACGTGGGGACGAGCCGTTCCTACCCCGGCTAATGAAAAAAGGACGTGAAACAATTGGGTCAGGCTACCGTCAACGGCCCGTCAAAGACCGTCAGGCTGATCACTTCGGTTTTGGCGACGTGGGGGCCATGGCGTTCGCCGCGCGGCGCAAAGAAAAATGTGCCGGTCGTGTAAGTGGCGCCCGATTCCTCCCATTCGCCGGAAAGAATATAGACCAACTCGTTGGCCAGCGGATGGGTGTGGGCCGGAACGGTCAGACCCGCTCTGAATTTGCGGAGAACCGTGACTCCACCAGTGGTTTCGTTTTTGTGCAGAACCAGCAATTCCACACCTTCGTAGGGGCCGGGTTGCCAGCCTTTTTCTTGGACGTGAGCGACATATTGAAACATGGCATAATCCAACCTCAGCCGCGGAAAGTTGCAAGACAGGAGTCAGCCGGATCATGGGCAAGCTGCGCTGAGGCAGGGGCAGAGCCAGCTCGCGGCAAATCATGGCTCCGAAAGGGCCCGCCGTGTCCGAGTTCAACCGCTCCAGCGACAACCGGATGGCTTCGGCCATGAATTCCTTGTTCATTTCAACTCGGGAGCGGCTGGCCGCAACTGATCATCGAAGAGCTTGTAGGCCAGCTCGCGCATCTCTTTCGGAAAGTCGTGGGCGCAATTCGGATGTTCGACGCGCAGGTGATCCCGGGCCTCGTACAGTTGATAGATCCTGGCGGCGGCTTCCTCGATTTGATAGACGCTGCGCCACTTGAAGTTGTCATCGTAAAAGGGGGCGCTGACGAAGCAATAACGCGGCGCGAGCGCTGCGATCACTTCATGAAAATCAAACGGTATTTCCTTGAGTGGATACTTCAGCAACCGGGGCATGTACCGTTCGCTCGTCCACCCTTTAATATCGCCGCCCATGTAATCGAGGAACGAATCGAAACCGCAACTGGACACCACCACTTGGATGCGATCATCGAAGACGGCGGTATAAAGGCCATTGTGGCCGCCCAGCGAATGGCCAATGACGCCGAATTTTCCCGGTTTGACGAAGCGCAGGGATTCGAGCAAATCCAAGCTGCGGATGTTGTCCCAAACGGCTTTCATCGTGCCGCTCTGGTAGCCCAAGGCTTTGAGATTGGGTTGATAATTGGCCAGGAGAGGATAAGCGGGGGCGAGCGTGACGTAGCCTCTTTCCGCCAGTTCGCGCGCGTAATCGCGGTCCGGCTTGTTGCTCAATCCCACGACGACCTTATGGCCAAGCTCATTGTCCGTCGGATGCAGACAGAGCACGGCCGGAAACGACTGGTGGGCGGCCAGGGCCTTCTTCGGGATGAGCAAGTAAGCGGGGATGCGTCCTTTTGGCTCAGGGCTGAAGGTGATATAACGGCGAATGTAGGAGCCGCAATCCGCTGCCTCGTGAATTTCGACGTCGAGAGGGCAGCGCTTTTCCGGACCCGGCAACGGCCCCATCACCTCTTGCATTCCAGTCAGGATGGCGGCGCGCCGTTGCAGCCACTCATCGACTGAAGTTGCCGTCACAATTTCGCCGGCGGCATTGCGATAGAGAAGAGGGTTGGCGCGATCCAAGCGGTTCGTGGATGCAGCCGGGAGCGGTTCGGCCGCCAGAGCGTTGGGCCCGCCGCCACGGCCGAACAAGAATAAACCCAGCAGGAAGACAAGGCGAACGTTTCCGATGGAAACTGACTTGTGCGACCTGTCTTTGAAGGAATTCATTTTCATCACGCGGGTAAAGTGAAACAAAAAGTGCCTGGAGAAAAGCCGGAAATTCAGGACAGTCTCCTGTTTCAATTGCCGGTGCGCACGGACCATGAACCGGAAGAGACGCGGAGCGCCGACTTCAGACGGTTGAATCGTGGAACCGCCAGCCTGCTGCAGCCTGTAGGCCGCGTTCCGAGTGTCCGGTTACCTCGAAAGTAGGAGCAAGTCGTTGTGTACCAACACTCGTTATTCTCATGCGAAGTGGTGGCCCGAAGGGCTGGGGGATTTATGAGGAATTGACGAGAGCGTTGCCAGGAAGTGAAAACCTCGCCCGGGAGTGCCCCAGCGCCGTGGAACCGCCACGAAGAGCTGGTAGGGCGAGACTCCGTCGAGCCGTGACTGCTTGTGGGACGGGATTCCACGGCTCGACGGAGTCTCGC
>CAYIIH010000597.1:0-2395 GCA_964363225.1 uncultured Verrucomicrobiota bacterium | reverse complement strand
GTCGCTGAAGGCCATTCCATTCTGGATCCCGCAGTGACGCGCCACGTGATGGGGCGCGTGAAAAAACTCGCCGAACCGGCCGCGAAGGACAAGCTCCAGTTGCTTTCGGCCCAGGAACGCCGGGTGATCGCCCTGGTCGCTCAAGGGAAAACAAACAAGGAGATCGGCGTGGATCTCGGCTTGAGCGACAAGACCGTGAAGAACTACCTCAGTAACGTTTTGGACAAGCTTCAGTTCAGCCGTCGTTCACAAGCGGCCGCGTTCTTTGTCCAGCATTCCCCACGGTAGAGCTGTACCACTCCAGGCGCCAGGACCAAAAGACGTTTCGTTCTGCTTTGGGCGCACGACTGAATTCTTCGGCTACTCCGCCAGCGCCAAACAATCGTTGCGGGCGGCGTGGGCGTTGAGCCGCTCTTTCCAGAACTGATCCAGTCGGCGACTGGCGTGGATGCAGCGCAAGGCCAGCACATTTTCGGCGCCGGGCTTTCCCCAGAACATGCCGGACTGTTTACAGCGAGCTCCGATGACGGTCTTGCACCCGGCCTCGATGACCCCCGAACCGATGAAGAATCCTTGGCGGCGGAAGGTGCCGTATTGCATGCGGGCGACGTTATTAACGAAGTAGCCCAGTTCCTTTTCCACCGCCTGGGCTTGGGACTTCCCAGCGCACTCGTGGCGGACTTGCGCCATGAGTTTCTCCACTTGGTCTTTGAGGAGCTCTTTGGCCCAGCGATGGAGTCGGGGTTTATATTCCGGATGCTCCTTGCTGCCCAAGAGGGCCACCAAAACTTTGCCGGCGTGTTCCAGAGCGTGATAGAAATCGACGATCTGAAGGGCGGTGCCAAAGCAATCTCGTCCCATGTGGGCCAACCCCACGGCCCCGTCAATGAGCAGAACGACCTGCAGGGCCAAGGGCAGCCCGCGCCGGATCGCCTCCTGCCGCAAGAGGGGTCCAAACTCGTCGATGGAACCAAAGGAGGAAACGTAGGTGGTCGAGTCGTGGTCGCGAATCGGGTGGCCCTCTTCATCTCGTTTGTGCTGGGTGAAGACGCAGCCCAGATACGCCATGCGTGTTTTGGCCCCACCATCGGGCTGTTGGCCCGGGCGCCCTTCCAGTTCCTCTGGGCGCATCGGCACACCGGTCCCGTCACCGCTCACATACATCACCGGCACGGCCTTACTCTCGGGCTCGGGTCGTTGGGCCTCTCGTTCTTGCCAACTCTGGGCGGCGGCTCCAATCGGACCGACCAACCGCTGAATCTGGCGGGCCGAGAAATCGATGCCGCCGGTTTCCCGTAAATGGTTCTCGGCCTTTTGAAAGCTGGACTCATCGGCTCCTTCCAGACACACCAACCGCGCCAAAGCCGGCGTATTGCCTTGCTCCAGTCCCAGCGCGGCATCGGCCGGATAATGACCCTGCTTTTTGCCTTCGTGATAATAGTAGTCGCGCTCCAGGATGAAGAATCCAAAAATGCAGTGCACTCTGAGGGGCACCCGTCCCTTGCGTTGTTCCCCCGGTTTGGGCTGATAGGCTGCATCGATGCGATCGGCGGCGCCTTGCAACAAATGGCCGACCAGCGCGGTGGCCGGCTTGAAGAGGGCCGTGCGCACCAGTCCTTCGAGTTGCTGGACGGCCACCCCGTTGGGCTCGCTGGCCGCAAAGCGGGCCATCAACTGCTGGATTTCCTGGTCTTGGGCCAGGAGGATTTCCGGCGGAGGTGGTACGTCTTTTTTTTTGAGCGGGCGCTCAGTTCGGCGCGTGTCACGTCGATGACCTGTTGGGCGTATTGCTCGGTCAGGTCCTGAAACCTGTGATAACCGTCGATGGCTTGCTGGAGGGCCTGGGCCTGATCGGGAGAGACGTAGCGGGAAAGGTTCTTGCCGTTTTCCCAGACTTGATGCTTGTAGTGGGTTCCCTGGGGACCTTCGCGCATGACGGAAAGTTTGCCGCGTTCCATGCGATGGATTTGAGCGATCTGTTCGAACAATGGAGCTGGTTTGGGAGAGTTCATGCGTATAATATCTATACTACTAGATATTATGTCACGAAAAAACAGGCTCTTTCAGCGTTTTTGAAGATTTCAGTCGTGCGCCCATTTTGATTTAACGGTCGTATGCCGACTTGACCGGTTCCATGAGCGCAGATGCATTCGCAGCTTGCGTTGAGGATGCGGCCATGAAGCCCAGCGCGGTGAGGAGAGCAGTTTGAATAATTCTTAGTTTCATTTTCATCGGTGTTTTTCTTTTTAACCAGGTTTAGTCAGACAACAAGCCATACGCCTGTTCTTTGAGAGATGACTCAGTTACGTCAAACCCCACCCATAACTACGTTCCAACTGCGGAAATCCCTCATTAGATTCTTTGTCACTCTTTGACCTATTTTGGGCGCAAGACC
>CAYIIH010000596.1:0-2396 GCA_964363225.1 uncultured Verrucomicrobiota bacterium | reverse complement strand
CTCAGACATCCTGACTTGTAGCGGGAAGTGGAATAGGTTGGTGGAAGTAGGATGACCCTGAGTTGGGGGTGAAGAGCTGGAAACGGATCGCTTGCTTTAGATGAAATGGGGCACAAAGATCGGGCCATGCCTCAAGCGCAATTGCCGATTTTTCCGGAAGGGACCACTCTGATCACGCCGGAACTGGCTTTCGAACGCCGTGGTGATCAGGTGGTGTATTTCAACGGACATCTGCCTGTCTTGACTCATGAGCAAGGCGACTTGGCCACGTTTCGGATGTTCACCACGCAACTGATCGTCAATGGGACGGCCAGTCAGGGGCAAATCGCCAGAACCTTTGGTCTCTCGCTGACGACGGTCAAGCGCTGCGTGAAGAAGTTCCGGGAACGAGGGTCGAAGGGGTTTTACCACCCGCCCGCCAAACGCCAGGGGCGCAAACTCGACCCGGAGCGATTGGCGCAAGCGCAACGGTTGCTGGACCAAGGGCAGAGAGTGCCTGCCCTCAGCGCGGAAATGGGCGTGTTGGCCAGCACCTTGCATAAGGCCATTGATAGCGGCCGGCTGCATCAAAAAAAAGGACGCCGTTGAAGTAGAAGAGGTCTCCCCGTCCGAGTCGTGCAGCCTTACGGCCACGACCAAGCGCCAGCGGAGCGCGGCCGATCAGCAAGCTCCGATGGGAGTGGCGACGACGCGGAGTTGCGAGCGGCTCTTCGCCGCGATGGGGTTGCTGGAGTCAGCCCCGATTGTCTTTGAGGTGGTGGACGATGTGCCCCTGGGCGGAGTGATCTGTGCGTTGCCTGCGCTGCTGGGTTTCGGGCTCTTGCGGCACACCCGATCGACCTTCTCTCTGCCGAATGGATTTTATCCCATCGAAACGATCTTTTTGGTCCTGGCTTTTTTAGCTCTGGCCCGGATCCGCTCGTTGGAGGCCCTGCGTTATGAGGCTCCCGGAGAGTGGGGCAAGATGCTAGGGCTGGATCGGATGCCGGAAGTCAAAACGCTGCGTGAAAAGATCGGTCTTCTCTGCGGGGATGCAGCACGGACCGGCCAATGGAGCAGGACGCTTTCCCAGGAATGGATGGCGGGTGCGCCGGAAGCGGCGGGCACTCTTTACATTGACGGCCATGTGCGGGTCTATCACGGCCAGTTGACCCAATTGCCTCGCCGCTATGTCAGCCGGGAGCGGCTCTGCTTGCGAGGAACGACCGATTACTGGGTCAATGCGATGGACGGCCAGCCGTTTTTTGTGGTGACCAAAGCGGTCGATCCGGGATTACTGGAGGTCTTGCGCCAGGACATCATTCCCCGGCTCAAAGCGGAGGTGCCTCATCAGCCGGCCGAAGCGGAGTTGGCGGCCCACCCGCGACGGCACCGCTTTACCCTCATCTTTGATCGGGAAGGTTACTCGCCACAGTTTATGGCCGAGATGAAAGCGGAGCGCATTGCGGTCATTTCGTATCACAAATTTCCGGGTCCGGATTGGGCGGCCGAAGAATTCGTCCGGCGAGAAGTTCGGTTGATCCATGGCGAAGTGGTGAAGTTGGATCTGGCCGAACGAGGGATTTGTTTGCGCAATGGCTTGTGGGTGCGGGAGGTGCGGCATCGGGATGATCGGGGGCACCAAACTTCGATTTTGGCCAGCGATTACCTCAGCCTTCTGGATACGGTGGCCGTGGGAATGTTCGCCAGATGGTGCCAGGAAAACTTTTTCAAATACATGCAGGAGCACTACTCCTTAGACCGGCTCGTGGAGTATGGGATTGAACCGCTTCCTGACACCACCCGACTGGTCAACCCGGCCTGGCGGCAGTGGGATAGCCAGATCCGCAGCCAGCGGGGGCAGTTGGCGCGGGACCAGAGCCAATTTGGGGCGCTGGGCTTGCCGGAGAAACCGAGCGCGCCAGAAATAGGGGCTTACGAGCTCAAGAAAGGCAAACTGCTGCAGAGCATTCAAACGCGAAAAGAGGAGTTGGAGAAACTCCTCGCCAGCCGCAAAGAGACTCCCCAACATGTTCTGCTGAAGGATCTGCCGGAAAAGGACAAATTCAGCCAACTCAGTACGGCCAAAAAACACTTTATCGATACCATCAAGCTCATTGCTTACCGGGCCGAGACCGCTCTGGTGCATCTTGTGCGTGAGAAACTGAAGCGGGAAGATGATGGCCGAGCTTTGGTCAGGCAAGTCCTGCAAAGCGCGGTGGATCTCAGACCCGACCCTGATCAAAAAACCTTAACGGTCAGAGTGCATCGATTAAGCACCGCTGCCCATGACGAAACACTCCAGCATTTATGTGACGAACTGACCGCCACCGAAACTCTTTTCCCCGGCACCGAACTGCGCCTGATTTTTGAATTAGTGGGCTCAGTCCAGTTCCATCCAGGTCCGGGGTTCTGAG
>CAYIIH010000595.1:0-2404 GCA_964363225.1 uncultured Verrucomicrobiota bacterium | reverse complement strand
AGCCGCCTGAGTCTCTTGTAGCCATCCATGCCTGCGACTTTATTGACCTGCACCCTCCTGCAGCGCCGGGTCCAATCCAGCCAAACGCGAGCGAACCACGATGGCCACAAATGGAATCTGAAAAGTGACGTGGGCGATAATCATGGTCGTTAAACCGAGTTGAAACAGCCCCGTCCACTGATGAACCAGCGAGTAAAACAAGAATACCGCCACCGCCATGACGATATCGGGAATGACCACCGGCACATACATCAGCCAGGAAAAGAGCTTCTTGGCCGGAAACCAATAGCGGGCCAGCCCAACCCCCAGCATGGTGCCGAGGACGGTCGAAATTGCCGTGCTCACACCAGCCAAGATCAGGGTGTTTTCCAGCGCCAATAATGCGGTCTCATTCGCGAGCAGCTTTTCATACCACTGCCAGGAGAAGCCCTTCCAAATAAACCCGTCGCGCGCGGCGTTAAAAGAATAGGCCACCACCACCACAATCGGCGCGTACATGAAAAGATAAAGCGCTCCCGCCAAGGTCCCGATGAGGCGCGTGGAGCGTTTCATAAAAGAGTCTCTTCTCCTTTGCAGGCCGTCAGTCGCACGTAAAGCCAGAGGCCCGCCATGGACAGCCCCATCGTGAGGAACGCAATCGCCGCGCCAAAGGGCCAGTCGCGGCTCTGCAAGAACTGCTGCTGAATCAGATTGCCGAGCAGGACGGTCTTCCCGCCGCCCAGCAAATCTGGAATGACAAACTGGCCGGTCGCCGGAATCAACACGAGAATAAAGCCGGCCGCCAGACCGGGCATGACCTGCGGCAGAATGCCATGCCGGAAAGTGTTGAACGCGTTGGCGCCCAGATCCTGCGCCGCTTCCACGATGCTCCAATCCAGCTTTTCCGCCGACGCGTACAACGGCAACACCAAGAACGGCAGAAAATCGCAAACCATGCCGATGTACACGGCCAAGGTGCTCGGAAAAAGGCCGGCGCCGGTGGGCACCAGGCCCAGGGCAGCCGCCAGGTGGCTGAGCCAACTTTGCGGACCCAGAATGATTTGCCAGGCGTAGGTGCGGATCATGAGATTTGTCCAAAGCGGGATCACGACCAACGTCAGCGCCACGTTCTTGTAACGCGGCTTCAATCCGCAAATGAAAAAGGCCAGTGGAAAGGCCGCGGCGGCACAAAGGAAGGCCGTGGCCGCGCCCAGCACGAAACTGCGCAGGATGATGATAGGATAGAGAATGTCGAAGCCGAGCAGCCCAAATCCGACAAACCGCTTGTAACTGTAGAGGGTAAACGGCGGCTCGAACCAGCCGTAAGCGCCCTTGGACAAAAAGCTGATGACGCCAATGGCCACAAGCGGCAGCAACAAAAACGTCGTTACCCAAACGATGCCCGGCCCGCTCACCAGGGCCGAGCGCAGGATTTGGCCGGCGCTCGTAAAATGCTCGCCATAACGAATCTCAGCTTTGACGCGATGGTTCACTTGCTTAGCTAATCCTCCAGCACGATCAAACTCTCCGGCGGCAGGCAAACCGCTACTTCATTACCCACCTCGTAACCCTGAGTTCCAATTTTCGCATTGAGCGCGCAGACCTTGATTTGCTGGCCGCTCGACCGGAGCAGGTATTGCGTTTCTGCGCCGTTATAAATGAGTTGCTCGACGCGCGCCTTCACCTGGTTCTCGCCGCTGGACTGTCCGGGCAAGCACAGGTGGACTTTTTCCGGCCGGATCGCCAGCGCGATCTGTTGGCGTCCTTGGGCCGGAGGCGTTTGCAGACTCAAATCCACTCGCAACTCGCCTAAAGCCGTTTCGGCGAAAAAGCCGTTGGCAGCGTGCTGACGCACCGTGGCGTCGAAGACATTGCAGGTGCCCAGGAATTGCGCCACAAAGCGTGTCCGGGGCCGCTCGTACAACTCCGCCGCGGCACCCAGTTGCTCGATGCGGCCGGCGCGCATGACCGCGATGCGATCGCTCAAGACGAGCGCTTCCTCCTGGTCGTGAGTGACATGAATGAAGGTGATGCCCAATCGGCGCTGCAGATTGAGCAACTCGACTTGCAGTTCCTTGCGCAGTTTCAGGTCCAGCGCGCCCAGCGGCTCATCCAGCAGCAGGATTTGCGGCTCATTGACAATGGCCCGCGCCATGGCCACGCGCTGCTTTTGGCCGCCGGACAACTGCGGCGGCTTGCGGTTGGCCAGGGCGGAGATTTGCACCAGCTCGAGGATTCTTTGGAGGCGTCTTTCGATCTCCGTTTTCGGCAGGCGTTTCATCCGCAAGCCGAAGGCGACATTGTCCCAGACGGTCAGATGCGGAAAAAGAGCGTAAGTTTGAAACACCATTTTAACCGGACGCTCCTCTGCAGAAAAGCCGTGCGCTTCGCGCCCGCAAATCCGGACCGTGCCCGCATCCGGGAG
>CAYIIH010000594.1:0-2418 GCA_964363225.1 uncultured Verrucomicrobiota bacterium | reverse complement strand
GGCCGAGCACCTGGACAAGGAAGTCGATGGCGTTGCCGCCGAGCTCGCGCTCGGGCCAGCGCCAATACGGGTCTTTGACGACGAGACCGGGGAAGGCCGCCAACTGGAAGTTTACCCGCCTTTGGCGGCGCCGCAGGCGACCAGGGTTTACCCGCCTTTGGCGGCGCCGCAGGCGACCAGGGTTGCCGCCCCCGGTTGCGACGAGCGGCAGTCCGCGTTTTTCGAGGAGCGGCAACAAGGGAGTCAGGCGGGCGGCGCGGATCTGGTCACGCGTCCAGCGTGGGGAGGCGGACATCAGGCGGGCCAAGCAGAAGGGGTCATGTTTTGGGGTTTGGGGTGAGCTGGGGTTTTCGCGCCAGCTTTGCATGCGGGCGACGGCTCCACGCGTGCACCTTCCGGCCCGTGCGCACACCGACCTCTCCCATGCACTGCTGGAAGGCCGCCTTGGTCTTCTCGCCGGAGAAGATCGCGCTGCGGTAAACACCGCGACTTGTGCGCCTCAGACGCATTGTTCATGTGGCAAATTCCGCCCTCGAACTCGAGACGCAAGGTGCGCGGCATGGCGCGCAGCTTTCAGTCTCGCCTCCAAGGCGGCCCCCCCAAACCCCAAAACATGACTCCTGCGTGCCCCTTCCGCGTGCCTGGTGCGAGCCGGGTTCATCAATGTAGAGCATCATTCGCGGAAAGGTGCATGGGATATCGAAATCGAAGAGTCCTTTGGTGCCACCAGAAGCGTGGTCGATGCTCGTCTGTTTGAACAGTTTGTTCCCAAGGATCGCGAGTGCCACTGACCGCGCGAAAAAGAGTTCAGGTCTGCACGATCGATTTCACCGGATAGCGGGCAAGCCAGCGTTGCCAAAGTTGCCGATGCAGCGGACTGGCGCAGACGTTGATCGCTTCCATGTAAGCCGACGTCGCGCCACGATTCCGCAGTCCTTCCGCGGTGAGGACCGCCAGCATGTCCTTGTAAGCCGTCGGCAACCGACAGCCGTTCAACGCAGCGAGCAGATCCGCAGGCGAGGTGTCATGGTCGATGATGCGCTCAACAGAATGTGCGAGGTCTTGAAACACTTTTTCCGAATCGGAGAGCGGTAATGCGAGGCTGGATGTATCCTCCGATGGTGCAACCGCTGACGCTGCGAGGATGTTTTTCAAGTCCCTCTCATACGCGTGCAGGCTGTCGCTGACGTGGCAGTAGGAGCCGAGACCGACGCCCAGCCAGCCCGCGAAGATTTCCTGAAGGCAGGTGAACTGGACGAAATCGTAGGGAATGCCGCGAAAAATATCGTTGCTGCGCATCACTTGGGTCCACTCCAGCCGGCCGTCGCGGACCTTCAGCAGGGAGACGAGGTTGCACGGAATGTCCGGGGAAACCGGCGCGCCGTTCTCGTCGGGAAGATCGATCTTGTCGTCCCAAATCTGCAAGACCACTTGCCGGCTGTGGGGGGTGTTTTTCAACGCGTGGCAGGCTCGGGCGAATTGGTCGAAGCCGAGATGGCGTCGCAGGCGTTTGCCATAGGCGCCGTGAAACGTCGGGCCGTCGCCGGCCAACTCCGGGAGTTTCGAGTTGAAGTAGGTCAGAAACGCCGAGTCCTCGCGGCCATTCACCGTCCAAATCAATTCAGCGAAAGCGTAAGCGGGATTCAGAGCCGGATGTCGCGAAATCACCCAGCGCGCGCGGGGGTTCTCGACCGCGATGGCGGCGTGCAGGATTTCCTTGGTGGGACCGCCGCGGCTGGGTTGATCGCGAATTCCGTGTCCGTCGCGTAGCGCAGCGATCACCCGGAGCCAGGTCTCGTCGGCGGTGTTGCCGGAAAAGCTCCTAAACATGGGGAACGCCTTTCTTGATCAAGTCGTTCAAGCCCCATTTGGGCGGGAACCAAAGCACCACGGGTTTCACGTTGGCGGTAAACCGCTGCTTGATCCGCGTTCGGCCCGTCTTGCCGTTGAACTCAGGATGCCGAACCCGGGAATACTTATCGATTTCACAGAACAGGTTCTGGCAGTCGATCAGTTGCAGCGGACGACCCCACAGCGAGCGGAACGCGAGGCCGAGCCGTTGAAATTCCTCCTGCTGGCGTTCGGTGACGACCTTGATGATCTCCGCCTCGGTCAGGCCGCCGAGATCGCTGAAGCATTTGTGAATGCCGCTGAACGCGCCGGGGCCCGGCACCACGAATTCCATTTCCGAAAATGCGGTGAGGGGACCGTAGTTCAGGTCGGTCACATACTGGTAGGCGAGAAAATCGCCGATGGTCGCGTAGGCGCGCAGCAGTTCAAATGCCTTGGCCATGGATCGCGCCGCGCCGATTTTCTTCGGCAGTTCATCATTCATCATTTTCTCGATGAGGCGAAGGTGCATCGCGTGTTTCCGGCCGCCCGGGCTCTTCGAGCCGCCGGAGGGCATGATGTAGGCGG
>CAYIIH010000593.1:0-2418 GCA_964363225.1 uncultured Verrucomicrobiota bacterium | reverse complement strand
CGCGCCCTGGCCGAATTCACGCAAGCGTTCATCGAGGCCGAGTGCGGGCGCTTCGGCGTGAATCCCGGCAGCGAAGAACTGTCGCTCCGCCCCGTGGACGAAGCGGCCGACCGCGGGTGCGACTCGTGCGGCATCAACAATCTGCCGCCCGGCGCATTGGTGGCAGAGCCAGCAACCTGAAGGTAGGGACGCGCTGCCGCGCGTCCAGGCCGACCAGCAGGTCGGCCCTACCCGGCTCATCTCGCAACGCCTCCGCCGTCGGCCGTCCAGGGACGACCTGCCAGCGAAACCGGCGGAGTTCCGTTCGGGTCTTGTGGTCGGCCACGTTGATCTTCAAGTCCACCCGCCGTCCGCGTTCGATGGACGGCAGCGCCGCTCCCGGCTCGTAGGTTTTATCCAACAGCACCGTGACGCGCGGTGGCGGAGCGGGAACACGCGGCGCCACATAGCGCGTGACGCCCCGGTCCGTGCCGAACCAGAGCGCGCCCGATTTATCCTCGCAGATCGTGCGGACATCGCTGCCGGCCAAGCCATCGGCCTTCGTTAAGGTGGACCACACCGCGCCGTCAAACCGCGTGGCGCCAGCCCGGGTGCCGAACCAAAGCACGTTGTGGCGGTCGCGATAAATGCATTGGACAACATTATGCGCGAGCCGCCCCTTTGATTTCGTGATGCGCGTGAGTTCTTGGCCGTCAAACCGCACCGCTCCCGCATCCGTGCCGATCCAGAGCGAGTCATCCCGATCAATGGACAGGCTGATTACAGAGTTGCTGAATGAACCGGACGCGGTACTCAAGGGTTGAAAGCCAGCGCCATCAAAGCGCCAAACGGACAATCCCTGCAATGATCCTGCCCAGACCGTTCCTTTGGAGTCACAGACGATGCTGGAAATCTGCATTCCACCGGGACTGGGAAAATTCTGCCAGCGTCCATCCACGAAATGCGACAAACCACTCGCTGTCCCCGCCCAGACCGATCCATCAGCCGCCGTCGCCATCGTCAACACACCGCCGCCTGCCAGGTCATCCACCGCGGCGGAGCGGACGAAGTTCGTACCACCGAAACGGATCACGCCATCGGCCGTTGGAATCCATAGGACGCCGTCACGGGTTTGCGCCAGGGAGCCGGAGACGAAGATGCGGTTGGTTTGCGCGAAGGTGGTGAACTGCCGCCCATCGAAGCGCGAGATTCCCGCGACCCGAACCCAAGGTGTACCTGGAGAGTCGTGGCCAAACCATACCGCGCCATCCGCCGCCAGGAAACTGCCCCACGTGGAATTGGCGGCCAAACCATCCGCCGTGGTGTAGCTGATGAACGTCTTGGGATCGTACCGACCCGCGCCGTCTCGATAGCTTCCGAAGTACATCACCCCGTCTGGCGAACTGGTCACAAAGATGATGTAGTCGCTCGGCAGACCATCTTCCTTGGTGAAATTCAGGAAATTTGTCCCATCGAAGCGTGAAGCTCCGCCCTGGCCCGAAAACCAGATTGCCCCATCCGGAGCGATGTGGGTGCAATTGACCCCTGCAAGCCCCAGTCCCTGACTCTGGTCGTACGTGACGACATTCGTTCCGTCATAGCTTGCGGCCCGATCGCCAAAACCAAACCAAACCTTGCCATTCGCATCGACACTCGACGTTTCTGTTTCGCTTATTTCAAAGCCCGCTTGTCTCGTCACGTTGATGAAGTTGGTTCCGTCGAAGCGGAGCAATCCCGCATTGCTTGCCATCCAGATGATTCCCTTTCCGTCGCCAGCCATTGTTCTGACTCTGCCCGGCGGCCCGTTGGTTCCCTTGAAATAAGAAAACATTTTCCCATCAAAAGAGAAAACTGTGAGCGCGTTGCCGCCACCGAACCACACCTTCCCGTCCGGGGCCGCATAGATGGCGGAAATGTATCGGTGGTTGGCCACTTGAGCGCCCGTCCATCTATCGATTTTCTTTCCGTCATACCGGGCAATGCCAGTGGATGTGGAGAACCATAGATTCCCACGACTGTCGCGGGCCATGTTCAGGACGTAATTGTCCGGCAGGCCGTCTTCCGTTGTGAAGTTGACAAATTCATGGCCATCAAACCGGGAAGCCCCACCCTGGGTGGCAAACCAGACCGACCCGTCCGGCTCAATCAGGATCTTGCGGATTTCGTTGTCATCCGCCAGGCCGCGCGCGGTGTTGAAGACCTCCCACGCCCCTTTTTTCGAGGGCGGAAAGCGCAGGTCAATGTTCGCGACCGCCTTGCCCGGGGCAGCCTCTACCAGCTGGCGATCCGCATGATAGACGTAGCCGTTGGCCCCGCTGGCGCGAATGCGGTAGGTGCCGGGCCGAAGATTGCGGAAAGTGAACTCGCCCCGGGCATCGCTCGCTGCATTGGCCGCCACCCGCCCAGTGACGGCGTTCTCCGCCTGAGCCAGCGCGCCGA
>CAYIIH010000592.1:0-2420 GCA_964363225.1 uncultured Verrucomicrobiota bacterium | reverse complement strand
CCGATTGGAAATCGGTGCTCCGGCCCGTCTGCCTACTGCCGTCTGGTGCCCGTTCCGCCAGTCTGATGGTATTTCGCCACCGCTTCCCCGCGTGAGTGGACGTGGAGTTTCTCGTAAATTCTGCGAATGTGCGCGCGCACGGTGTCGTAGCTGATACCCAGCTTCCCGGCCATTTCCTTGTAGCGATGGCCGACGGCCATGGACTCGAGGATTTGGCGCTCCCGCGGGCTGAGTGCGGCGAGCACTTCCGGGTTCCCAGCCGGTTTGTTGAACTCGGTCAGCACCTTGCGAGCGATGACACACGACATGGAAGCGCCTCCGGCATGGATATCGCGGATGGCTTCGATCACTTTGGCCAGCGGTTCGGATTTCAGCCAGTAACCGAAGGCGCCGGCCTTCAGGCATTGGAAAACGTCCCGGTCATCATCAAAACGGGTCAGCATAAGGAACTGGGCTTGCGGCAGCGCGGCCTTGAGTTCCGGCAGTGCCGTCCACGCAGCACCTTCCCCGTCGAATCGGAGGTCCAGCAACACCACATCGGGCCGATGCGCGGCCAGCGAACGGCACGCCTCCTCCAGCGAGGGATGCACGCTCGCGCATCGCAAGCCGGCCGACTTGTTGACCAGATCGGCGAATAACTGGCGCTCGTTGGCATTGTCTTCAACAATGCTGACCCGAATGATGCTCATGGGTTCACTCTGACGGCTGCTCATTCCAGCCGCCTCCTCACGTCGGCAGCTACGAGATCAATGGGCACGACCACTTCGACTCTCGTCCCGGCGCCAACGCGGCTGACAATTTCCAAACGGCCGCCCCAGGTCTCCGCCCGCCGGCGCAGATTGGCCAATCCATGCCGATCCGGCGGCGCAGCGGCAGGATCGAAGCCGGAGCCATTGTCCGCGATGACGATCTTCAGGCAGCCATCGGCCAGTTCAAGCTGCAAGCACACCTCAGTTGCCCGCGCATGTTTAAGGACGTTATGAAGGGATTCTTTCACGATCAGGAGGAGATCGCGCTGAGCGGTGGCTTTCAGGGGCAGCGCCGGCAAATCCTCCGGCATCTGCCATTGTGCGCGCAAGCCAGAACTGCCGAGCAGTTTATCGCCGGTCCGAATAATCCGCAAGGCGAGGCGGTCGAGTGTTTCGTTGCCGGGTTTGAGCAGCCACACGGTTTCGTCAAAGGCCTCCAGAGCTTCGCGCGCCGATGCGGCGACGGCGGCAAAACGGTCGTCGCCGGAAGCGCTTTCAGCCTGTTCGCACTGGCGCACGATTTGGCACAGGCTGGCGCCCGCCGCATCGTGGAGGTCTGCGCCCAACAGCGCCCGTTGCTCCGCCAGCCCCGCCGCCTTTTCGAGTTCCTGGCAGGCTGCGATCTGCCGAATTCGCCGACGATGAAGGCCAAATCCCGCCAGGGCCGCGGCAAAAAGCCACGCGGGATGGAACCACCACCGCTGCCAGAGATAGGGCGCGAGGTGGAGAGCAAACGAAGCCCCGGGCTCGTTCCACACGCCGTTGCGGTTTGCGGCAATGACTTGGAATCGATAATCACCCGGTTTTAAGTTGGTGTAGAAGGCCGTGCGGCGCACGCCCGCGTCGTGCCAATCACGGTCAAACCCCTCCAGCCGATAACGGAAGCGCAGCTTCTTGGGCGCGAAATACTCCAAGGCCGTGAACTCGAACGCCAGCGAACGACCGGAGCCAGCGGAAAGCTGGACCTTGCTCCCCTGGAGGGTAGCAGCCGACGTGAGTCGGCTCTGACTTCGTTGGAGGGAAGAATGAGCAGACTCACGTCCGCTGCTACGTGCCCCTTTGATGGCCCCGCCTGGCTCGTCCAGCAGCTCAAGCCAGGCGTCGCCCACGCGAAGCCGCTCAATGAAGACTTTGGGTTGCGAATCGCGCCTCGAGATGTGGGCGGGATCGAGCATGGCTAAACCGTGCGGCGTCGCGAACCAGAGGCGGCCATCAGGCGTCTTGCAGGCACTGGGCTGGCTGCCGCTGTAGGTTTCACCCCCGAGCAGGCCGTCCTGTTCATCCAGCAGCAGGCACTCGACCCGCGCGGCACGGCCCGTGGCCACCTCGGCCAGTTCGCGTTTCGCCACACGATAAATGCCTTCGTCACAGCCAATCCAGAGATGCCCCGCATCGTCCTCAAGAATCTGGTTCACCTGCTTGTCCGGCAGGCCATGCGCGGTGGTGAACGAGAAGAAGCGTTGAGGGTTGAAGGTTGAGGGTTGAGGGTCCTGACGGCTCAGGCCCTCGGTGGTCCCGCTCCACAGCACGCCTTCAGTGTCCTGATGCAGGGCTTGAACTCGATCGCCCGCAAGTCCATCGCGGATGGTAAACACCTCAATCCGCCGATCCCGGAGCCGGTTGAGACCGCCACCCCACGTGCCGAACCAGAGATCGCCGTGGCGGTCCTCG
>CAYIIH010000591.1:0-2508 GCA_964363225.1 uncultured Verrucomicrobiota bacterium | reverse complement strand
ACCCACGGGCATCGAAGTGAAGACGCTGGCCGATTGGCACCGCGTGATCAACTGGTGGTTCGACCGCTACGCGAAATACGCCGTCGCGGTCAAGTCGCAGCACGCCTACAGCCGCGATATTGACTACGCGCGCGTTCCGGCTGAGAAGGCGGAACCGGTCTTCAAGAAGACTCTGCAAAAGGACCCGGTCACTGCCGAAGAGCGAAAGCTGCAGGAAGATCACTTGTTCTGGCAGGCCGTGGACCAGGCGACCGCGCATAGCCTGCCCGTGAAATTGCACACCGGCTACTACGCGGGCCAGAACTCCATGCCGCTGTCCCGCCTGCGGCTGAACGCGGGTTCGGCTGCCGAGCTTTGCCGGGTGTCGCCGGACACAAAGTTCGTGTTCATGCACATTTGCTACCCGTTCTACGAAGAACTGCTCGCCGTGACCAAGCAATGGACCAATGCGCACGTCGATATGTGCTGGTCATGGATCATCAATCCGCTGGCGGCCAAGGATTACCTCAAGAAACACATCGTCACGGCGCCGATCAACAAGCTGCTGCCATTCGGCGGGGACTACATCCCCGTGGAACCCGTGCTGGGCCACGCCGTCATGGCGCGCCGCGGCATTGCCCAGGCGCTGTCGGAACTGGTGGAGGAAGGCTGGCTGAAGCTCGCGGACGCGTTGGACCTGGTGGACCCGATCCTGCACCACAACGCGCGCCAGATCTTTCGCCTGGCCCAGAAGACCGAGACGCTCCGGCAGGCGGACTGGATCAAGTAAGCTGGCACGATAAGCCTCTGGCCAGAAAACAAACGCGAACAAACGAGCGACACGCGTGGCAACCTTTCAGAGCGTGTCCGCAAATTCCAGACCGTCTGTTCGTCCTCGTCCTCGAAAACGAAGGCACCATCGAGGACGAGAACGAGAACGACGACGAGGACGTTGTTCAAAACGGGTCTTGCGCGCATGCTCTCAGCAGTATCTATGCAATTAAAAGGGGAGCGCGGGCGTCGCTCTCGCAGTTTTCGGCGTCCCGCCGAAAACATCCCGCCGCCGAGATTGAACACTGTCTGGGGACACGGCCACCACCGTGGAACCAGTCGGCGGGACGCCGACCCGTGCGACCGGGACGGTCACGCTCCCCAACCCTCCCTCCGACAGCGAAGCGTTAGCTTGCTGCATGAATACGGCTCAAGGAAAGCGGGACCCGGTAGCGGAGGAAAAGAACCGATCAGATGCACCGTCTGCTGTAAGCCAAGATCAGGCTGGACGCCGGAAATGGCTGGCGGCACCATGGCCCCATGAACACCGCGCAACAGCAGAACACGTTCAAGCGGGACATGACCAGCCATCCGCAAACCCGACGGGAGTTTCTCAAAGAGACCGCGTCGCTTGCCATGGCGGCGGCGGCCCTGCGTGCGACCGGGGGATTGGTCGCCGGAACTCCGCCGGGCCAGTTGCCCAGGATCAAGCTGGGCAAGTTGGAGGTTTCCCGGCTGATTCTCGGCAGCAATCCTTTCTTCGGCTTCAGCCACGGCAATCCCCAGGCCAAACCAGACGAGATGAAAACCTGGTACACTCCCGAACGTGTCATGGCGGTGTTGGACCAGGCGGCCGACCACGGCATCACCGCCGTCTGGACGCCCTGCTATGAGCAGTGGGTCAAGGTCTGGAATGAGTATCGGAAGAAGGATGGGAAGCTGAAGATCTGGATTGCCCAACCCGACCGCCTGCCCATGGAACGGGAGATTGAGATCGCTGTGAGCAATGGCGCCCAGGCCATCGCCATCCAAGGATGTCGCATCGATGATATGGTGAACGAGGACAAGTGGGAGGTCGTCCGCGGTTGGCTGGAGTTGATTAAGAGCCACCGGCTGCCAGCCGGCATGGCCACGCACGGCGCCAGAACCCACCTCGAAGCTGAGAAACGCGGGTTGCCCACCGACTTTTACCACCAGACCCTCTACCGGCCAGACGACTACGTCCGGGAAGGTCTGGAAGAATCGCTGGCCACCATTGAAAAGTTGGAGAAACCCGTGGTCGCCTACAAGGTCCTGGGCGCCGGTCGCTTCCTGCCCAAAGACACTTTGCCCTACATCTTTAAGCGGCTGAAGCCGAAGGACGGCCTCTGCGTGGGAGTCTTTCCCAAGAACCGCGACGAGATCGCGGAAAACAGCTCGCTCACACGCCAATTGACTCTGTCCACATCGTAGTCGCAGCGAGAAACTCAGCGAGCGATTTTGTGACGAGCAGCCAGCCTTCAATTAGGTTTTCGCCGTGCGATACTTCAGACAACGGCTCAGCCAGGATGGATTCTCTTGACGTATGAAACCCCAATTCCTCATTGCCTTGGCGGCCTGGATGACGCTTCCGTCCTCCCAGGCCGGCTCCATCGAAACCCGGCCGTTCAAAGTCAAAGCCGGACTGCCCGACCAGGCGGAAGCGTTATCGCCGGCTGACGTTCTCTTGGAAGCACCCACCCCCGCGGGCGGAGGCTGATGATGGAAGAAACTGTCTTT
>CAYIIH010000590.1:0-2516 GCA_964363225.1 uncultured Verrucomicrobiota bacterium | reverse complement strand
CAGCAATTCTCATTTTGACATTGCCGACGCCAGCGGGCGGTGAGATTTGAGCCGACCAGCAACAACTCCAGGCGAGCCCAAAACTTTTTTTGTTTTGTTCTGGACTCAGTTTTCCCCTTCCGCTACTTCTTAGCCAGTGAACGGCCCTCCGGTCATTCAGGGGCGGCTGATCTGCCCCGAAGAAGTCGCGCGGATTCGAGCGTGGCTGGAAGCTCATCCCCACTCGAATCGCACGCGGCTCTCTCGCCACCTGTGCCTCGCCTGGAACTGGCGCAACGGCGCCGGCCAGCTCAAGGACATGGCCGCTCGGAGCCTGCTCCTGAAGTTGGAAGCCCAAGGTCAGATCCGGCTGCCGCCCCGAAGAACCGCCTCGGTCAACGGCCTGCGTAATCGGCCCGCCGCCCCGCGGGACCACGACCCGAGCCCCGTGGAAGGTTCTCTGCAGGCCTTGCAACCGGTGCGCGTTGAGCCGCTGCAGGAGGGGGGTTCGCAGGCCGCGCTGTTCCGGTTCCTCTTGCAGCGCTACCACTATCTGGGACATCGCAATTGCGTGGGCGAGAACCTCAAATACCTGGCGCGGGACCGTGAGGGCAGGCTGCTGGCTTGTCTGTTGTTCGGCTCAGCGGCCTGGAAGGCGGCGGCGCGCGACCGGTGGATTGGCTGGAGTGCCGAGCAGCGCCCCCGCCATCTGCACCTGGTCACCAACCACACACGCTTCCTGGTCTTGCCCTGGGTCCGGGTGCCGCATCTGGCCAGCCATCTCCTGGGACAGGTGGCCGTGCGCTTGTCGGCAGATTGGCAGCAGAAATACGGGCATCCGATTTATTGGGTGGAGAGCTTCGTGGAACCCCAACGCTTCGCGGGCACCTGCTATCGGGCCGCCGGGTGGGTGGAGGTGGGGCGCACCACCGGGCGCACCCGCAACGACCGAGCTTTCCAAATCCAAGTGCCAGCCAAAGCCATCTATCTCAAGGGGCTGGTGGCGGACTTCCGCCGGAGGCTCACGGCATGAGCGCCAAGCGTTGGGCGGACCTGGTGGGTTCCTTGCGCCGAACGCTGGGCGGCTTGCCCGACCGGCGGACCGGCGACAATGCCCATTATGCGATGGAGGACATCGGCTCGAGCGCCTTCTCGGTCTTTTTCACCCAGTCCCCTTCTTTTCTGTCCTGCCAGAAAACCCTGCAGCAGGCCAAGGGGCGGAGCAACGCCCAGAGCCTGTTCCAGGTCGAGCAAATCCCTTGTGACAACCACATCCGCCAAACCCTCGATCCGGTTCCGCCCGAAGAGTTATTCCCCCTTTATGACGAAGTCTTCGAGAGCCTGCAAGAGGCCGGCTGTTTGGAAAGCTGGCGTGCCGTCCACGATACCACCCTCCTGGCGCTGGACGGCACGTGGTACCACTCGTCGCAGAAAATCCACTGCCCCAACTGTTCTTGTCTGGAACATCAAAGCGGAGAAAAGACTTATTACCACAGCGCGGTGACGCCGGTCATCGTGGCGCCCGGCCAACCCCACGCCATCCCTTTGCGCCCGGAGTTCATCACGCCCCAGGACGGCCACACCAAACAGGATTGCGAGCTCGCCGCCGCCAAACGCTGGCTGGAAAAGAACGCCGCCCGGTACGCTCCGCTCAAGGTCACCCTGCTGGGCGACGACCTCTACGCCCATCAGCCCTTTTGCCGGCGCACCCTCCTCCACGACTTTCACTTCATTTTTGTGTGCAAGCCTGACTCCCACCCCACGCTCTACCACTGGGTCCATCTCCTGCAGCGGCCGGACCTGGGCACGGTCACGATGCGCGTCAAAGTCGGGGCCCACTTCCACACCTATGCCTATCGCTACGCCAACGGCGTTCCGCTGGCCGAGGGTGCCGATGCCCTCCAGGTCAACTGGTGCGAGGTGACAGTGACCGACCACAAGGGCCAGGTGGTTTACCGCAATGGTTTCGTGACCGATTTCAAAATCACCGACCAGAATGTCGCCGCCCTGGTCGCCGCGGGCCGCGCCCGGTGGAAAATCGAAAACGAGAACAACAACACGCTCAAGACCAAGGGCTATCACCTCGAACACAACTTCGGCCACGGTAAAGAGCAGCTCTCCTCGTTGCTGGCCGCGATGAATATCCTGGCCTTCCTCTATCACACCTTCCTGTCCTTTACCGACGAGCACTATCGGCTCATCCGCGCCGCCTTGCCGACCCGCAAAACCTTCTTCGATGATTTGCGCGCCCTGACCCGATACCTGTTGTTTCCCAACTGGGATGCCTTGATGGACTTCATGATGCGGGGTTTGGAAATCGGTCCCTACGCCCAGGCGCCGTAAGCCTCAAATCATGGGGACAGGTGTCGTGTGTACTCAGCCGGCGCCGCACCGTCGAACAGCCCTCGCCCAACGAAAATCACGCTGCGCACAGGCCGGCAGCGCCCCCGTGCGGCGCTCCGAGCACGTCCTTGTCGCGGTCAATCGATGCCCACAACCCTGAGCCACGCCGCCTGGGCAATTAAAATGAGAACTGC
>CAYIIH010000589.1:0-2517 GCA_964363225.1 uncultured Verrucomicrobiota bacterium | reverse complement strand
CGATGCGTAAAGCCCCAGAACCCAACACTCTATTGGGCTTCGAAAATCTGCCATATGCCCAGGTTTTGCCAAGGTTTTGTCTTTTGACTTTTGCGCGTGGAACGGGCAACGTTCCGCGCAGTTATCTCAATGTCAAACGCAACCAGTTGAAGTTAAATTTTATGCCAAACAACGTTTTGACCGGCGCCCAGGTCGCCCAATTTCAGCGCGATGGCTTTATCCTTGTCCGTGCGCTCTTTGACAAAGAAGAAGCCGAGATTCTCCGGCAAACGGCCAAAGCCGACGCCGCTCTCAAGAAGCACGCGCACCAACTTCAGGATGGCGAAGGCGGCGTCGCCCAGCTCGTCCTCTGGAACAAAGCCGGCGAGGACGTGTATGGCGCGGTGGCGCGCTGCCCTCGCACGGTCGATGCCATGGAACAACTGCTGGGTGATGAAGTGTACCATTACCATTCCAAAATGAGCATCAAAGAACCGTTTACAGGCGGCGCGTGGGCCTGGCACCAGGACTACGGGTACTGGTACCAAAACGGTTGTCTATTCCCGGACATGGCGTCCGTCATGATCGCCGTGGACCCAAACACCCGCGAAAACGGCTGCCTGCAAGTCCTCAAAGGCTCGCACCTCCTGGGACGCATCGAGCATGGCCGCTACGGCGACCAAACCGGCGCCGATCCGGAGCGCACGGATGCGGCCATGAAAGTCATGGAGTTGGTTTATGGGGTGATGGACCCAGGCGATGCGCTCTTCCACAGCAACACCCTGCATCGCTCCGATCAGAATAAGTCGCCGCATCCGCGCTGGTCCCTGCTCTGTTGTTACAACACGAAGCACAACAATCCCTACAAAGCGTCACACCATCCGTTTTACGAGCCGATCGTCAGAGTGCCGGACTCCGCCCTTAGGGCGATGGGTGTGAAGTTGTTTGCCGAGCACACCGAATTCTGGGACCCGGCCGATGACAAGACCGTCGGGGCGGGAAAGAGATGAGAAACCCAGATCAATTATCAATGCTGTTAGGCCGCCCGCACTTGAACTAACGCATCGGACGCCCGACACAAGGCGAAAAAGAAACAGCCACTTCTTAGTGAATCGCCTTGGGGTTCGGCTGATTGCTTCTCACGCTGGACTTTGCGTAACCAACACCAAACGGCCTTCCGAAACCGGTGCCAGGAAAAGGCATGGCCGCCTCGCCTTTCGGTTTTGTCCACGTTTTTCATGTTGGAGGAGAGCCATTAGAATGTGCCCAACACGTATAATGCACGAAAAAAAGCAGGCCAGGCTGCGCCCTTGCCACAGCACAGCCGCTTTTTCCCGGCGTTAGTCCGCGAAAAAGTCCGCTTCACTTCTGCGCCACAATTTCTTCCTCCCGGAACTCCAAAATATCACCCGGCTGGCAGTTCAAGTGTCTGCAAACGGCTTCCAGTGTCGAGAACCTAATGGCCTTGGCTCTGCCCGTCTTGAGAATGGAGAGATTCTGCGGAGTGATGCCGACGGCTTCAGCCAGGTCATTCAGCCGCATTTTCCGCTTGGCGAGCATCACGTCGAGATTGACAATAATCGGCATGGGTGCCCTTTCCCTAAACGGTTAATTCCTGTTCTTCCTGCAGTTTCCGGCCCTCGTCCATGATCCAGGAAATAAGCACCACCAACACACCGCCCAAAAAGAACTCGTCCAAACGCAAGTGGCTGTCGGGGAGGGGACTCCAGATCACCTTGGAAAGTTCGAATGCGTTGGAGAGCACCGCCGCCGCAATCAGCCAATAGCCAATGTATCGAATATAGCGAACAGTATCGGCGCTGAAGACATAGCCTTTTTCATAGAGACCGAACAGTCGATAAAGAATCCAGATGCCCAACGCCAGAAAAGCGAAATATATGAAAACAATCGGACGGTAAAGCCATTTGAACCCGGACTTGAAATCATTATAGTTCGCTAACTCCATAAAGCTGCCGCCGAATTCGTAGCAGAGACGACGGACGACGCGAACGGGACCAATGGGCTCGCCTTTAACACTGGGCGAGGTGATTTTTGGTGCCGCTGGACTGTCCGCAGAACTTTGTTCAATTTGCCGCTTAGCTAAATCTGAAGCCTCGAACATGCTCGTCGGAGTCAAAATAAAAAGAATGGTCGAGAAAAGCTTGGAAGCCAAAACCACCAGACAAAGAACACGGACAACTCTGCTGACCTTCTGAATAGCATTCAGCCGGGCACGAGTTGCGATTGGATTAGCATTTTCGTTCATAGATCCTGAGCTTGAGATTGCATTGTGGATGCCAGCAATAGAGCAATATCAATCACATGTCAATAACTGTTTATCGTATAACGATAAAAACAAAACGAATACCAGATGTCGGCAGCCGCATGACGGTAGGAACGCGGCCTTTAGGCTGCAGCAAGATCGCCTGATCCAACTGGCTTGGCTTTTGACTCATCCAAGGGACTGTCAGGCGGTTCAGCAGCCTCAGAAATCCTGACCCCGGTGGAAGTTGGGTGATCCACTTCCTGACATCATCC
>CAYIIH010000588.1:0-2540 GCA_964363225.1 uncultured Verrucomicrobiota bacterium | reverse complement strand
ACACCGAGCAAGGCACCTTCAATTCCTTCACCGCCGAAGAGCCTGAATTCCACGATCCAAGGCCGTGCAGGAAGTATTGGCCCGTCCTGTGACCCTTGAGTAGGGTTATGGGATTTGACGCAGTGAGCGCGTTCACACTCCGGGCGCTGCGGGACTGCGCGTTTGACATTCAACGACTCGCGTGAGATAGAGACACCATGAAAGCGGCCAGGCAACGCGCCCCTAAAAAGACTCCCGGCACACCATCCAGGCCGAGGCAATCCGCGCTCGCTGCAACAAGCTGACGGACGCGGAACGCGCCACGTTGCGTGACGAAGCCATGCGCCTCTACTATGGATGCGAACCCCAACCGGCGCGTGCTCATCGCCGTTGACTCCAACGGAAAAGTGTCGGTTGCTGACTTTAGCACTTCAAAATGGGGTTAGTTGCCCGTTTGGTTTGTTCGCGTGGCCTGGAAACCGCGTGTCGATTTCCTCGGCGCGACCTGCCGCATCTTGAATCAGGGCGAACACCGGAAAGAGGTTCCTTCTAGCCCGACTTTCAGACTTATGGCGAGTCTTTTGTAGTAATGCCTTGGACGCGAACAGCCTGGAAGTGGCTCATCCTATCCCCTAAACATTGACCGCCGTCACGCCGGTCGTGGTCGTGGTCGAAGACGCCGATCCGCCCGTCGGCCCGCAGCGGTTCTATCGGGCGGTCGAGAAGCAGTGAACCTGGAAAAAGGAGTTGGAACCGCGGAATACGCGAAACACGCGAAAGCAGAACGGTTTGGAGAAGAGCACTGATTCACCCAGCGGGTGAACAACTTGGTTAGCTTAACTCCTTTCCCTTTTGCGTATTTGGCGTATTTCGCGGTTTGAATTGCCGGATTCAGGGTGAAGGTTGCAGCAGCGGACTCCACGCCCAGAAGGCTTTTCAGTTTCGGTGAGGAGTTCACGGAGGTTCATTTGCTCTGATCGTTCTGGTTGAACCGGGCCAGCCGCGCGGTCAAATCCCGGATCGCAACCAGCTCCGCCTTCGGCCCCAGCGGAAACGATTGGCTGCCCGGATAAACGACGAACAGTTGATCCAGCTTCAGATCACGCAGCGCCATGCGCATGGACTTGGTCAGCTCCGGCGCGTCGCCATACTTGAACTCGAAGCCCGCCCGTTTGCCTTGCCACATAACCAGCAGGTCCAGTTCGGCGCCGTTGTGGGTGGCCCAGAAGTAGGCCTCCCGGTCGCCCGTCACGCTCAAGACCTGTTCCATGGCAAAGCCCTCCCACGAGGCGCCTACCTTCGGATGTTCCTGCAGCCGTCGCCGATCTTCCAGGTGAAGCAAACCGTGCAACACCCCTGAATCGCGCAGATACACCTTCGGCGCCTTGACCTGCCGCTTGCCCAGATTCTCGAACCACGGCGGCAACTGCCGGACCAGGTGCATGGTCGTGAAGGCGTCCAGGTACTGCCGCGCGATCTTGTCTGTCAGGTTGAGGCTTCGGCCGATCTCCGAGCCGTTCCAGGTCTGGCCGTGGTAGTGGGCCACCATTGCCCAGAACCGCCGCATGGCCGCCCCAGGCAGGTTCTGCGCCACCAACGGCAGATCCCGCTCCAGCACTGTTCGCTCCAAGTCCTCCTGCCATTGCCGGGCCTCCGCATCGCTCTCCGCCAAATACGCGCGCGGGTAGCCGCCGCGCCACCACAGCCGATCCATGTTCTCCACTCCCACCTCGGACATCGCCAGCCCATGGACATCAACGAATGAGACCCGGCCCGCCAGCGACTCGGTCACGCTTTTCATCAGCCACGGCGAAGCGCTCCCCAGGATCAGGAACCGCGCCGGCAACGGACGCCGATCTGCCAGCACCCGCAGCAATGGAAATAGCTTCGGAATCCTTTGTGCCTCGTCCAGCACCACCAACCCCGTCAGCGGCGCCAACCGCGTCTCCGGCTCCTGCATAAGGTCCATGACCGCCGGGCTCTCCAAGTCGAAGTAATGCGCTTCCCCCTGGCCGATGAACTGCCGCGCCAGTGTCGTCTTGCCAATCTGCCGTGGTCCCAGCAGAGCCACCACCGGCGACCAAGCCATCCGCTGCGCGATCTTATCTATAAATTCTCTACGATCAATCATTTACGCATCGTTCATGAAAATTAGATATAGCCAAGAAAATATTCATGAATGTTGTGTTAGCCGTTTATTGACAGCTTGATACATGCGCCTTTCTTTCCTGACTCTTGATGCAAGATGCGCTCGTTCCAAGCTCGCGCTCTTCGTCCTTCGTCCCGTGCGGCGGCACCCTCACTTGAGATAATACACTTCCTCTGTGTCCGACCAGATCTTGCCCTTCGCCGCGGCGTCGGGCAGCGGGCTTTGGCAAGGATCGGTCTCCTTCCACCAGCGTTGCGTTTCGGGATCGGCGGCCATCTTCTTCATGTCGGCGTCAAAATCCTTGCCGGTATATTCGAGGTAAGCGAAGAGGTACTTCTTGCCATCGACTTCCTTAAAGTGAATGGAGAAGTTGCGAATGTGGCACTTCTTGATCATCTGGTTCACGCCGGGC
>CAYIIH010000587.1:0-2548 GCA_964363225.1 uncultured Verrucomicrobiota bacterium | reverse complement strand
AACGCGCTGGCGCGCAGAACAACGGTTCGCGGATGTACCCGGTCCTCGATAAGTACCAGCAGGACGGGTACAAATCCTTGATGAAAATCGCCCGCCAGCATCGCGGGGCCTTCCTTTGCGATGGCGTTGGTCTGGGCAAAACTTTCATCGGCCTGATGCTTATCGAGCGGCTCATCATCCGTGAACGGAAACGGGTGGCGCTCTTTGTCCCCAAGGCAGGCCGAATACCAGTTTGGGAACGGGCGCTGCGCAAATACCTGCCGAACATCGGACGTGTGTTCAGCAATCTGGAGATTTTCAACCACACCGATCTGCTGCGCGGCGGTGACTTTCCGCAGAAACTCGCTGACATCGCCAGCCTCGCCGACGTCGTCATCATGGATGAGGCGCACCACTTCCGTAATCCGGGCGCGCTTGGCCGCTCCCGCTACTGGAAGATGTTCGACCTTTGCAGGGGCAAGACGGTCTTTCTGCTCACCGCGACTCCGATCAACAACAGCTTGCTCGATCTTCAGCACATGATGGAGTTGTTCACGCAACGCCAGGCGGACTACTTCAAAGGCGCGCCCTTGGGTATCCATTCGCTGCCGGGCCATTTCCGCAAGATGGAGAAGGAATTGGAGCGGCTCGTGTCCGGGGAGCAGGCTGCCCAACTCGATTTGATTCCCGAATTCAATGAGGTCGAAGCCGGACAAGTGCTGGCCAACGACGCGCTCTTTCATCAATTGGTCGTCCAACGCAGCCGCGCCTACGTCAAGGCGAGCCAGGAACAACACGGCGGCAGAAACAAGACGATTTTCCCCGTCCGCGCTGATCCTCAGGTGGCGGAATATTCGATCAAGAAAACCTATGGCCGACTGCTGGAAATGGTCGAGCAGGCGTTTTTCAAAATAAAGCCGCTGTTCAGCCTGGCTGTCTATTACCCGCTGGCCTACTACAAAGGCGCCAAGACGGACATTGACCCCCTTTCCGAAAACCGGCAGAAGCAGGTCGTCGGCCTCATCCGCACTCAATTCCTCAAGCGTTTCGAAAGCTCCGCGCGCGCCTTCGAGATGTCCTGTACCACGCTCCTGATCAAGTTGCTGGCGTGGGCCACCAAACACAGCGTGACCGACTCCGAGAAGAGCCGCCTCGAACGCTGGCAGCGGCAGCACGCTGAGCTCATCGGCTACGTCCACGAACACCAGCTTGAATTTTTTGGCGAAGAACCGCCCGGCGAAGCGGAAGAAGACATCGTCACCGACGAAATGCTGGAGGACATCGAAGCCCTCTCACCCGACGAATACAAAGTCGAGGAGATCCTGGCCGAGACGTTTCTCGACCTCGACCAGATCGCCGACTTTCTGGACGAATTGAAAAGATTCAAGCCCGCGCATGACGACAAACTCAAGGCGCTGGTCAGACTATTGAAAAACAATCCGGTGCTGAAAAAGCACAAAGTGCTGGTCTTTACCGAGTACATGGCCACGGCGCGGTATTTGAAAAAGCAGCTTGGCGACGCGGGCCTTGAAGGTGTGGATGAAGTGGACAGCGCCGACAAGCGCGATCGGGGCGAAGTCATTCAGCGGTTTGCTCCCTATTACAACGAATCCTCCAGCACCGAGCTGGCGGAACACGGCCACACCGAAATCCGACTCCTGCTTTCCACCGACGTGCTCTCGGAAGGTCTGAACCTCCAGGATGCCACGCGCCTGATCAACTACGACCTCCACTGGAATCCCGTGCGCCTCATGCAGCGCATCGGCCGCGTGGATCGCCGCCTAAACCCGGACATCGAAAAGAACATCCTGGCCGACCACCCGGACCAGAAAGGCATCCGTGGCAAGGTGGCTTACTGGAATTTCCTACCGCCGGAAGAACTGGATAGGCTGTTGTGGCTCTACCGGAACGTTTCACGCAAAACCCTGCGCATTTCCAAGACCTTCGGCATCGAAGGCAAAAAGCTGCTTACCCCGCAGGATGACTACGAAGCGCTGCGCGAGTTCAACCAGGCCTACGAAGGCACGCCCTCGGCTACGGAAGAGATGGACTTGGAATACCAGCGATTGCTTGAGCAAAACCCCGGGCTGGAGGTGCGGCTCAACGAATTGCCCGGCCGCGTCTTCAGCGGCAAACAGCATCCCACCGCCGGCGCGCGTGCCGCCTTCTTCTGCTACATGTTGCCTGCGCCGGGAATGGCCGCGCACGAAGGCAAGCAGGCCGATCCCAACGTCTGGAGCGAGGAAAATGGCAGCACCGCCTGGTATCTCTACGACCTCGACACCGGGAAAATCCTCGAAGAGCCGACCGAGATCCTCAAATTCGTCCGCTGCAATCCCGACACCCCGCGTCATCGCGCCCTGGACGACAAGACCCTCAGCGAGATTCGCAAGAAGGTCGAAACCCACGTCAAGAATACTTACCTGAAACGAGTGCAAGCGCCCGTGGGCGTCAAAGCTACGCTCAAATGCTGGATGGAACTGAATTGAACCATGTTCAGACCCATGAATTTGAGGGCGCATTCGCGAGATGTCGGTAGCTTCTCGGTGATTTCACGAGAGATTTTGAT
>CAYIIH010000586.1:0-2551 GCA_964363225.1 uncultured Verrucomicrobiota bacterium | reverse complement strand
CTTTCCAGCCGCCCAGACGCGCGGCGGCTGGAAAGCCGCCACTCCCACGTTCAGGATCCCGCTGTGCGACACAATCCCTTTGAGATCGTTCCAGGCAGGTCTAGACTAGGACGCGTGCTGTCGGTTGGCTGCATCTTTGTGCGAAGCGCCCTCCTCGCCCTGGCCTTGGCGATTCCACAACTCCTGGCTTTGGATTGGCAGAATGGGCCGGGTGGCCGCTTGGCCGCCTTGCCGGTTCCCCAACAAGGCAAGGCCGGTTTTTCCTTGATGCCTTCTGCGTTGACAGGAATCAATTTCACCAACTTTTGCTCGGAGAAAACGCACCTGACAAATCAGATTTATCTCAATGGCTCGGGCGTCGCGGCCGGCGATGTCGATGGCGATGGCTGGTGTGACTTGTACTTCTGCAGCCTGGATGGCCCCAATGTGCTGTATCGCAATCTCGGGGGTTGGAGGTTTCAAGATATGACGGATGCGACGATTGCTTGTCCGAACCTGGACGCCACGGGGGCGGCCTTTGCCGACCTGGACGGCGATGGCGATTTAGACCTGATCGTCAACTCCATCGCCGGCGGATCGCATGTTTTCTTTAATGACGGCCAAGGCCATTTCACCCGGCGCTTCCTGCTCAATGAAAAGAAAGGGGGCATGTCGCTCGCTTTAGCCGATATTGATGGCGACGGGTATCTGGACCTTTACATCGCGAATTATCGCACCTCAGCCTTGATGGATATGGTCAACGCCCGAGCGTTCTTCAAGATCGTCAACGGAAAACGGGTGCTGGACCGGATCGATGGCCGGTCGGTCACAGAACCGGACCTGGCCAACCGGTTTGTCGTCAACGCGCGCGGTGGAGTCGAGGAGTTGGGTGAATTGGACGTGTTTTACCGCAACCAATCCGGCACCAACTTTGCATCGATATCCTTCACCGGCGGCTCCTTCCTGGACGAAGATGGAAAGGCTTTGAGCGAGCCTCCTTTTGACTGGGGCTTGTCGGTGATGTTCCGCGATATCAACGGCGATCATCTGCCGGACATATATGTCTGCAACGACTTCGATACCGAAGATCGCTTCTGGATCAATCTGGGCGGCGGCTGCTTCCAGGCTGTGCCGCGTCTGGCCCTGCGCAAGAGCAGCCTGTTCTCCATGGGAGTCGATTTCGCCGATATCAACCGGGATGGCTTCGATGATTTCCTGGTGCTCGATATGTTGAGCCGCGATCACCGCCAGCGCCTGACACAAATGGGACATCGGTCTCCCCCCATGGCCGTGATCGGCCAGATCGAAAACCGCCCGCAATACGGCGTCACCACGCTCTTTCTGAATCGCGGGGATGGCACTTTTGCTGAGATTGCTCAACTGTGCGGCTTGGACGCCTCCGAATGGGCCTGGACACCCCTGTTCATGGGCGTGGATTTGGATGGCTGGGAAGACCTGCTCATTTCCAACGGTCAGCAACGCGCGGCACGTGACATGGATGTTTCGGATCAGTTGCAAAGGATGCGCGCGGAACGAAAAATGTCCGACGCCGAGATTTTCCAGGCCCGCAGAATGTTTCCGCGTCTGGCCACTCCCAATCTGGCTTTCCGGAAAAGGCACGATTTGACGTTTGAAGAAGCAGCCGGCCAGTGGGGATTCGACCTGCCAGGAGTGTCTCAGGGAATGGCCTGCGCCGACCTCGACAATGATGGCGACCTGGATGTCGTGATCAACAATTTCGATGATGCCGCCAGCATCCTCAGAAATCAAACCAGCGCGCCCCGAGTGGCAGTGCGGTTGAAGGGCATCCCCCCTAATACCGCCGGCATTGGCGCCAAAATCAAGGTCCTGGGCGGGCCGGTGGCACAGAGCCAGGAAATCTTATGTGGCGGGCGGTATCTGTCCGCGGATGATCCTATGCGCGTTTTTGCGGCGTGGCATGCCACCAACGAATTCCAGATCGAAGTGGCCTGGCGCAGCGGAAAGAAAAGCGTCGTCCGCCAGGCCAAGGCCAACTTCATCTATGAGATTGATGAGGTTGGGGCGGACGAAATCCGCAATCCGCAATCCGCAATCCAAAGGCCCAAGTCCAGAACGCCGAAGTGCGGACGAGTAGTGACACTCGAATCGCCAGTCAGCAGTCACCAGTTACCAGTTACCAGTCCCCCCACGCCGCCCGTCTTCCAGGACGTGAGCGAATTGCTTGGCCATAGGCATGCAGACGAGCTGTTCGATGATTTTGCCCGGCAGCCGCTGCTGCCGAACCGGCTGAGCCAATTGGGACCTGGCATCACCTGGTTTGATGTGGATGCGGATGGCTGGGACGATCTGATCATTGGCAGCGGCAAAGGCGGCCAGTTGGCCATCTACCGCAATCTCGGTCGAGATGGTTTCAAGCCAGTGACCGGCCCGCCGTTGACTCAGCCCGTGACGCGAGACCAAACCACCGTTTTGGGATGGTCCCAGGAGCCAGGACAAACCGTCTTGCTCGCGGGTACATCGAATTACGAAGACGGTTTGCCCCTGGGCAGCCCGATCCGGCAGTTTAACCTGGGCAAAAAAACCGTGGAAG
>CAYIIH010000585.1:0-2639 GCA_964363225.1 uncultured Verrucomicrobiota bacterium | reverse complement strand
CGCCTGCCTGTGCGTGAGCGCACGCAGACAGGGCAGGAAGGTCGTCGTCTCCGCCAGCAACCGCGCCGCCATGCGCCCCTTTTTCACGTCCGCATGCAATCTTCACAAAACGCTGCCGATCCGGGTCATCGACAACAATATCCTCCTTCCGATCCTCGCGATTCATTACGTTTGTCGCGCTGAAGCTCACAGCGCAAGCGGATGATCAATCGCCCCTTCATATTCCAAACGCAGCTTTCGTGGCATCACCACCGAGTTTCAGCCGCCAGCCAACGACGAGCGCCGGGCGGCAGGCCTTCCGCCACATGCGCAACTTGAATCATACGGCGCAGCAATGCTGGCGGCGGAGAGGAGATTACCACAAACAACCCTTTTTTACGGATATTCCGTGGACTTGATCGCTGTGCCGAGTTGAATCATGCGGCAGCAAAGATTTCGTCCAGCAGATTGAGTTCGGCGGCTTCGCGGGCGAGCTTTTGCACCAACGCCGGCGGTTTGCCGAGCGCCTGGCCGATGCGTTCCACCGCGATCGGCGCACAGCCGCGAGCCAGCGGCGTCCACTCGCCGCAATGCGTGTGACACCACTCCACCAGTTGCCACTGGTCCTTGCCACCGTGCTGCGCCCAGAGTTCATCAATCAGTTTCAGCTCGGTATCCGAGAGCTGCTCGCGGGCGGGCATCTTCTCCAGCTTGATATCGTGATCGCGCCGGTCGCTCACGCACTGCTCCCAGCGCGTGTCGGCCTCGCCGAAGAGACGGCCGGAGTTGAGGAGATCCAGCACTTCGCTCGTCACCGGACCGTTGCGCATGGAAAGATAATCCCCACCCACCACTGGGATATTGCGCCGGTCGAGCGACAGCCGATCCAGCAGATACAACAGTTTGACGAGCTTCATCAGGTTGATCTGTCCACCGGCGCGTTGAAGCAACTCACAGGAAGCCTCCGTGGCTTTGCCGATTTGGAAGCGAAAGTTCATGCTGGATTTTATACTCGCTTGGCGCGCGAAGGTCAACTCACCGAATCTTCACCACTGTGCGGAAGCATCCGTAGAGAGAACCGAAAGTGTCATCGGTGAAAACCGACACCGGCACGCCGAGCGGATTATCCGCAATCCAGCGCCACGTCACCTGCCTGCCGCCTGCCGGTTCGCGAGCGCCTGCGGATGTGGCAGGCAGGTCGTCGTCTCCGCCCCCAACTGCGCCGCCATTCGCCCCTTTTTCAGGCCCCTTTCAATTTCCAATAAACGCTGCCGATCCGGGTCATCGACAAAAATGTCCTCCTACCGATTCCCGCGATTCATCACGTGATGAACCGCCCCTTCCTATTCCAAACGCAGCTTTCGTGGCATCACCGGAGAGCTTCAGCCGCCAGCAAATGTGCCAATAGTCATCTCTGAATCCTTCACCATCCGCCTCGACATAAACGGTTAGGCAAGAAAGTCTTAAGAATTATTTAATGGCCATTCTGGACCCCTGCTCGACAGGAAATAAACGGGCAACGAAATCACTCCGGTGTCACGCTGAACTGTGCTGTCAACCGCTGCCGTTCTTCGGCGTCGGGCAGTTGAGCCACCCAGGCCAGCGCGGCTTCCCGGTCGCGAACCAGCCATCTGCCGGCGACCAAAGGCAGCGCCTCGGCGCGCGAATCGGCCGGCATGCTCGCCAACCACGCTGCCGCTGGGCCGGGATCGCGGTTGGCCCACGAGGCTGCCACCGCCATCAGCGCTTCATTCCGCATCGGCGCGTTCTCAATCCCCACGGCCCATGCGGCAGCGGCTGTGGCATTGCGCTCGAACCATTGATGGACCGCATAGATGAGAGCTTCCTTCCGGCCTTGATCTTCCGCAAACTCCGCCGTCCAGGCCGCAGCACGAGCCGGGTCTTGCGTCGCCAGGATCTTTGATGTCTTCAAGAGGATCTTGTTGCGGAATTCAGATTCGAGCAGTTGGCTGGCCCAATCCACCGCTTCCCGGAGGTCCTTCTGCGCCCACGTCCACATCAGGCCTTCGGCCGCGGCGGTCTGCACTCGATCGTCCGTCAGCGTGCCGAGCCAGGCCAGCGTGGCGTCCAAATCCGTGCCCGCCCACTCGCGGGCGAGAGCCTCATGGACATCTATCTTGGGCAAGCGTTGAGGCCGGAATCCGAGCGGCCCACTGGGCAGCGGTTTGCGGATCCTTCTCAAACAACGCCCGCGTCATGGCCGAGGCCAGAAAATGCCGATCGCGCAAATCCTCAATCTGGCCGAGCAACAAAGCCGCGCGGGAAGGATCGGCGGCCATCAGCGAACGGGCGACGTCCTCGAGCAGAGCCGTGCGCTCGCCCCCGATATGCTTCTCACGGGCGTTCTCGATCAGGGAACGAATCGACGCATTGTCTGGTTCTGTCAGTGCCTGGCGCAAGGTTTCGTGCCAAGGGCGAAAGGCCGGCTTGTCTTCCGGCCGGGCCGAGGTCCCGGCTTGAGTTCCATTCCGGGCCTGTCTCAGCGCGGCCTGATCGTTGGTCAGGTCTGGGAGGTCATGCGACGCTGCAGGAGCGGGAGCCGGCGCAGACGCGGCGATTTCCTCCTGAGTCTGCGGCGCTTCGTCACGGCGTAGAAGCACGACGAGAAAGACGGCGAGGGCAACCACGCAAAGGACTAT
>CAYIIH010000584.1:0-2647 GCA_964363225.1 uncultured Verrucomicrobiota bacterium | reverse complement strand
CAGTTCCACATTACCCCACATCGCTGGGCGAAGCTCATGTTGGGGGTTATCGACTTCCAAGCGAATCTCCGCCCGGCGTGTTTGCGGCTCGATGTGCGGATACAGGAACGTCACCGTGCTCTCGTAGGTCTTGTTGCCCAAATACGGAAGGATGACGCGCGCCTTTTGGCCCACTTTGATGAGCGGCGACTCGAATTCAAACACGTAGGCCCGCAGCCAGAGGTGGGAGAGATCGGCGATTTCATACAAGGTCTCCCCGGCCATGAATGACTTTCCCTCCACGGCGGTCTTGGCCACGACGTGCCCGGAGACGGGCGAGCGCACCAGCAGTTCGTCCTTGGGCTGGCCGGTTTGCTCGATGGCGCGGATTTCCTCGTCACCGATTTCCCAGAGCGTCAACTTCCGCCGGGCCGATTCGACCAGCCGGCGGGCTGACTCGTATTGCGGGTCGGCGGGGTTCTTCTTCAACTGTTCAAGCCGCTGGAAAGCGAGCAGATACTCGTTCTCGGCGGACAGCAAATCGGGGCTATAGACCGTGAGCAACGGCTGGCCTTTCTCCACCTGTTGGCCAGTGAAGTTGATTTTCAAGTCGCGCACCCAGCCGCCAAAGCGAGGGGCGATTCTAGCCAGCCGCGTCTCATCGTGCTCGAAGGTGGCCGTGGTGCGGACCGCCTGACTGAGTTCGCGCTTCTCGACAGTCGAGGTGCGCAATCCGATCATCTGTTGCTTGTCGGGGGAGAGCGAAATTGCGATTCGACCCGGGACCTTCGGCTCTTCTGCCTGCCCGGCTCCGTGGGCGGAATGATCCTGCCCTTCCTTGATAGGGACCAGCTTCATATTGCAGATCGGACAGTCTCCGGGCTTGTCGCTGACGTAGGTGGGATGCATGGGGCAATGATACTTCTTGCTCTGGGCGGCTTCCGCACGTTGGTGGCCTGACTCGGATTTCTTGCAGCCAGCCGACAGCAACCCCAGCGCGAGCAAGGGCAGGACGGTGAGGAGAATCAGTCTATTTCGCATGGGATTTCTTTGCGTTCTTGTTTTCAGGTTGAGGCGCATTCCTGGAGGCCTGAGGCAGAATGGGCGCTTGGGCGGGGGGAAGGCCGGCAATCACCAGTGAAAGCTCGGCCAGCGCCAGCTCGCGCTGCGTCTGCGCTTCGACTTGCGTGAGTTGAAAGTCCAGCAGCGTGCGCCAGGCATCAATCAGGTTGAAAAACTCCGTTTTGCCCGCGAGATAACTGGCGCGCGCCACTTCCAGCGACTGCCGCGCTTTAGGCAGCAACGCCTCTTGAACCAGCGCCAAGTTGCGGCTGGCTTCGCGGAACATGAAGCTCTTCTCGGCCAGGTCCACGGCCAGCGCAATCTGCTCGGCGGACAAGCGCGACTCCGCCGCGCGCTGGCCGGCCTGGGCTGCCGCGATTTCGGCGGCGATTTTGTCGCGCCAAATCGGCAGGGTGACTCCGAGCGATGGCCGCACCATCACCGGATAAGATCTCACGTCGGCCTCAATCCCCGCGCTGAAGTCCGGCACTTTTGCCTTGGTCGCGAGCCGGATGGATGCTTCGGCCAGCCGCACTTCGGCTTCCATGGCTTTGAGCCGGGGATTGCGCGCGAAGGCCGTGGCCAGCAAGCGGTCGGGCGTCAGGTCCAGCGGCGTGGTCTCAAATCGGGCCGGCCACGGCGGGTCCGATTCGCCAGCTTTCAGGCCCAGGGCCGCTTTGAGTTGGGCCAGCAGCGGATGGCGCGAGTCTTCCAGGTTGGCGATTTCGGTCCGCATCCGGTCCTGCTCGATTTGCGCGCGCAGCACGTCCTGCAGGGTGACCTTGCCCACCTCGTTCTGTTTGAGTGCGATTTTCTCGATGTCTGCCAGCAATTCGAGCGTCTGCTGGTTGACGCGGATTTTTTCGGTCAGGAAATGCAGTTGGTAATACGCCTTCTTGAACGCAAATGCGGTCTGGAGGACGCCCGTTTCGAACACATAGTATTTGACCTCGCTCTCCGCTGAGGCCACCGCCCCGCGCGCTTTCAATTTGCCCGGACCGGGCAAGTCCATCATTAGCCCCGCCATCACCGTCTCGACGATTTTCGTGATGTCCGACTCGAACGTGAAGCGCGGATCGGGCAACGAGCGCTCGACGGTGATGCGCTCAATGGAGGCAAGCCAGTCGTAGTAGCTCGCTTCGACTTGCGGCCGATTGAGCATGGCGAAGCGCAGAAAGTCGCCCAGACTGGAATTGGTGTTGAGCGTCGATAACGCCGGCCGCCGTCCGTCGGGCCGATAGACGCTGGCCATGGTCTTGGCCTGTTGGCGCGCTTGCTTCTCTCCTGCGGTGGGAATGCCCTTGCAGCCGGTCAGGAACACCCCCGCGAGCAAAAGGCAAACGCAAGCGGTGAGCCAGCAACGTCTTCGAGTTTTGTCATTTGAATTCATCAGGTCGGAAAAACGTGGCAGTTCTAATGCATGAACAACTGCCGGTCGAAAGTATCACTTGCCTAAGCCAGGCATCAACAATCATCGTAGAGGCTGTGTAATCCGTCAGTCACGGCGGGCAGATGAATGGCCGAGGGGGGAGGAGCGCCGGTTTCCAACCGGCTTTGCACGGTCCTGCGCGCTAAGCCGGTTGGAAACCGGCGCTCCACCCGCCTT
>CAYIIH010000583.1:0-2731 GCA_964363225.1 uncultured Verrucomicrobiota bacterium | reverse complement strand
AAAAAACTGAATGAAAAGAAAAAATTCCAGTTGACACACCACCCCATAGCAGGGGGTCAGTTCCTAGTTTCTACAACTATGACCTCAACGACACGGGCATCCTGTTAATTTGCAGGCACATAGCCACTAGAATTCCGCGTCGAATATCCGGGGATCATCCCCCGCTTTCGCCCAGTCGGGGACCGGCTCGGGCGTCATTTATTCTGAGGCAACTCGCGCATTGTGTAGCAGGTTCTTGACTTTACGACAATCTTCCCGAAATGGCTGCCTTACGGCTGGGTGACACGCTCGGGATTGCAAGCGTTATCTATAGGGTTAGACCATACCGTTGCGATCAGAGTGTAATGGGTTACGCAACGTGTGAACGTTGCCCATCTGTAATCGCCGCGCTACCCACGGGATCGTCATCGTGCTCTCCCGGCGCAGTTCCCGGGCGATTTCCAACTTCACCGGGTAGGTGGAACGCGGTCGGTCCCGGCTGTTGGTGAGTTTCTGAAGCCATATCCCCAGTTTTCCGCTGACCGGTTGGTGGCAGGCGGGTTTCGCTCAGAACTCATTCCGACCGCTCGTGCCGCGCCCGGTTGTCTGCGTCCTCGCGAGGCCTCCCGGGAAACTCCCTTCCAGCAAAAACGCCGCGCTGCATGATCTGGTCAATCTTGAGACGGCTCCGTTGCCGACCCCGGCTGCAAACTCCGCCAGCGCCGGAAGGCGTCATAAACAACATCCCGGATGTCCGCGTAATCCAACCGGATGATCTGCCCCGTCTCCAGATGATACACGATGCGGTAATCGCCCACGCGCAGGCGGAGAAACCCGTCCAGTTCTCGCCTGAGCGCCTTGATGTCGAGATCCTTGGTCGCACCCGAAGCCACCGCCTTGAGATCAGCCCGCACGCGGCGCTTGGTTTCCGGCGGCAGCCCCTGGAGCCAGAGCTGCACCTGCTCAGAGGCCGAAGTTCTCATCCTCCAGGTCCAGTTCCTTGTAAGTCAGCCCCCTCGCTTTGGCGGCTCGGAGCGTCTTCATGGCTTTCGGGTCGGACAGCAAGTCCATGGTTTCGATGAGGGCTTCATAGTCCCCAATCGGCAGCAAAACGGCGGTGGCTTTGTCCCGGTCGGTGATCAAGTAGCCCTGCTGAGACTTGCAGAGTTTGGGCAGGTTGGCTTGAGCCTGCTTGAGCGGGATCGTTGTCGCGGTAGCTTTCATGTCACCAATACATAACCCGGTCAGTCTGAAATGCAATGGCGGAGAACCGTATCCCAGGGGTTCGCCACGGCAAGACCAGGCTGGAACCCAGCGGCGGCGGAATAGTCCGGCCGTTCGTCCTTGTGCGGCGGCTGCGGTTGGTCCCGCGGACCCAGCCGCGTTCCGTTCGAAACCGAAGAACGGTCAACTGCATTGACAACTTCCAGCCTCGTTGCGCACTCTCCGGCACATGAAACGCAAGGTCCGAGTGGAATTCCCCGGCGCGTGAACGGGTCAGTCCCGGTTATTGGAACATTCTTCCACCCATCACCCCCGCTTGCGCCCAGTCGGGGACTGGCTCCGTCGTCATTAATTCTTGGTCTTGGTTGCCACGCGGCCAATCTGCGACTCTTGGCATAGTTCGGCTAACCTTGTTCGAGGCGCAATGCGCCTTCTGCGGATGGCGCCATCGATCACAGTGCAACATACTTGTTAGCAATGACTTGAACACGCCAAATCCTTATCTGATGGCCATTCTTGACTGACCCGTTTACCGTTTAGAAGGTCAACAAAATGAGGTCAAGTAGATGTTTTTTGCCGGGCCCGATGGCGGTGGCTTTCACTTAGTGGTCGTCAGGTAATCTTCTTTGCGAACCTTCGATTAACGTGCGGCAGCCGGCAGCGCGAAGGCCACGTAGGCATCGCCCGCCGGCGTGCCGAGCTTGCCGCCCCCGGTCGCGGCGATGACGACGAATTGGCGGCCGTTCACTTGATACGCCGCCGGTGGTGCGGAGCCCACCCAGGGGAGCCTGGCTGACCAGAGTTCCTGGCCGGTGTCTTTGTCGAACGCGCGGATTTTTGAGTCGCGAGTGCCGGAGCAGAAGACAAGCCCGCCCGCCGTGACGATGGCGCCGCCGAAATTTTCCGTGCCGGTTTTCTTCACGCGTTGCGCGGTGAGTTCCTCGTCTTCGCCCAGTGGCACTCGCCAGGCCAGTTGGCCGGTATTAAGGTCGAGGCAATTGAGCGTGCCCCAGGGCGGTTTGCTGGCGGGATAACCCTCGTGATCGAGAAACTTCGGGTAGCCGTTGAAGCTGTAGCGGGGCCGCTCGGTTTTCACGGGCGCCGACGGCAGCGGGCGGTCGCGCAACATCAGGAAATCCACCAACGCCCGCAAGTCGTCCTCGCTCATGTCGGGATGGGCGGGCATGGCGTTCTTGCCGGTGCGGACCTGGTTAGTCACGGCCTCGTCGGTGAGCCGGTGCCGCAGACCTCGCAGGGGCGGAGCGGTGCCGATCCCGACGCGGTTGGTGCCATGACACTGGGCGCAGGTCTGCTCGAAGACCCATTGCCCGCGTGTCTTCGGCGCGTGCGGATCATCGGGCGGATCGTCATCGCGGAAAACCGAGATGATCCACGGAATGTGGTTGGCGCTGACGTAGAGCCGGCCCGTCGCCGGATCGACACAGGCGCCGGTCCATTCCGCGCCGCCGTGCAGGGGGCGCATTCGCGAGATGTCGGTAGCTTCTCGGTGATTTCACGAGAGATTTTG
>CAYIIH010000582.1:0-2732 GCA_964363225.1 uncultured Verrucomicrobiota bacterium | reverse complement strand
AATCGGGGTTCGCGGCCCCACGGGGCGCCCCCGCTCCGAAGGCCGGTTCAGGGAAAGCTGCCTTGGCTGTTGGCCATTCATCTTAGCCCATATAATCCGCCCAAGTCCGCCACTTCATGCAACAATTTTATCGCAAGAAGATTTTTCACTTTTTTGAAAGAACCGAGCTGTCCAGGCGGATTATAGCAACGTGGCTCCAGGACCCAGTCCTGCCGAAAGCCAGCCTGCCTGAATCGTATGCGCAATCATGAAGCGGCGAACCGGCGCGGTTGATCTCAAGAGCCGGACAACGAAAACCAATGTGTTAGCAGTTATGAAAACAACTTCCTCGCTTCGCGTCCAATCACCAATCGTATATCTTGGCCTTTCAGGCCTTTTGCCGCAGCGCGAAGGCCACCGCAGAATTTCTGTAAGATTCGATTCTTTCTCACGATTAATACCTTGTGGCAGCCAGACCAAGTAATGGCCAGGTTGCTCCAGCATCAATTGAATCCTGGAAACTTATGAAAAATGCATCGCGTCTCCTTCTCGTCCTCGCTTTGTCGTTCCCCAACGTCGCGCTCGCGCAATCCGGCGTTTGGGATACTCGCGCCCCGCTCCCCGTGCCCCGAGGCCAGTTTTCGGCGGTCAGCTTGAACGGCAAGATCTACGTGATCGGCGGGCAGGCCCCGCGTTTGTGGACCAGCCGCGTGGACGTTTACGATCCCTCGCTCGACACGTGGTCACCCGCGCCCAACGCGCCGGATACAACCGTCGGATATGCCGTCGCGGCGGTCAGTTTGGCAAAATCCACGTCTTCGGCGGAAATAACGACAGTCATATCTTTAATGTGCATTGGATCCTGGATCCCGCGGCCGGGACGTGGACATCCGGTCCGCCGCTGCCGACGCCTCGCGGCAACATGGGTGCCGTTGCGTTCGGCGGTCGGATCTATGTCATCGGCGGCAGCTACCTCGAGGCCGGATCTCCACCGTTGGCCACGGTCGAGATTTACGATCCCGTGACGGGCCTTTGGAGCACTGGACCGTCGATGCCAACACCGCGCTCCGGCCTCATCGTTTTCGCGACCGAACAGCGCATCTATGCCATCGGCGGTTTGACCCCGGCTCTAGGCTATGGACAGGTGTTCAACACCGTCGAAGCGCTCGATCCGGCGACCGGCATCTGGTCCACCATGGCGCCGATGCCAACGGCGCGAACTTACGCCGCGGGCGCGTTGCTGGCGGGTCGGTTTCACATCTTCGGTGGAGCCAATGTCACAGGCGGAGCCAGTCCAGCCTGGAACATCCTGGCCTCGCACGAAGTCTATGATCCCACGAGCAATGTCTGGGCGGCCGCGGAGCCGATACCAACCGCGCGCTGGAACGGAATCGCGGGAGCGGCGGTCGGCGACGCGCTTTTCGCCATCGGCGGTCATCTTGCGGACTCAACACCGACGGGCGCGGTCGATCGCTACCAACTCGTCGAGCCGCAACCCGTCGAGCCCTGTGAAGCGGAGCTAGCGGCCGCCCAGCAACAAATCCAAACTTTGGAGGGTCAATTGGCCACAGCCGATGGCACGATTCAGAACCTCACGCAGGCGAATCAGGCACTGACGATTCAAAACGGTCTCCTTCAGAGTCAAGTGAACGCCTTGACTGGGCAGAACGCCCAACTCCAAGCGGCCAACGCTCAGCTTGCGACACAACTCAACGCCGCCAACCAAACCATTCAAGACCAGCAAAACCAGATCGCGCAATTGCAGACCCAAGTCAACGGCCTGCTGCAAGAGAACCAGGCCCTTCAGAGCCAACGAGACCAGTTTGCGCAGCAGAACCAAGCGCTCCAGAGTCAGGTCAGCCAGCTCAACAGCCAACTCAATGCGCTTGACCAGGAGAATCAGACCCTCCGAGCGGAGAACGCCGCGCTCCAGAGCCCGGGTCCGCAAGTGGCCGCCGTCATCCAGGATGTCCAGGGTCTTTTGGCGAATGCGCCCAGGGACGCCAGAAGGAAGCTGGAGCAGGCCCTCAAAAAGCTCGGCGATGCCCAGGTATTTCTGGGGGCTGGGAACTTGGACCACGGCATTCAAGCAATAAAGGCAGCCCTTCAGGCGCTGATCAACGCCGCTGAGATGAGCCTCGATACCTTTGCATTCCAGAGGACACTGGTCGAAGGAGTGGCCCTACGCGTGCAGCAGGCGGTGGCCGACGTGGAGGCAGTGGCGGGCGGGAGCAACAAGAAGGTTCAGCAAGCCAAGGCCCTGCTGCAACGCGGCCAAACCCTGCTGACGCAAGGGGAGTTCAAGAAAGCGTTGGAGTTCATCGGCGACGCCCTGCAAAAGGCATCCGAAGCGCGTCGCAATGATCACCATGATGGCGATGATCACTAACCTGAACACTGGCGCTCGCCAGCGTCGGAGTTTTCCAAACCAGACGATGCCGACTGTAACTGCAGAGCATGCATTCTCTTTGGGAACGGCGCTTAGTTGACCACGCGCAAGAACATTTGGCAATAGACAAATAAATGATTTTGCACAGGGCCAGGGCGGATTCAAGAAAACGGAGCGCCGGTTTGCAACCGGCTTTGGCGCAACGACCAGCCTGTGGGACCCTCAAGCCGATTAAAAATCGGCGCTCCACCCCGGCTGCCCAGGCGAGAGCTTCTTTCTTGAATCCGGCGTAGCACAGGGCCGTTGACCAAGTCGTAGCGCAACACCTGAGCTTGTCTGCGCAAGGGTTTTTCCAGAAAAAGTG
>CAYIIH010000581.1:0-2762 GCA_964363225.1 uncultured Verrucomicrobiota bacterium | reverse complement strand
CGCCTTGCCCATTATCGAAACGCAATTGGGCGACGTGTCGGCTTACATTCCCACCAACGTCATTTCGATCACCGACGGCCAGATTTATCTCGAAACCGACCTGTTTTATCAGGGCGTCCGCCCGGCCATCTCGGTCGGATTGTCGGTTTCGCGCGTCGGTTCCGCCGCGCAGATCAAGGCGATGAAACAGGTGGCCGGCCGCATCAAAGGCGAATTGGCCCAGTTCCGCGAGTTGGCGGCCTTCGCCCAGTTTGGCTCCGATCTGGACGCGAAAACGCAGTCCCAGATCGAGCGCGGCAAACGCATCGTCGAAGTCTTCAAGCAGCCGCAGTACAGCCCCGTTCCGGTTGAGGTGCAAGCCGCCGTGCTCTGGACGGTGCAGAACGGGTTGATGGACGATGTGACGGTCGATAAAATAAAGGATTTCCAGGGCAAACTGACCGAATACTTGACCACTCGGAAATCGGAGTTGATGGTGAAAATTGCGCAGGAGAAGGCGTTGAACGACGCCCGTGTCTCGGAATTGAAGACGGCTGTGACGGAGTTTAAGCAGACCTACAAATGACAGCGTTCCTGTTATAGATTGGACGTCGCAAGGTGTGACTTCAAGAGTTCAAGCAACTGAAAAGCAAATGTTTATGGCCAATGAACCCGCGATGGCGCCGGCAGGGATGATTGAAAGCGCCATCCATTACATTCGCGGGCAGAAGGTGATGCTGGATTCGGATTTGGCCAGAATTTATGGGGTAGCGACCAAGCAGTTGAATCAACAAGTGCGGCGCAACTTGAACAGATTCCCGAACGATTTTGCATTTCAGCTTACACGCCAAGAACTTGCATTCTTGAGGTCACAAAATGTGACCTCAAGTTCGTATGGTGGCCGTCGTTATTTGCCTTATGCTTTCACTGAGCGCGGCGCCATCATGCTGGCAAGCGTCCTAAACAGCTCCATTGCCATCGAAGCGAGTGTTCGGGTTGTGCGAGCTTTCATCCATTTGCGCGAAATGCTCGCATCTAACAAGGAGCTGGCACGGAAATTCGCTGAACTGGAACGACGGCTGGACGGGCACGACGAAGCCATTAAGAATCTGTTTGATGCTATTCGCCGATTATTGGACCCGGAGACTGAGGTCACTTGCCGTCGTGAGATCGGTTTTCATGTTAAGGACGAAGGCCGCATCAACACTGCCAAAGCCAAAAAGGTTAGATAACTTTTCCCATGCCCAGCACTCGCGACATACGCCGGCGCATCAAGTCGATCAAGAACACGGCCCAGATCACCAAGGCCATGCAAATGGTGGCCGCGTCGAAGATGCGCAAGGCGCAGCAAGCGGCGCTGGCCGGACGCCCCTACGCCAGCCTGATGAACAAGGTGCTGGCGGAAGTCACGGTGCACGCGGGCGATTTCACCCATCCGTTTCTGGAGGCGCGCACGGTGAAAAAGCGCGGCCTGATCGTGGTCAGCACGGACAAAGGTTTGTGCGGCGCCTTGAACAGCAACCTGCTGCGGGAGGCGGCCAAGTTTGACAAGGAGGCCACCCTTTACATCACGGCCGGGCGCAAGGCGTCCCAGTTCATCGCCCGAACGCGGCGGCAACTGGCCGCCGAATTCAGCTACAAAGATGCGCCGCTGTTCAGCGAAGCTCGGGCCATTTCCAGGTTCGCCCAGGATTTGTACCTCAAAGAGGAAGTGGACCGCGTGGACATTCTGTTCACCAATTTCATTTCCACCCTGAACCAGAAACCTGAAATCCGAACGCTCTTGCCGGTCAGCGAGATCACGGGGGTGACCGCCGGCGTGGAGGGCGAGCACCAGGAAACAAGGCTCTCGAAGGGGGCGACGGAGTTTTTGTTCGAGCCTTCCGCCCAGGAAGTGCTCCGCTTGTTGCTGCCGCACTACCTCAATTTCCAGGTCTATCAAATCCTGCTCGAAGCCAAGGCCAGCGAACACAGCGCCCGTATGGTGGCGATGAAAAACGCCACCGACAACGCCAAACAAATCATTAAAGACCTGACGCTCGATTACAACAAACTGCGCCAGGCCAGCATCACCAATGAACTGCTGGAAATCGCCAGCGCCGCCATGGCGGTGGGCTAGCCCCTTGCGCCCTCTCTAATCTCAAATTTCTAATTTCAAATTATAGGTATGAATAAAGGCAAAATCGTTCAAGTCATCGGTCCCGTGGTCGATGTGGAGTTTGCGGGCGAGCTCCCCGCTATTTATAACGCCTTGACCGTCGAATATCCTCTCCTGGGACACGCGACCAAACTGACGCTCGAGGTGCAGCAACACCTCGGCGAGAATTGGGTCCGCACCGTCGCCATGTCCACCACCGAGGGCCTCAAGCGCGGTTACGAAGTCATTGATACCGGCCAGGTCATCTCCATGCCCGTGGGCGATGGTGTCATGGGCCGCGTCTTCAACGTCATTGGCGAGCCCGTGGACGAACGCGGCCCGGTCACCGTTGAAAAGTATTACCCGATCCATCGCCCCGCCCCGCCGCTCGTGGACCAGACCACTTCGCCCCAGGTGCTTACCACCGGCATCAAAGTGATCGATCTGATCTGCCCCTTCCTCAAAGGCGGCAAGGTGGGCGCCTTCGGCGGCGCGGGCGTCGGCAAAACGGTCGTGATCATGGAGTTGATCAACAACATCGCCAAGCTGCACGGCGGTGTCTCCGTCTTTGCCGGCGTAGGCGAGCGCACGCGCGAAGGCAACGACCTCTACACCGAAATGTCCGAAGCCGGCGTCATCAACCAAA
>CAYIIH010000580.1:0-2766 GCA_964363225.1 uncultured Verrucomicrobiota bacterium | reverse complement strand
GTTCCCAGGCATCGGGCAGACCGTTTCCGTTGGCGTCCTCACCGAGGGTCAAGTCCAGGCGGGTTTCGGCGCTGGGCTGGCCCAGTTGCGAGAAGTCCCCCCTCATTTCGATCGGAAGAAAAGTGGCGCCGTTCACGACCACCCGCATCTTGAACGGGACCGTTGGGCGGAGCGCGGTGGGCTTGTAGGGGTCGGCGGTCAGGCCCGAATCCATCGGCACGCGCAGCTTGTAATTCACTCCCGCCCGAAGCCCCGGAATGATCTGGGTCTGGATCTTGGCGCCGGCGGACGTTTCCAGGAAGACCGTGGCGGAGTTCACGAGGATGGGATTACCCATTTCATCCCGGACCTGGCCATAGAGGAGGTGGTGCGGCGCCGGAGGATAGGCGCAGGCGGGGGGGCAGAGGAAAGGCAAAAGGCAAAAGGCAAGAGGCAAAGTGAACAGTGAAAAGCGGTGAGTTTTCATAGGCGTCAGTGAGTCGTTGGCCGGTTCGCGTCAATTGCCGGCAAAGGAGTAAGTCACGAAGTGCAGTTTGATGTCCTTGACGGTTTGCAGGAAACGCTCCAGACCCTCGTTCGGATCGTGCAGCAGGGTCTTGCCGGGAATGACCAGTTTCCATTTGCTGTTCCAAACGGAGCGGCCAATGAGCCGGTTGTTGGTGAATTGCGAGCGCAGGATCATGCCGCCGCTTTCATAGACGTCGGTGGAGAAGAACTCGGTGGTGGCCACCGGGCGGAAGGCTTGGTGCTTGCGGATGGCAAACAGCGGCTCGGTCAGTGAATCCATGGATTGCCATAACTGTTTCGTCGAAAAATCCGACCCGCCGATGTTGAACGGCATCGGGATGGCCACGTCATCCACCGTCCAGGAGCGGATCGTGCTCACGTCGCCCAAGGGCGGGCTGCGCATGGAATCAACCCCGACGGGGATGAGATAAACGTAGGGCGTGGCGGCCAGCGCCAGCGGATCGAGAAACCAGACCTCCGGATCACCCGGCGAAGTGCCGCCGGCGCCACTGACCGCGCCGCTGTTGGCCGCCGGATCACCCATGCCCCGGTAGCCTGGCAGGACGACGCCGACGCCGAAAATCTTGGTGGCAAAAGAACTCGGGCTGAAGGCATGATCGCCCGCGGCCAACTGCTGCCCGAAGAGGTTGTAGCCATCGGCGATGATGGTGCTGAAACTGACCATCAGGCCCGGCACGGGCAGCCCGTCGCCGTTGTCGATCTGCATGCAGTAACGGCGCACATCCCCGTCCTGGAGAAGGTCGGGCGTCCGCGCCTTCTGGAGGAAGTTCTTCCAGTTGGTCTCTCCTTCCGTGCCGGGCAGGATGCGCAGGGACTCGGTGCGCAGCGAGACGGTGGTGCTGTAGGCGTCCGGGTTATTGATGCCCAACCGTGTCTTGGCCACGCCCCAGTCGGCCTTCATCTCCGCCAGTGCGCTCGAAAGGCCCGGATCACCCGTGCTGCTCCCAGCGAACTGCGGCTCGCCGTCGCGCATCACGCCGAGCGCGCGCGCATTGATGATGCGGCTGACAAAGGCGCGTCCGGCGGCGGTGTTCAGGAGGCCGGTCTCGTAGTCGTAGGCATTGGCCGCGAGCAGGGAATAGCGCGCGGTCAGGTCAAAGAGCGTCTTGTAGCGCTCCAGCTTCTCGTTGCGGAAGATGCGGAAGGCCGCGTCGCGCGTGCGGAAGCCCTGGACCACCGCGGCGGAGCGCTGGCGGAAGATGGCGCGTTCCTGCTGGATGCGATCACCCTCCGCGACCAGCGCGCGGAAATTGCGCCAGGCATCTTCCCGCTTCCGCAGACTCTCGTTGATCGTCCAGAGATGCGCTTGCGAGGCGCTGAGTTGATTGCCCACTTCGAGAACGGCCTGCTGTAACTCCTGCTGCCGTTCCCGCGGCGCGATGGCGTCGAACTCGACCCAGCGCCGGGCGGTGGACGTGGCCAAGGCGAGGCCGTTAACCACGGCGAACCGCACGAACGTCAGCGCATCCAAACTCGACTTGACGGCCAGACCCGACAACGCAAGCGCTTGACGACCTGCGAACGTCAAGTCTCCGCCTGACGCCACGCCAAATATGGCGCTTTTCGGCAGGGCATCCTTGCTGACATCCGCCGCCGCCACGACGTTATTCTTGACCGAGTCCTGGAATTTCTGGAACAGGTCATTGGCGAACTGCGCCGCCTCCAGCGCCTGCTCGGCGCTCAACAAGGCGCGCTGTTTGTCGCGAATCTCGCCGCGGAGATCCACGTTGGCCTTGAGGACGTTCATCGCCACCACCCAGTCATTGCGCGCTCCGGCCGCATCGTTGACCGCCTGCCGGAGGCGCGTGTGGGCGGCGACGATCTCGGAGATGGCCTGCTGAATCTTGCCCGGCGAGGCCCGCTGGCTGGTCCAGTTGGCGGGCTTGCTGAAGAAGCCGTGCGGGCCAAGTTTGAAGACGATGTTGGTGATATTGGTGTTAAAGCTGCCAGTGTTATCGAAGATGCTGGTCTGCCAGTCGGTCGGAACGTTGTTGATCTCAAGGGAGATCTCATCGCTCTCGGTGTAACTCCAGAGTTCCGGGAAAATCGTTTCCGGCAATTCCGCGTACATGTAATGCACGAAGTCCGGCCCGGCGTAGCCTTGCTTGTACAGCTTGCCGGGGCCGATGTCGTCCGGGTAAGGCGTGCCGTACAGCTCGATCAGGGCGTTGGTGTAGGCCAGTTCCTGGCTGGCCACCGTGGCTTGCAAGTCGGCCAGCGAGTCCTGCTCCGAGCGCA
>CAYIIH010000579.1:0-2785 GCA_964363225.1 uncultured Verrucomicrobiota bacterium | reverse complement strand
CGCCGAACTTCAGCCGCAACGTTGCTCCAACCGCTCCCGGGTTCCCTGGCGGTCCCTTCAATCGCACCCGCAAGCCTGGTTTTGCGCCTTTGTTCTTGAAAAGTTTCGTTTCGGCCCCGTTTTGTGTGACCACCAAATCCACCCGCCCGTCACCATCATAATCGCTCAAGGCGCAGCCCCGCTGTTCCCCATAGACGAGCACTCCGCTCTTCTGGCCCGGCAAGGCGCGAAATCCGCCTTGTCCATCGCCTTGCAGCCATAAGCCCCGTCCCGCATCCAGGCGCGGCAGGTCGAGACCCACGGCAAAAAAATTCTGGCTCAAAAACACATCTTCGCGTCCGTCGCCGTCCATATCGCCAACATTCACACCAAACGCCGGAGCCCACTGAGCTTCCAAGGGAAGCACTTTGGCCTCGAAATGCTCTCCCCGGTTCAGAAAAACCATGGAGGCCAGCGTATTAACCTGAAGCTCGCTCGTCACTTTGAAGTAGTCACCCAAAACCTCGGCCACGCTGGCTTCACCGTAAGCTTGATGTGTCTGGAACTTCTCGCCCACAAAGGGTAAAAATCGGCTTATACGACGCAGGCCAGGAAAAGGAACCACCTTGCGCATAGCCGGATCAAAATAAGCTTCCAGTATGTCTTCTGTTCCTCGCTCGGTCCAGTCACCATAATAGAGTCGAATCTGGTCTGAGGCCTCGCTATGATACACGGTGTTCCAGCCCCAATTGCCGGCAATCAGGTCCATTCGGCCGTCACCGTCCAAATCGCCTGCAGTCACACCATTCCAAAATCCTCGATATTGTCCCAGACCCAATCGGTCAGTGATCTCTATGAATTGTCCAGCTTGGTTTCTGAAAACCCGCACTGGTCCCCACTCGCATGCCAGGATCAACTCCGGCCATCCATCGCCGTCCAAGTCGCTCCAGACTGCTCCGCTCACCAAACCGAGGCCTTCCCACCGCCGTGCCATGACAAACCGCCCTCCTTGACTCTTTAGCAAGAGTGAATCTGCCGCTTTCGGATACCGCCCCGGGACCACTCGGCCGCCGGCAAACAGGTCCAAAATTCCGTCTCCATCCGCGTCTGCCATAGCGATAGGCCCGCAGCTAGACGCTTGCCCGAGAATACTTTCCCCACTGACTTTTCGCTCTAAATCGTAAATCCGCAGCCAACCTCCGTTGGTCAACCCGTCCTCATAGTTTGAAGACCCCGCCAGAATCATCGAACCCATTCCCAAGACGGTCGTCTGATCCCTCGTCACCGGTCGATTCAACACAGAGTTGGTTAGGGGTGAGAATTTTCCATGACCGTCGTTTTGAAAGACACTCAATCTTCCTCCCTTGCCGCTGCCAATGATCAGGTCATCCCAACCGTCTCCATCCAGATCGTGCCATGCTACCCCAGGTCCCAACTGGCTCAAGCGTTTGGGCAAAAGGGGTTGCCGGCTAAAGTCATCAAACGGCTCGTCTGCATGGGTATGGGAAAGCAACGCGCTCACGGCCTGGAAGACGGATTGTGTGGGGGGATTGGGGATGGGAGATGGGGGATGGATGATGGATGATGGATGACTCGTGATGGGTGATTGGTAATTGGTAACCGGTGATTGGGGAATGGCGATTGGAGAGTCACGGCTCGTAAGCCCTTCAGCGCTCGTGACTTGGGGCTTGAGATTGCGGATTGCGGATTGCGGATTGCGGATTGCGACCGCTCCGGCTTCGTCAATTTCATAAATGCAATTGGCCTTTGCTCCTTGCACGACGCTCTGTTTTCCATTGCGCCAGGTGACTTCAATCTGCAACTGATTCGTTGCTGTGCCGGCCGCGAACACCCGCATCGCATCATCGCTGGATAAGTACCGCCCGCCACTGATCACTTCTTGAGTTTGCATCACCGGTCCGCCCAGCACTTTGATCTTGGCTCCAATGCCGCGTGTGTTGGGCGCCAAACCACGCAAGCGGACGGCGAGACGAGGCGCCGTGGTGTCATTGCGGCAAAGGCCCGCAGGACCATTCATGTTATTCACCACGGCGTCCAGATCGCCGTCGTTATCCAGATCTGCCAAAGCCATCCCCTGTGAAACTGTGGGCGCATTAAAACCCCAGAGGGCGCTCACTTCTTCAAAGGTCAGGTCACCTCGGTTACGAAAAGCCAGGTTGGGGCTGGCCCAGCGGGGAAACCGGTGCGCCAATCGGAGCTGGGCGGCACGGGAAAGCTTTTCCCGGACCCGGATGGCTTCAATTTGATTGGAGACATCAGCCTGCAAGCTATAAAGTTCAATTCCAGTAGGAACCAGCACGTCTTCGTACCCATCCAGGTCCACATCCAAAAAAACCGGCATCCAGGACCAGTCCGAGGCGTGCAGGCCGCTGAACTGTCCTATCTCGGCGTAGGTCCCATCGCCGCGATTCAAAAAGAGAGTGTTGCGCGAGTACTGCGGCCGATCACCAAGAGGCATCATATCGGTCATGTGCAGGTGACGCGCCAGATGAGTCCGATTGAGCATGTCCGCCACCAGTATTTCATCGAAACCATCCCGGTTCAGGTCTGCCACATCAACGCCCATGGAAAACATGCTGGTGCAGCGCACGGCTAAACGCGGAATGGCCCGGAATCGGCCCGCCCCATTATTCATCCAGATTCGATCTTCGGAGCGAAAATCGTTGCAAACGTAAATGTCCGGAGAGCCATCACCATTCAAGTCCCGGAGCATGACCGACAAGCCCCAGTCACGCGGTGGACTGGCCAGCGGCTTCCCAACTTCATCCAAAAACGTCCCATCCAG
>CAYIIH010000578.1:0-2819 GCA_964363225.1 uncultured Verrucomicrobiota bacterium | reverse complement strand
CAGCCTCGAGGACGTGGTTGCTTTTATCGAGAGACATCTGGCAAAATGATCGCGACCGGCGCGCTCGCGCCCGCTGGCCTGGAACATATCACACCTCTGCGCCCGGATGCGCGAGGAAGCGAGTTTAGTAACCGAACAATTAACTTTCAGGAGTGACCGGCCTCAGACCGGCCTCCTGTGCAACAGAAAAATGGCTAGCATGCCCAGAAAGAAACGCATTCTGATCGTGGACGACGACACGAGTTTCACGCGTCTGCTCAAGCTGAATCTGGAGCAAACCAACCTCTATGCCGTTCGCGTCGAAAACAAAGCCTCGCGCGCTCTGGCCACCGCGCGTGAGTTCCTGCCGGACCTCATGCTCCTGGACGTGATGATGCCGGAAATGGACGGAGGAGATTTGGCGGCTCAGGCTCAGGACGATCCGGTCCTGAAGAGCATCCCCATCGTCTTCTTGACCGCAGCCGTCGAGAGAAATGAAGTCGGCTCTCATGGCAGGCGCATCGGCGGCTTGCCCTTCCTGGCCAAACCCGCCGACTTGAAGGAAGTCATGGGCTGCATCGAGAAGTACGCCCGCCCTTGACCGCCCCGCGCACCGCAACCGAGAAACTATCGGTCAGCCTCGAAAGCTTTCGGGTAGCGTCAGGCGTCCCCGCCTGACGTAGAGGGCGGCATCTTGCCGCCCGGAATAACGCCGGACGCTCCAGCATCTCAGGTTGGTATGACGACCTTTGTTGCGCCGCGCATTCTGTCCGCCGGGCAGGAAGCCACCGCTTTACCTGCCGGCAGGCAGGTGTCAGGCAAGATGCCCGCAGCTCCAGAACTTGACCGACAGTTTTCGTCGCACCGCAGTCGTAATGCCTCAGTCATGGCGGGCGGAGCGCCGATTTCCAACCGGCTTGGCGGGATCAGACGTGGCAAGCCGGCTACAAGCCAGCGCTCCGCCCGCGGTGACTGAGGCATTACCCGCAGTCTCATTTCCCAATTGCAGACAAACCAACGAGAGGCTAGCGTAGTCCTATCAGACCCGAGCAACATCAGCCGAAGCCAGTAAAGAATGATGGTTAAAATGAGACATTGTTTTTGCTTTGCTGCGTTCCTGTGCCTTGGCGCTGTTGTAGTTGCCGCCCCAAGCCCGGCCGCCGCTGCTCCACTCTCACCCCTCGCTGCTCAACCTGCGGCCCCCAACCACGTGCTTGAACTCGACGGTAAGGGCAGTTACGCATGAAACTTTCCGCACAGGCGGTTATTGCCAGAGAGAAGATCGTTCAATACCTTCTGGTAGAGCGGCTGGAGAATGACAAATAATGAAATACGAGTTGTTTACCCGGGTGTCCCTGCGGACCGCGATCGCCAAACACAAACTCAAAGCCGGCGAGGCCGCCACGGTTGTGGAACATTATCCCGGTCGTCCGGGCCAGGAGCCAAGCTACACGCTGGAGGTTTTTAACGCCGACGGCGAAGCCATTGCCGTCGTCACGCTGAGAGATTCGGAGATCGAACCGCTGGCCGTCAATGAAGCTCTTCACGTGCGGCGGTTGGGTGAAGTGGCGGCATAACCCACAAAGAATGAATCGATCTCAAGATCAGGAACCTGCAAGCCAGGCGCGCAACGTCAACGCGCGAGCGTCTTGGACTGCGGCAGTCCTCTCCCGCTTTTCGATGGACCACCGCACATCCGAAAGCGCCAGAGGACTGGCGCACTCCAAGACCTGACGGCAAATCGTCGCCGTCCTTTGCTTCCTCGCCGCCCTGTTCACTCCATTCTCCCCCCTCCACGCCCAGCCCGCCGCGCCCAACTACGTGCTTTCGCTCGGCGGGACAAATGGCTTCCTCGAATTGCCCAGCGGCGCGTTCAACGACCTTGAAGAAGCCACCATCGAAGGCTGGGTCAAGTGGATGGATGACCGCCCGTACCGACGTTTCTTCGACTTCGGAAAGAAAGCGCTCTCGGTCCATGTGGGACGTGTTTTCTCTCAGCCGCACGTTGCGTTATCCATCTCGCCGCCAGGCGGTGGGCACAATGATATAGACTTCGTCGCCCGGGATCTCTTCCGCACGAACCAATGGTTTCACCTCGCGGCGGTCATCGCCCACGATCGGCTCCAGTTCTACGTCAACGGGGCACTCGCAGTCTCAGCACCGAACCGGACACCCTTCAACCGCCTTCAGCGGGGCGAGCGCAATCGCCTGGGGCGCGACAACTGGAAGGATCCGGGATCGTACCTCATCGACACGGAAGCGTTCATGGATGAATTCCGCGTCTGGCGCGGCGCGCGCACCGGAGACCAGATTCGCGAGAACCTGTTCCGGCGGTTGACCGGCAACGAGCCGGACCTGGTCTGCCTGCTCAACTTTGACGATCAGACTCCCGCCGACAAATCATCGCGGGCCAACGCAACGAAGCTAGTCGGAAATGCCCGGATTGTCCCCGCGCCGCTGCCCTCGCCCGGCGAATTGATTCCCATGACCTCGTTTTCAGGCAGGGTGGCGGATGGCGCGGGGAACCCCGCGGCCGACGCCACCGTTCGCATGGACCGCGACCGGGAGATGGTAGCAGCCACGCTGACCGACTCCACCGGAGCTTACGAAATCGGGTTCAAGTATGCGCCCGGAACCTACGATCTGTTCGCGCAACTGGGCCAGCTTGCCGGATGGCGCACGAATGTTCCCGTCGCTCCGCAAACTCCGGCCCGGTTCGACCTGGTCTTGGCCGCATCCAGCACCATCTCCGGCGCGCTCCTGGCCCTGGACGGGACGCCGCACGTCGGCGCGCTGGCTCAGGCGGAGAACGCCGTCACTGGGCGGGTGGCGGCCAATGC
>CAYIIH010000577.1:0-2922 GCA_964363225.1 uncultured Verrucomicrobiota bacterium | reverse complement strand
ACCAAGCAGCATCCATTTCTTGTAGGCGCAAAAATCGGAAATCGATTCCTGATTCAAATACCACAAAAACCAGCCCTCGCCCAAGCCCATCAGGGCGAAGCCCCACGGCTCCGATCGCGGGAATTTGCGGACGGCCGCGGCAAACGCGGCCGGCTTGGCCAGGCCATAAACTTGCGGCAAGGAAAAACAGGTGCCCAATAAGACTGCCAAGGTGGATAGCTTCATGCGGAATAAAACGTTGCCCGGTTGCTCAGTCCAGATTGATGATGGCCGGGTCGCCATACAGCGTGAAGGAACTCGTGCGTTTGATTTCCAATTCCATCAGTTGGCCAAGATGGCGGTCCGATCCTTCAAAAACAACAATTTTGTTGCACCGCGTGCGGCCCTCCAAGCGCGCCGGATTCTTGCGGCTCGGCCCTTCCACCAGGATTTCCATCCGCTCCCCGATGTGCCGCCGGTACTGTCGGGACCCGATTTCGGTCACAAGCTGGAGCAGGCGCGCATGGCGTTCTTCTATCACCGCGCGCGGCAATTGGTCCGGCAAGGCCGCGGCCGGCGTGTCTTTGCGCTGCGAATACTTGAACACATAGGCATTATCAAATTCCACCTCGCGAACCAGAGAGAGCGTTTCCGCAAAATCCTGCTCCGTCTCGCCCGGAAAACCGACGATGAGATCGGTGGTCATTCCTATCCGGGGTTTGATCCGGCGGAGCTTATGGATGATTTCGAGAAAGCGTTCGCGGGTGTAACCCCGGTGCATCAGTGTCAAAACGCGGTTGCTGCCGCTTTGCACCGGGAGGTGGGCGCTCTCACACAGCTTGGGCAACCGGCCATACGTTTCGACCAGATCATCGCCGTAACCTTTGGGATGCGGCGAGGTAAAGCGGATGCGCTCCAAGCCATCGATCTCGTTCATGGCTTCGAGCAACTGCACGAAGGCGGATTTGCCGTCGCGCGTGCCGATCTCGCGCTTGCCGTAGCTGGTCACGATCTGCCCCAGCAACGTGATCTCTTTCACGCCGCGATCTGTCAGTTCGTGCCCTTCAGCGACAATGTCAGGAATGGTCCGGCTCCGCTCCTGGCCTCGCGTGTAAGGCACAATGCAAAACGTGCAGTATTGATTGCAGCCCTGCATGATGCTGACAAAGGCGGTCACGGACTTTGAGCGGCCCTTGCCGAAAAGCACGTGGTCCTTGATAGTGGCTTCGCTGCCGGCCTCTTCCTGCACGTCGCAAACCTTGTCGCGCCGCCCGCCGAAAATGTCATCCAGGTACTCGGCCGTGCGATGAAATTTCTGCGTGCCCACGACCAAATCGACATCGGGCAATTTATCGATCAGTTCCTGGCCGCGGCTCTGGGCCATGCACCCCATAAAACCGAGGACGACATCGGGCCGGTGGCGACGGACGTCTGCGGCCAGGGCTTGCATCTTGCCCAGCGCTTTCTGTTCCGCCGAGTCCCGCACGCTGCAGGTGTTGAGCAGGATGACATCCGCCACGGCTTCCGACCGGGCCAGGGAATAACCTTTGGCGACGAGCTGAGCAGCGACCGCTTCCGAATCGCGCTCGTTCATCTGGCACCCGTAGGTTTTGATATAGACGCTGGGCATGCTGCTGAATCGCCGGTGAAAGTACGCTACGAGTGCCCACTTGAAAAGAGGGAAGATGGCGGGGCCACTTGAGGTGGGAGATGGATGATGGGTAAATGGTGATTGGTGATTGCGGACGGGTCGCTCGGCTGCGAATTGAAGAATTAGGAAGCAAGGGAAGCGGTCTCCAAGATTGCAGTGCCTTCCTGAGACCGGATTCTTTAAACGCGTGAGCGTGCCTGCGGCGGCAGCGCAGGTTTCCAACCTGTCAGTATCTGGCCACATCGTCGCGAGCCGCAAGGATTCTTGGGTAGGGACGCATTCCACTGCGTCCCACTTATTGGACAGAATTCCAGGGACGCAGTGGAATGCATCCCTACCATTTTGGCTGCGGCGTTGCTGCGCTGCGCTGTTTCGCCCGCTTCCAGTCGGCAGGGCATCGCAACAGGGCGAGGCTCTGCGGGTTGGAAACCCGCGACACAGCAGATTGGAAATCTGCGCTACGCCTTGTGGGCTGCGTCGCCGTGTGAAATATGCAGGCTAGCGAGTACGGAGAATCGTTCGGGGGCATCGCTCTCGTCGTCGTTCTCGTCCTCGATGTTGCTTTCATTTTCGAGGACGAGGAGGACGACGAGAACGAGGACGACCAGACGGTCCGGAATTTCCGTACACGCTCTTATGCTGCATTTCTCTTCCTCGCGTGGAAACAGCGCGTCAATCGCGAATCAGGAACTCGCCCCGCGTCTCTGCCATTGACTGCCCTGCGAGTTGTCGTTGAAATGGAGGGCATGAACCGGCGTTTGCTTTCCTTTCTTTCCCTGTGGCTCGGCCTGCACATCACCGCTCTGGCGCAATCGCCGCCAGCTTCGCCCGTAAAGCAAACCGTTCACATCACGATGCGGGATGGGGTCAAGCTGGCAGCCGACGTTTTTCTTCCGACCAATCCACCGCCCTTCCCGGTGGTGCTCTTGCGCTCTCCTTACAATAAAGACCTCGGAGCAGGCATTGGCGCCGACGGCGTGAAACGCGGCTACGCGGTCGTCATTCAAGACACGCGCGGACGGTTTGGGTCCGAGGGCGAAAACCTTCCCTTTCACGCTGATAGCTGGGGCCGGCATTACGACGGCTTCGACACACTGGAATGGATCGCCCGCCAATCCTGGTGCAACGGCAAACTGGGCACCTTCGGAGGCTCGGCCCTGGGCATTACGCAACTATTGTTGGCGGGCAGTGGCACCGCGCGGCTTACCTGTCAGCACATCACCGTCGGCGCGCCTAACCTTTACAACGATTGCGTCTATCCCGGCGGCGTCTTCAAAAAGGCGATGATCGAG
>CAYIIH010000576.1:0-2922 GCA_964363225.1 uncultured Verrucomicrobiota bacterium | reverse complement strand
AAGCCGTCATTCATGCTGTCGGGGTGTTCATCCACCAGCACCCAGGTCATAGCGGGTCCCGGGTCCACGAAGTCGGACGTCTTCGTGTATTTCCGAAACTCCGGGCCGCCAAACCAAGTCCAATCCCCCTGGTTCATGCCGACCCAGGAGTTCATCGAATTGCTGCGGCAGCGTTGAATAGGTTTCGCGCGAAAGGGTCCAGACGTTGGCGTGACCATGTATTTGTCGGCGGGGCATTTGTAAATCGCTACCGAGTTTCCGACATATTTCCAGATGGCACCCCTCTTGATCGTGCTGTCCACATCCCAATTCTGTGGGTTGGCGTTCGACCAATCGAGAATCCCATGTGTCCAAGCGAATGGATAGTTGGGATTGGAGGGGTCCTCAGGCGCATAAGCGAACGGCAACCGGTCGTTATTATCATCCACGTACATTTTCCAGGCGACCATCAATTGTTTGGTGTTGTTCAGGCACATGATGCCCTGGGCCTTCGTTTTGGCCTTGCCCAACGCTGGCAGCAGCATCGCAGCCAGGATGGCGATGATGGCGATAACAACCAGCAGTTCGATCAGGGTAAACCCATGTGAGGTTTTGCGAGCCAACCGAGGCAGGCAGGCATCCGGCAATTTCGACGGAGTGGTGCGCATAAGCTTTATGACTTTTGTTTCTGAACGTTTATTCGTCAGGCGCTTAACATAAAGAAAAAGCCGGAAAGAAACAAGTGTGCGTTTCTTCGCGCACCCCAAGGCATGACAAAGTCGTAGCGCAGGTTTCCAACCTGCTGTGTCGCAGTGCTTCCAGCCTGCGGACGCCGCGAATTCAATCACGCTCTCGGATTTCGGGCGCGCTGCCGATTAGAAATCGGCGACCTGCCTGCCGGCAGGCAGGTGCAGCAGGTTGGAAACTTGCGCTACGGGCTCGCCGCGCTTTCTCCACGCCACGCGCTGCTCCAGCGCCAGTCATCGGGTTGAGCGCACAGTCCAGCCTTCACCGGATTGCCACGGATATACCGGGCGATCCGGGCACGTTCCTCGTCGTCGCGAATCCAATGGTCATACGCCTCCGGCTGCCAGAACCGACCTTCGCCGAGACGCAGCATTCTTTTCGCCCGCAACGATGCGAACTGCTTCCAGCTTTTCACAATCTCACCCACCAGAGGGTTGGGCATCGGCCAGACAATGACGTGGACGTGGTTAGGCATGACGACCCACTCCCGCAGCAGATAGCGCTGTTCGTGAAAGAATTTCAGCGCGCCAGCTGCGAGGTCAGCGATTTCAGGTCGGCGCAGGTGACATTCACCGGCACCCTGATCGAGGTAACGTTCGACCTTCCGACGAAAATCGCGGTTGATGGTTTCTTCGGTGTCGGCTGCAACACGGGAGTGGCGCCTCGCGGCCAGAAGCGCCTTCAGACGCTCCGCTCGCTCGCCTTCGTAACGCAGCAACACCTCGCGTGGCAACGAATCCGCCAGTCGGAATGTGACGAAATACTCGACGCCCTCGCGCTTCACATGCGGGAGATAACCGCGCGAGTGAACGCCACTCCGAAGCCGGTTGGCACTGGCATCCTTGACGCCGTTGGCTCGCAATTCGTGTCGCGCACGGTCCAGGCCTGCAGTCTCGGAGGTTGGGTGCATGGAACCAGCTTACGCGCTTCCAAATGAGGACGCAATGCCCCCGGAGCGCTGACTTTCAGTCTGCCGTGTCGCGGATTTCCCAACCGCAAGCCGGTCGATCTTCCAACACCCAGCCGACTGGAAGTCGGCGACACAGCAGACTGGAAGTCTGCGCTACTCTGGTTGCGGCTCCGCCCCGCAAAAACGCTTTACGCCCGGTCCGCTATTGCGCCGGGCGAAAGGATGGCGTAGAGATGCAGCCAATGTTTTGAGCCGAAGAAACCGAGTCGAAGTCGCGTCGTGAACCGTGAAACCATCCGTTAAATATCTGTGGCTGCCGGGATTGGCCTGTGTGCTGGCGGCTGCGGTCTTGGCTCAATATGGAAACAGATCTAGATATGGCATGCAAGACCGCGCCGGGGTTCCCGAATGGCAGGTCGATTCCGAGCTGCCCAAGGATATCTTCACTTTCGTGCGCATCAAGTACAGCTCGGCGGGCGGGCGGCGCGGCTGGGGCAGGGGGGGAGATTGGGCCACGGATTACCCGGACGCAGAATTGAACCTCTCCTTTCGGCTCCATCAGATGACCTCGCTCAAGGTCGATCCGGAAGGCAAGATTCTTGAACTGACGGACAAGGAGTTGTTTGATTATCCGTTCATTTACATTGTTGAACCCGGCAATCTTCTGTTCAGCGATGAAGAGGTGGCCGCGTTGCGCCGCTACCTGCTCAATGGCGGCTTTCTCATGGTGGACGATTTCTGGGGGGAACGTGAATGGGAGAATTTCTATGACGAGATCAAACGTGTTTTCCCCGAACGCGAGCCGGTGGAATTGCCGATGGAGCATCCCATCTTCCATTGCGTCTTCGACCTGAAGGTGTCGAAAAACGAGTTGCAGATTCCCAACATCGGCCTGGGCGCAGAAAGCCGATATAACGGAGGAAGAACCTGGGAGCGTCCCGACGCCCGGGAAGTCCATTACAAAGCCATTTATGACGATAAAGACCGGATCATGGCCGTTATCTGTCACAACACTGACCTGGGCGATGGCTGGGAACGCGAAGGTGAAGATGAGTATTACTTCCGCGAGTTCTCCGAAAAACGGGCTTATCCGCTGGGCATCAATATCATCTTTTACGCCATGACCCATTGAACCCAGAATCCGGAGTTCAAACCACGAAAAATACAATGCCGCATAGCTCCGGCCAAGGTAGCGCAGACTTCCAGTCTTTTAGTATCGCCCCAAATCGTAGCGGGCGGCGACGATTTTTCGCCGGAACGGAGCGCCGACATTCTTGTCGGCCCGA
>CAYIIH010000575.1:0-2948 GCA_964363225.1 uncultured Verrucomicrobiota bacterium | reverse complement strand
GTGGCGCACGCCCGGCGTGGCCACCATCCGCAAAGCGTTCCTGCTCTCGCCGGACCGGCCGATGAAGGATTGAGCCGCTATGAAGCCGCGTCTCTACCTCGAAACCACCATTCCAAGTTATTTGGTGGCGCGGCGTAGTCGGGATTTGCGGCTCGCGGCAGATCAGGAGACCACGCAGGAATGGTGGGAAGATCGGCGTCAAAATTATGAACTCTTCATTTCCGAGTTCGTGCGCGAGGAAGTTCAGCGCGGTGATGCGCAGGCAGCGGCCGCGCGTCTGGCATATTTGGATGGGATTCCGATTCTGCCCGAACCTCAAACCGCGACCGAACTCGCCGAACAAATCCTTGCCACCCGGCTGATGCCGCCACAAGCCGCGTTGGATGCCTCGCATATTGCCATGGCCACCGTCCACGGGATGGATTATCTGCTGACTTGGAATTGCAGACACATCCACAACGTCGCCATCATTCGACAGATTGAGCGGCTCTGCGAACGACAAGGTTACACCTGCCCCATCATTTGCACGCCGAACGATTTGATGGATACTTGAGCCATGAAAGAAAACGAAATCCTCTCTGAGATTCACCGCGTTCGGGAAGAAATCGCGCGCGAATGTGGTTATGACGTGAAAGAAATTTTCCGACGGATGCGTGCGCAGACCGAACAATTGAGGGCCCAAGGCTGGCAGGTCGTCTCTCCGGCGCCCCGCGAAAAGGAAACCGCATGCTCTCTGCGCGAAGAGCCGCCCAAACAGAAGTAAGGGCAACACCATGAAATTGAATCCCAATATCGCCGCCAGAGAACGCAACCACGCCACTCAGCCAGGTAGGGCGGGCAGTCCTCTGCCCGCCGCCAAGGGTGATAAAGTGTCCGCATTGCCAGCCAGTTCCCGACGGCGCGCACGGAGTGTCGCGCCCTACCCGCGTCTCAATTCTTTGCGTTCCTTTGTGGCCATTGCCGCCAGCTTTCTGTTTGCTGGCACAGTGGCGCACGCCCGGCGTCGCCACCATCCGCAAAGCGTTCCTGCTCTCGCCGGACCGGCCGATGAAGGATTGAGCGGTCACCAGGGGAAGAATTTTGGACCGCTGACTGAAAAGCGAAGATCAAGACCAGAAACGACCGAAAACCAATTAACCACGAAGGATTAAACGTCAGGAAAACACAAGCGGAAGGAGCCGCTATGAATCCATCCACACCGAAAAGTGAACCGCCACCATCAATCCAACTCCAAAAAGTAGTTTCCGGAGGTTTCTATAAATGGACGACGGGCTCAACGGCGCCTCCCGGCTGTGCCGCATCGAACTGTCCGATCCGGCCGGTGGGCAGATGACGGTGCATCTGCCGTGCGATGCTCCGGCCGTGCTGGGTTTGGCCCAGGCGTTCTGGAGGAGGGGATGATCCAGATCACCCCCCAGATGCGGATCTTGCTCGCCGTCGAGCCGGTCGATTTCCGCAAGGGCATCGACGGCTTGGCGGCGTGCTGTCGCCAGGCCTTGGGCACCGATCCCTTGACGGGCGTGTTGGTTGTCTTCCGCAGTCGGAGCCGGCGGGCCTTGAAGCTCTTGGTCTGCGACGGCCAAGGGTTCTGGTTGTGCCAGAAGCGTCTCTCGCACGGTCGGTTTGGCTGGTGGCCCGAGGCCGCCCAGGGACCAACGCTCCGCGTGGACCCGCCTCAATTGCACCTGCTGTTGTGGAACGGCGATCCTTCCCGCGCCCCAGCCGCCCCCCTGTGGCGGCCGGTGGTCCTCGCTGGGTGAAATCCGATCCCCGCAAATAGTTCTTGCGTTCCACATTTCCCGCGCTACGCTCGCGGGCATGTCATGCACACTGCTGCGGTACCGGGGCCGGGAAATCCGAGCGGAGGATGCCGCCTTCATCCAGCGCTGCATCACGGAGAACCCCCACTGGAGCCGCCGCCGGCTGTCGGCCGAACTGTGCCGGGCCTGGCACTGGGTCCAACCCAATGGCACCTTGCGCGACATGGTCTGCCGGAGCTTGCTCCTGCAATTACACCGGACGGGGCTGATTGAGCTGCCGGCCAAACGGTTTTCACCGCCCAACAACGTGGGGGCCCGTCCGGCCCCCGCGCCGACTCTGCCCCTGTGGGAACGGCCCCGGGCAGGCCGCCTGGGCGAACTGGGTCCGTTGGAGATCCGGCAGGTGCGGCGCACGACCGAAGAAGCGCTCTTTGGCCAGTTGATGGAAGTCCACCACTACCTGCGTTACACCCAGCCGGTCGGAGAACATTTGAAATACCTGGTGTTCGCCGGAGCCGATCCCCTCGCGGCGCTGGCCTGGTCGTCGGCTCCACGGCACCTGGCCGCGCGGGACCGCTTCATCGGCTGGCCGGTTGAAGTGCGCCGGCGCCACCTGCACTTGATCGCCTACAACACCCGTTTCCTGATTCTGCCGTGGGTGCAGGTGCGGTCTCTGGCCAGTCACCTCCTGGGGCGGGTGGCGCGGAGGATCTCCGAGGATTGGCAGGCGCTCTATGCCCATCCGATTCATCTGCTGGAAACCTTCATCGATCCGGCGCGCTTCCGCGGGAGCTGTTATCGGGCGGCCAACTGGATTGGCTTGGGCCTGACCAGCGGCCGCGGTCACAACGCGCCCACCGGCCAACGGGATCAGCCCCGCAAGGAGCTGTGGGTCTATCCGCTCTCGGCGGACTTCCGCCGTCAGCTCAACCCCGCGGCATGAAGACGAGCGCGCGCTTTGCCTGGCTGGTCCTGCTCGAACCGGAACGGAGCACGTTCCTGGCAGCCCTGCGCGCGCAACTGTCCCCGGAGCACTTGGCCCGGGTCCAAGCGATGACCGAGGCCTTCCCGGAACTGCTGGCGCTGCTGGATCAAAGCGGGATGTCCCTGGCGCGCCTGCGCAAGGTGGCCTTCGGCACCCCTACCGAGAAGACCGCCACGGTCTGTCCGCCGGTGGATCCGCCTCCG
>CAYIIH010000574.1:0-3053 GCA_964363225.1 uncultured Verrucomicrobiota bacterium | reverse complement strand
GTGGATTTCGGGTGCGCGTCGGTGAAGGCCCGCCGTTGGACCGCGTGAAAGCTACCATTGCCAGTTGCATACGCCGCCCGAGAAACGTCACGAGGCCAAAAGCTCAAACTGCCGCTCTTGGTTTGGTTTCTCTTACGGGCGATTAAGACAGGGCGGCGGGCTGCTGTAAAGGGATTTCTGTGGCGCAGTTCCCCTGCGAGCAGCCTCGTAAAAGGTACCAGTTCTTGAGTTTGTCAACTTCTGGGCTGAAGGAGGTTTGCCGGCCTGACTATTCAGAGTGAATTGCGGCAAATCTCTTTGGAATATTCACTCACTGCGATTATTATACCTCCCTCGGCCAGGTCACGCAAGTTACCAACGCCACTGGCACCAGCGATTGCGGTTCGGCGCAGCTCCAAATGAGGACAGGCTTCTGTGGGGTAGGTCTCCTGACCTGCCGGTGGCGGCCTTCTTCGAAGGCCAGCCTGAATTCAGCGTGGACGGACGATTGTCCTGGGAGCCGGAGGCTCCCGGAACCGGCAGACCGGAGGTCCGCCCCACATCCAAGCACCGTCATTCGGAGAGTCGCCGCCGCGTTTCCATCCGCATGTTTCGCTCGCAGCCCATAAGGCCGCCAGTCCAGCCGGTGGAAGTCCGGCGATGGTAAATGACGATGAACCATCCAGTCATAACCGACGTGGGGGAGGGGGGCGAATGCTGGATGGCTGGCGGGGGAATTTACATCAATGGCCAGCGCAGACATTCGGCGACCTTCAGACAAAGCAACCGCCTGCGCGCCGGGATCACCGCGCCGCGGTGCTGAAGCAATTTCGATTTCTCCAAGACGTAGATCACGTCGCAGCGCACGCCGGTGGGCCAGTCCAGGCCGTCATCCTCGTCCAGCAGGAACTCGCGCTTGCGCAGCGGTCGATCCACGCGAACGGAGGTGCAGATCAGACCGTTGACATGCTGCAAATCCGCATGGGCGCAGCGTTCATCCTAGAAAAGGCAGTTTAACCACAAAAGAACGCATAGATCGCAGAGAATCAATGAATTGCATGTATCAACCTCGTCACCCATCGGGAGTGTCCAGCGCCGTTTTTAACCTGCTCTCTCTGTGCTCTTTGTGATCTCTGTGGTTCATCAAATGCCCCTTTCAGGTTCATCGCTGGAGACAATGACGACGGGGTGCGGTCGTTCCTGGTCAAACGGATAGAGGTAGATGTCCCACTGCCTCATTGAAGGAGACCCTGGGGAGTTTGCGTCAGGGTCGCGTTGGATTCACGGATGTCGTCTTCCGTGTAGTCGTCAGCAAAGTAGCCAGGCGGGCGAATGAGCGGTTCCTTCAGGCATGGCACAAGCCGGAAAAGGTGGTTGCCCGTTTGGAGCAGGACTTCCTCGCCGCGCAAGGAAAGTTCGGCGGCGTGGGCAAGTTCGGGATCGGTTTCTTTGATGGTGATGGTCATGGTGCGTATCTTAGTGATTCGGAGAGAGGAAAAGTGCTGAATGAGGCATTACCGTCAGGCTGCGGCGGGCCTGGTCAGATCGCTGTCGAGCGCGTCATTGGCTGGACCGCGGGCTGGGGCTTCGGCCACAGGCGCGCAGGAGTTGGCGGCGAGGCCGTTCGGATGGCCGCGGGTTTGGGCAGAGGCCCACTGCAACGCATTTGCGTTCGGGGCGGCTAGCGTCTCAATCAGCAGTCCGAGAGCAATAGAAAGGAGGCTTTGAACAGGTATTTTCATACCGGTTGTTTCGGTTCTAGATCATGTGTCCCGTAGGAATGACTGTAGCCCAGCAGGAAACGCTGTCAGAGTCAAGAACCGCGACAGAACTGCGGCGAATCCCTCCAGTTGGTGTTTCCATCCGCATGTTTCGCGGGCTAACCTGGCTGTGGCGCTTGCCGTTTTCATGTGGAGCGGGTAAAGTTACGGACATGACTGCGGTAGCTGCCAAAATGTTGGACGAGTTCAAGAAGCTCGCCCCGGATGAGCAGGTGCTCGTGCGCAATCAAGTCGTTTCGCTCACGGAGGCTCGGCAGCGCGAGGCGTTGAACCGGCTGCGCGGCGCAAGCAAGGGCCAGGGGTTGCTGGCCAAATTGCTGGCCGAGCGGGCCAGGGAGCGGTTGACGATCAAGCTGGTCGGCCACGCGCACCTGTAATAATTTCCAACCATGAGCACAAAAGCCCAAGCAGTTTTGGAGGGTTTCAGGAGCTTGCCCCAAGCCGAGCAATGGAACGTCTTCGAGGCGATTGCCCGCAACCTTGTCCCGGAGGATTACGGCCCGTTGTCGGATGACAACTTGACGGCCATTGCCGGCCAAACTTTCGCCCTGCTCGACGAGGAGGAGGCCCGTGCCCAATCGCGGTGAGGTCTGGATGGTGGACTTGGGGCTGGCGCAGAAGGCCCGGCCCGCGCTCATTCTCAACCGCGCCTTCAAGGACACGGATCGCGCGTTGATCAGCGTCATTCCCCACACCCTGACCTTTACGCGGTTCAGAATTCGAGGTGAGCGTGAGTGTGCCGTTCCTGAAGCCAGGAGCCTTTCTGGTCCAAAACCCGGTTACGGTGGCAGCGGTCAAAGCCGAGCGATTCCTGGGCCGGCTGACGCCGCAGCAATTGGGGCTGGTCGAAGCGGGAGTACGCAACTGGCTTGGCCTGTGAAACCGGGCTGGTGAAAGCACCGTCAAGCCGGCGAAATCCGGAGCGCGGCAGCGCCATTGCTCGTTCGTAGCAGCCGACGTGAGGAGGCTCTTTTCCTCAAATCCGAATTCCGAATTCCAAATTCCGAAATCAAAGTGAGCCTCCTTACGTCGGCTGCTACGATGGTTGGGAACAGTCCCTCGCGGGCCAAGCCTGGTTCTTTCGCGTGCTTGGCGTGGTTCGCGGTTTGATGTTCTCGGCTTGCACTTCATTTCGCCCCTCCGCTGCTTGAGGTTGAGGAACCGGAACTGGAAAGACCGAAGAAGCTGGCGATGGATTTGACGGCGTTGCCGATGGCTGTTTTCACTGTGGACGGCCAATTGTCCTGGGAGCCGGAGGCTCCCGGAACCGGCAGACCGGAGGTCCGCCCCACA
>CAYIIH010000573.1:0-3091 GCA_964363225.1 uncultured Verrucomicrobiota bacterium | reverse complement strand
ACATTCTTGTCGGCTTTGGCGTTGGCGCGCGATTCGGGCCGACACGAATGTCGGCGCTCCTGCGCCACGCTTGGGTTCTCACCCGACTGGTGATTGCGTCTATTCTCCGAAATGCCTGCTTTTCTTTGTGTTCTCTGTGCTCTGCGGTTGAACTGCTCCTTTTAGGTTCAAGTGCCGAGCGCGGCTTCATTCAACCAACAACACCCGGTAGAACCGCTGGCTGGCCTGGAGGCTTTCTTCTTTGGACATCGTTGGCTGGCCGGCGATGGTGGCCGGACCGAGGTCTTGCCACAGCACATCATTCAGGGACGGCTTGAATTGAACCAAGTATCTTTTTCCAGGGATGCTGCCCCAGGTCAGAGTCACAACCTGATTGGCCAGATTGATCTGGGAAATGGCCAGATAGGGTTGAGGCAGAGCGCCAAAGAACCGCAAAACGTCGAACAGATAAGCGGCGCGCACTGGCGGGTCGGTAATCGTTTCAAAAGGAAAACTGAAATAGACCAGTTTCCCTCCGCCACTCGAGCCGTCATATTGGAGAGCGGCTGCGCCTCCACGTCCGCCGGCATATCGGAGAGCGGCCAATGCTCCGGCTCCCATCGGCATCAGCACGTCCGGCGAATCGACGTTGTAGCTCGTCCTGGTTCCATCATCGAAAGTGCCTCCTGAATCTCCCGCGAAGATGGAACCCGCGGCAGGCGTGAACGAATAAGTTGCCGCGTCGTCATTGGCATCTCCACCCAGGCCGGCATGCAGATAATTGTTGAGGAAAGCACGATCGGCCAGTGACGGGCCAACGCTCCGGTCCAGGTCCCAGGCGATTTCCGACCCGGAAACGAACAGATGGCCGCCCCCTGCCATGAATGCGGCCAGCAACGATTGCTCAGTGCCGGTGAACGTTTTGTTCGTGGTCGATTCCTCACCCAGCGCCCAGATCATTGGTTTGATGTCCGATGGGACGCGTCGGCACGACGGTGGCGCCGGCGTTGAAACAGTAAAAGGCAAAGAGCGTCATCTGATCGAGATTGCCATAATCTTCCATCATTTCGTTGTTGACACCGCGCTGGGTGGTCCAGGTTTTGTTCGCATTAAGGTAGGTCCAGCCGTGGCCGGCTCCGGCAAAAACGATGCGGCCGGTCAGCGCGCCGGCGGGTTGGCCGCTGGCGGGAGCAATGGCCCCGGCAAGATCAACCGTCGCAACCGTTTCACTCTCACCGCTCTCCTGTGAATCCTTCTTTGCCTGCCGAGATTCCGCGGCTGTTGGAGCGCCGGTTTGTAACCGGCTTTGGCCGAGTCGTCCGCCGAAAGCCGATTGAAAATCGGCGCTCCTCTTGTTTCCGCTCTGCCGCGCTGTGAACCAGGGCGGTCGTGTGCCATCAGGATAAACCTCAAAGAAATCGTTTGGAGTTGGCTGAAATGGCTCGAAAGACCTCTCCTCGGTCCTGTCTTGTGTGCCGGAAGATTGCGCCAAGTCCCCCGGTAGCGAGTCGATGGACGTCACAGCAGCGGAAGAAGACGGGATGACGCCGGCCAAAGCCAGCGCCAGGAAGCCGCAAGCTAAAAAAGGGGATGCTAACTCCACAACCGGTCCCAGGAGCGGTCCGAGTTCCATTCCGGCGTCGGTTCAAAGTAACCTGAACCCTCGGTGAGATGTTCTTTGATGACGTCCGGATTCAAGTCGATGCCCAGTCCGGGCGTCTCAGGCACTTTGACAAAACCGTTGTTCATGATGGGTTTTTCAATCCCCGTCACCAAATCTTCCCACCAGGGAACATCGACGGAGTGATGCTCCAAGGCCACGAAATTCTGCGTCGCCGCCGCGCAATGCACGTTGGCCATGAACGAGATGGGTGAGCCGGCAAAGTGCATGGCCATGGCCACGCCGCGTTCCTCGGCGTAGTCGCCGATCTTTTTCGTTTCCAAAATGCCGCCGGCCGAGGCCAGGTCGGGGTGAATCATGTCCACCGCCCGCGCGTCGATCAGCTTGATAAATTCCTCTTTAAGGTAAATGTCTTCACCGGTCAGGGTGGGAAGAGCAATCGCCTCGGTGATCTCTCTCCACATCTGGGTATATTTCCAGGGGACCATGTCCTCCAGCCAAGCCAGTTGATACGGTTCGAGCCGTTTGCCCAGCCGGATGCAGCTATTGACCCCGATGTGCCCAAAGTGATCGGCCGCCAGAGGAGTCTCATAGCCAATGCCCTCCCGGACCCGCGCCACGTACTCCACCAGCTTATCGAGGCCCTTTTCCGTAATCTGGACTTGCGTAAAGGGGTGTTCGGTCTGCTGGTAGCTTCTCCAGTCAAAGTTTCCCGGCAAAGACAGCGCGCCGGGGATGTTGCGGATCATCGGAATGCCGAAATCCATTTTCAAAAAGGTGAAGCCCTTGGCCACGCGCTCCTTCATGCGCCGGGCGTAAACGTCGGGATCACTGGAGCCGGTCGTATCGCAGTAGAGCCGAATCCGGTCGCGGTACTTGCCGCCGAGCAGTTGATAGACCGGCACGCCGTACGCCTTCCCCGCCAGGTCCCACAAGGCCATTTCCACCCCGGACACCCCGCCGCCTTGCCGTCCATGGTGGCCGAACTGTTTGATCTTCTTGAAAATCCTCTCCACCTGGCACGGGTTTTCGCCCAACAACCGGCTCTTCAGGAAGAGCGCGTAGCGCTTGCTCCCGCCGTCGCGCACTTCTCCCAATCCATAAATATCCTGGTTCGTATCAATGCGAATCATGGGGACGCGCATCGGCGCCTCCCTGATCTCGGCGATGCGAAGGTCCGTAATCTTTAAATCCGAAGGGCTCGAATGGCGATTCACACCCTGCGCGGCGCTCGTGATTTCATCCTCCGCCGAAGCGCCCAGCGCGCCCAGGGCCAGACTGCCTGTTCCTACCCTCTTAAAAAAAGAACGGCGGTTGATCTTATCGCCGGCGTTTTCGTGCATCGCTTTTGGATTATGGGCTGGCATAGAGACTTTCTTCATTCGAGTTGGGATTGACAGCATTTCAACAGGACACGCGCAAAGCATCAAGGCTACTGACAAAGTCGTAGCGCAACACCTGAGCTTGTCTGCGCAAGGGTTTTTCCAGAAA
>CAYIIH010000572.1:0-3110 GCA_964363225.1 uncultured Verrucomicrobiota bacterium | reverse complement strand
GCAAAACCGCCGCCATTTCTTCGCCGCGGCCGAGGCCATGCGGCGCATCCTCATCGAGCGCGCGCGTCGCCGTCAGGTGCTCGCCAAGGGCGGCTATGCGGTGCGCGAGGCGGAACTGGATTCGTGCCTGCTCGTCACCGCGCCGGATGACGAACTGCTCGCCGTCCACGAAGCTCTCGATCAACTCGCCGCCGCGGACGCCGCCGCCGCCACGCTGGTTAAATTACGCTACTTCTCCGGCCTGACCATGCCCCAATCCGCCGAGGCGATGGGGCTGCCCCTGCGCAGCGTGGAACGTTTGTGGACTTTCGCCCGCGCCTGGTTGCGGAATGCGCTGAAGGGTTGAGTTGAAGAAAAGTGAATTTTTTTGGCGGGGTTTGCCCTTCCCGTTCGCATGAGAGGTTGTAGAGCACAACTATGAGTGCTTCAAACCAACCATCGGATTCGCGCTTGAGGGAAATCTTCCTCCAAGCCGTGGAACTCACGGACGCGGCGCAGCGCCAGCGCTTCCTGGACGACGTCTGCGCCGGGGATGCCGCCATGCGCGCCCAGATCAACGACTTGCTGGCCAGCCACCAGGACGACAGCTTTCTGGAGCATCCGGCGATTCAGATTGAATCAACCCCGAATTCCGCCTCCGGTGTCACAGTAAGCAGCAGCGCCGAGGGGCCGAAGGGAACCATTGTTGTTTCGCAAGCCGTTACCGCGCCCGGACTGGGTACGATGCTTCGCTATTTCGGTGATTACGAACTGTTGGACAAGATCGCCCAAGGCGGCATGGGTGTCGTGTACAAGGCGCGGCAAGTGAAGCTCAACCGCCTCGTCGCGGTGAAGATGATCCTGAGCGGCCAACTGGCCAGCGAAACGGACATCCAGCGCTTCCTCACCGAAGCGGAAGCCGCCGCCAACTTGCAGCATCCGAACATCGTCGCCATCCACGAAGTCGGCCAGCACGAGGGGCGGCACTACTTCTCCATGGACTACGTCGAGGGCAAGAATCTCGCCGACTACTCCAAAGACAATCCATTGCCCGCCGCCCGCGCCGCGCAACTCATCAAAACCATCGCCGAAGCCATTCACTTCGCGCACCAGCGCGGCACGCTGCATCGGGATTTGAAGCCGCAGAATGTCCTGATCGACGCCGCGGGCCAGCCACGGATCACGGATTTTGGATTGGCCAAGCTGACCAGGACGGACAGTTCACTCACTCGGGAAGGCGCGGTGATGGGCAGCCCCAGTTACATGTCGCCAGAACAGGCGGCAGGCAAGAACGACCTGGTGGGGCCGCCAAGCGACGTGTATTCCATCGGGGCGATGCTCTACCACTTGCTTACGGGCCGCGCGCCGTTTCTGGCGGAGACGCCGATGGCCACATTGCGCAAGGTGATGGAGGAGGAACCAGTCGCGCCCTCGAAACTGAATTCCAAGACGCCGCCGGACCTGGAGACGATCTGTCTGAAGTGTTTGGAAAAGAAACCTGAACGGCGATACGCGACCGCCCGCGGCCTGGCCGAGGAGTTGGGCCGTTTCCTGAATAACGAACCGATCCTGGCCAAGCCCGCCAACCCGCTTCGCAAAGCGTGGAGTTGGTCGTTGCACAATCCGTGGATCATCACTGCCTCAGCTAGCGCGGTGATCCTCGGATTGGTCGGGTTGGCTTATTACTTGTGGCAGCGAACCGCCTTTTCTGAATGGAGACTCAGTCATCCGAATCAGACCCCGCGCTACACCCTGGGACTGCTCGAATCAGCGGGCGCACTTTATTCGATTCTGGTCGCATCCATGACTCTTATGAGCCTGCCGTGGTTTGACTTAATGACACGCCGCCGCCGCGGCAATCCGATTCTGCGCTATCATCTGGCAGCCTACTCTGTGATCGGCAGCTTGGAGGTGGCGTTAGGAATCTTTTTGGTTTTGAAATGGGCCGAGGCAACGGCATGGAGGTGGCCGAGCATTTATGTATGGTATGGTTACCCACTCACGTTGGTTGAGGCTTTCTCGTTTTCTTCGTTCGGTATGCTGGTCGTTTGGGAAGCGGCTCGTGAACATTTCCGGGCCGTTTCTGGCATAGCGAGCCAGGAGTCGCCCAAGCCAGATCATGGGATCGAAATCAATTGGAAAACCGCTCCCCTAACGCTCTTCAGCGAAATAGCTACGGTGACAGGAATGCCTCAAGCTGAGTGGAAAATCGGTTCGGTAACGATGCGTAGCGGAGCATTGATTGTGGGCGTGTTTTGGTGTGCTATGCTCGGTGCAACCTGGCTGGTAAGCCGAGGCTGGTGGTGGGCATGGCTGGTCGTCAGCGGAACAGCGCTCTCTTGGGCGATGGCCATGTGCGGAGCGACAAAAGGTTCGGCCCGCCTTTATTGGGTCTTCATCATCGTGGTGATGGCTGGAATTTGCATGGCTCCTGAGTATGGGTGGGCAAAACGAAGGAACTTCCAGAGTTGGATAATTGGGATCGCAGCAGGATTCTTTCTGGCCAAAGTTTCCATGCCTCGCCACCCGGTTGAGTGCCAAGATTCCGGGTCGCCAGAGGCGACTGAACCCAGTCCCCAGGCGTCCGGCCTGGCACACGCTCTCAACCGAGGTTCGTTTGAAGTCCTGAGATTTCTTGGCGCGGTGGCTTCTTTCGCGATGTTCTTTGTTCTGTTGGTTCCTGATGGAAGTGGCTCTCGCGACTGGTTCACTGTCGTTATGGGAATATCGTCGCTGTCCATGGCAGCATGGTGCATGACTCTCAGGAGCGCGCGCCCATCGTCGGTTAGCCTCCTTGTCCTGATCTTTATTCTCGGCTGGTGGATAATTATCGCCTCGCCTTACGGATTTCCACACGGCTTCGGTTTTTAGGGTTGAGGATCGGGACCGAAGGGGTGGTTGGCTGGCGGACCAGACTGAGCGGGATAAAAAACACCATTAACCGCCGCATCACGCGCTTCCGCCCCAAGAACGTGCGCCATTGCCAACGTCATTGCGTAGGTGAACAAGCCCACGCCGGCCATCTTGACAAGGCCGTTGACAAAGTCGATCAACACGCTGTGGCGGCGAGCGGCCTGAACGTAGCGCAACACCTGAGCTTGTCTGCGCAAGGGTTTTTCCAGAAAAAGTGG
>CAYIIH010000571.1:0-3128 GCA_964363225.1 uncultured Verrucomicrobiota bacterium | reverse complement strand
ACCACGTTGCCGCTGCCGTCCACCGCCACCGCCTGGGCGGAGTCGTCGCTGTTCGCCGGGCCGTTGTAGCGTTGCTCCCAGAGTAGCGCGCCGTCCGCGGCCGCATACTTGGCCGTGTAGAAGTCGGCGTTTTGGTTCGGCGCGCCGTTGTTGGAAAACCCCGTCACCACCACGTTGCCGCTGCCGTCCACCGCCACCGCCTGAGCCTGGTCGTCGCTGTTCGCCGGGCCGTTGTAGCGATGCTGCCAAAGCACAGTCCCATCCGCGCCGGAATACTTGATGGTCAGCATGTCTTGCCCGGTGATGCGGTCATCGGAGGCGCCGGTCACAATGATGTCGCCCGCCGCATCGCGCACGACGTTGACCTTGAACCCCTGATCGGCCGAGTTGCTCACCACATTGCTGTAGCGCTGCACCCACGCCTCGTGCATGAGCGCGGCCGGCTGCAACGTGTGGCAGTTGTCAATATCAAGAACTGGGTGACCCGTTTACGGCAACTTGATCCAGATCGTTTTCCCCCACCCGCCTGCGGCACCCGTCCGAAGGGCGAGGCACAGGCGAACCACCCACCCCGGCTCTCTTGGTTCGAGGAGGAGAGGGAGACGGCGGGCTTGGCTGGACACACACGGTTTTGCCCACCAAGCCCGCCTTCCTTCCATTCGGAAGAAATCCGCTGCGCCGACCTCTCGCTCGCTGCCACACAGCGCGGCCGAAGCGCTGCGCGCTGCTGGGCGCACCCGGCTCGGTGAGGGTGAGGAATTGCTCCGCCGCAGCGTTCCGCCATTCCTGCACCGCGCCCAAGGATCACTCATGCGCCCCAGCCCGCTTTCCATCAGGGAGACGGAACACAATTCGTCTGGACAACCCGATAGAACCTTTGCGGCTGACCGACGACAATGGGATCATTGACACACTTCACCGAGCCGTTGCCGAGAACGCAACCGACGAGGGAAGTCCAGAGGTTCGTGGTCAGCTCCGAACGATACTGCACTTGATACGTGAGGTTGGATTGGCTGTTCCAGCACACTTCCATTTGAGAGGCGCGGATCGTGACCTGCAGGGGCGGGCTGATGAACTCCAAGCCGTGCGGAAAGCTCAGGCTCACGCCGGCGACTGCGGTGGCCGCTCCTGTGACCGGGTTCACACGCCAGAGTGGCGCATGGTCAACGATTTCGGAGGCATAGAAATTCCCGTGGTCGTCAATCGCCAGTCCCATGACTGCCGTCAGCCCCTGAAGCTTGGTGACCAACTCAGCCTGGCCGGTGTTCCGGTTGATGCGGTAGAGCGAGTCCCAAGCGGCCCCATACATCGTGCCGTCGGGATGCCAAGCCAAGTCCATGATGTCGCCGCAGCCGCCCGTGACGCCCACCTTCGTGGCCTCGCCGGTGGTCAGATCGAACCGGTAGAGGCTGTTCTGGTTCGGTGTACCGCTGTCCGCATTCACTCCGTAGAGCGTGCCTTCGGGGGAGAAGCCGATCCCCATGAAAATCTCCGGATTCAGGTTGACCCCGAAAGGTGTCGCCAGACCCGTCGCCAAGTCCACGCTGGCCAATTGCGGATTAACACCGTTGGTAGGCCAGCCTTGCGTCACGGTGTAGAGTTTGCCTTGAGGACTCATGGCAATGGCGTCCGCCGCTGGCGCGCCAAAGTCTCCGATCTTCGTCACCGTGCCGGCGCCGACATCGATTGTGACCAAGGTGCTCCCGCCTCCTGCTGTGGCATAGAGAATGGGTTCGGCGTCCAACATGGCGGTGGAAGCCAATAGGAGGATGGCCGCGAATGTGAGGTTCTTGTTTAGCTTCATAGGTTTTGTCTCTTCGTTTTGTTTGTTTTTTTTGACTACTGCGAAAGGCCGGGTTGCCGACGGAATTCCAATTCCGTCATGCTGACATTCCGTTGTAGAGTGTTTCGCCTGCATTTGTTCCACGGCGTCGATCTCCGACGCAGGACAGGTATCGGTTCATGATCCAATTGCGCGCTACGGTTTGCTCAGCCGATAAAACTGGCCGCTGCCGACGATGGTATTCGTTACCGTGAATTGCGCGCCGACGGTGGCAGGCGCGTTGGTGGAATCAATCCAGGTGGCGGGAAGAGTCAAGTTGAGTTTCGATTGCAACGTGAAGCCAGCCGCATTGGTTGGCCAGGAGAGGATGAGTTCACTCCCGCTTTGCCTCGCAGACAAATACACTGGAACCGCTAGGTTGGGCCGCATCGCGATAAAGGATGGAAAGCTCAAGCCGGTGTTGGCGAAGCGGGAACCGACGCCGGCCATGGTGAACTTCTGGATTGTGTTATTGCCGGAGTTTGCCGCATAGAGGTTGCCCGCGCTGTCAAAGGCCAAGCCGAATGGTTGGTTCAAGCCGGTGCTGGCGAAGCGGGAACCGACGCCGGCGGTGGTGAACTTCTGGATCGTGTTGTTGCTCCAGTTTGACACATAGAGGTTGCCCTCGCCGTCAAAGGCCAGGCCTGCTGGTCCGCTCAAGCCAGTGCTGGCGAAGACCGAGCCGACGCCGGCCGTTGTGAATTTCTCGATGGTGTTGCCCCCGTAGTTTGCCGCATAGAGGTTGCCCGCGCTGTCAAAGGCCAGGCCTGCTGGATTGTTCAACCCGGTGCTGGCAAAGACCGAGCCGACGCCGGCCGTCGTGAACTTCTCGATCGTGTTGTTGTTGAAGTTTGCGAAATAGAGGTTGCCCGCCGTGTCAAAGGCCAGACCTCTTTGTCCGCCGCCCGAGGCGATGCTGGCGAACACCGAGCCGACGCCGGCCGTTGTGAACTTCTTGATCGTGCTGTCGCCGTTTGACACATAGAGGTTGCCCGTGCTGTCAAAGGCCAGGCCATTTGGATTGTTCAACCCGGTGCTGGCAAAGACCGAGCCGGCGCCATCCGCCGTGAATTCCGCGATCGTGTTGTTGCTCCAGTTTGCCACATAGAGTGTGTCGGCGCGGCAGACGGCGGGAGAAGCGAGCAGCGCGACCGCCAGAGCCGCGAATGAGAGGTTCTTGATTATCTTCATAGGTTTTGTCTTTTCAGTTTTGTTTGGTTTTTGTTTTTGTTGGCTACTGCGAAAGGCCGGGTTGCAGACGGAATTCCAATTCCGTCATGCCGACCTTCCGTTGTAGAGTGTTTCG
>CAYIIH010000570.1:0-3131 GCA_964363225.1 uncultured Verrucomicrobiota bacterium | reverse complement strand
CAGCGTTTAACATCTTGGTACTGTTGGAGTACGGCTTCGTGGCGGACCGGGAGAGAACCTTGACCTATTTGGGACCGCACTTGAAGGTTTTGGACGATGCGGTGACGACGACGAGCTTTGTGGTGACAGATGACCGGCAGGTGACGGGGGTGCGTGTGGGGGTGCGACTGGATGACAATCGGGAATCGGACCTCGTTCTGCATCTGGTCAGTCCGCAGGGGACGCGGATCGTCCTGGCTGAGAATCGGGGCGGTTTTGACACCAACGGGTTTGGCAGCGGTTCCATTGTGACCAATGCGGCGCCGCCGCGTTTGTCGGGTGGCTTTGCGGCGGACACCAATGTAATCGCGAGCACGAAAAACGAAGGGATTATTATCGTCACTAACGATTTTCAGCGTATCCCGGACCAGATGCACATCTACTACGACGGCGCTTTGATTTATGATACCGGATTGATCAATGGCCAGGGCAATTTTTCGGTCGATTATGGTCCGGGCAATTCGACAGATGTGATCATCATTATGAACGAGGGAAACAACAGTGACACGAATACGGTATGGAGCTATCAGGCCACGATTGTCAGCGGCAGATACAAATTTGCCACCTTTACGGATAACACCATTCGAGCCTCGATGCCGATTAAATTTGCGGTTCCGCCATTTGCGGACACGAACCTCATAGCGACGATAGTTTTTACGAATGGATTTGAAGGTGCGGCCTCGGCCAATTATGCTGCAGGGACCACTGCGGACGGCTGGAGCGTCACCACGAATCAGGTGAGTGTGTACGCTGACCGCTTTTGGGCAAATTCAGGCACGAACTTCCTCGCTTTGGGCAATGGCGGCATTTCTCGGACGTTGCCAACGGTGGCGGGCAAAGAATACCTGTTGCAGTTTGCTTATCAGGCGGCCTTGCCTTTTGGTTTGGTCAGCACAAATCCAACTGTGTTTGCACTTTTCAACACAGGTGTCGATGATAACGGCGCTGTTTTGCCGGACAACACTCTTGATCCACATTATCGCGTGATCGATAGCACCAGCCTCACGTTTCCAGGACCGAACGCATACACCATACCGGTGTCGAATATGCCGCCGGCAGGCACCTGGGTGCCGACCAATAACCTTTCAGCGTGGATCGCTCTGGATCCGACCAACAATAGTAGCTTCGAAGCTGGGCGGTTTACCTATCGCACCCTGTTTGACTTGAGCGGATGGGACCGGCTTACGGCTCGCATTGATGGTCGTTGGGCGGTGGACAACACCGGATTGGATATCCTGATCAACGGCACCAGCACCGGCATCCAAACGCCGCTGTTCGCTTTCCAATTCTCGACTTTCAGCATTACCAGCGGCTTTGTTTCGGGCCTGAATACGCTCGATTATGTCACGACGAATAGGTCGGCATGGAGTGGTCTGCGCGTTGAAATTACAAACGCCACCGCTCAGCCTCTTCCCGGTTTCACGAATAATCCGATCAAATCTTTCAAAGTCAAAGTGGATGGTGTTCCAGAAAAGACCATCTTTGGAACCAATACCTGGCTGACGAACAGGATCACGTTTGTAGCTCTAGCGAACGGAACTCCATTGGAGATTGCGGCTGAACAGCCGGGTATCTGGCTGGACAGTTTCGAGTTGCGGGAAACCGGCAACATGTTTTACCTGCCGGAAGAAGCGTTGGAATTGCTTGAAGGCCAGCGGGCTTTGGGCGAATGGAAACTCGAAATATGGGACAACCGCACCGGCCAGCCGCTGAGCTCCAACGCTTTACAAACCACGCTGCTCAGTTGGCAATTGCACTTGGACTACGCGCCTCCGGAACGGCTGGCGGTGCTGTTGAATGGTCTCAACCCCAGCTTCAGCGGCACGCTGGAGACGAACCAGGTGGCCTATTTCGTGGTTGAGACGTGCGCCGATGCCCTCAACGTGCTCAACCGGCTTGACGGACGGTACGGGCGCCTGCAACTGCTGGCCGACCAGAGCGGCCTGCCGACGGGCGATCCGTTGACGGACGATTATGTGCCGATCATCAACCTCGAGCCGGTCCAGGTGCCGCCACCGACGAACGGGTTGGCCGATTTGGAGCTGAGCCTGAACTCGCCGTTGCCGGCGCCGTTGCGACCGGGGCAGCGTTATTATTTGGCTGTGCGCAACGTGGATAGCCGGGAGACGAATGACTTCACGATCACGGTATCTGGAACGGGCACTTGCCTGGGAACTGTCGCGCCGACTGTGCTGGCCAACAACGTGGCTTACCACGGCGTAGCCGGGGCACGGGCCTCCAGTGTCTTTAAGTTCACGGTGGGTCAATCGAGTTCTGCGGCCTTGTTTGAGCTGTACGGATTGAGTGGGAATGCGGATTTGCTGGCGCGCCGCGGGGACATGCCATCGGAGGGGGCCGTTGATCGGATCAGCGCAGCGCCTGGGGTCGCCGGGGAGCAGATTGTGCTGCGGAGCGGAGATACGCTGCCCGGTTTCAGCGGGGATTGGTATTTGTCCGTGGTGAATAATGAAGGGGAGGACGTGGAATTCACCATTCGGGCCGGTGTGGCGGAAGGGGGATTATTGCGCAGCGGCCAGCCGATGGCGGTCGCGGCGATGCCGGAAAACCTGGCCGGCGGCGAGTTACAGTTGCGCTGGAACTCCGTGCCGGGCGAACGGTACCACGTCGAGGTCTCGACTAATCTGCAGGACTGGTTCTTCCTGCAAGACCTTGCCGCTCAGGAAGCTATCACTACCCTAAGCGTTCTTTCTAGCGGAGAGGAAACGCGGTTTTATAGAATTTCGCAGGTGCCGGCGCCTTGATAAGGCCATGGCGCACGTCAAAAAGATGGGGTCAGAAAAATGTTTTTGGCCTCAGAGCCTCTTTCAAAACTGTAGCAGCGGACGTGAGTCCGCTCTGAATTTCCAAATAATGGAGCCGACTCACATCGGCTGCTACTGGGTTTTGAAAAAGCCTCCTCATTTTCCTGATTTCCAATCGGCAGCGCGCCCAAAGTCTGAGCGCGTGATCGAATTCGCGGCATCCGCAGGCCGGAGGCACTGCGACACAGCAGGTTAGGAAACCTGCGCTACGACTTTGTATAGCTTCTCCGGCGTTGTTCACCGGCTGGGGAAGCGCTTCTACCCACGCCA
>CAYIIH010000569.1:0-3183 GCA_964363225.1 uncultured Verrucomicrobiota bacterium | reverse complement strand
ACGTTCTGGCCGCTCGCCGCCACGGCGTGTTGATCGACTTTGTCAACGGCCCTGCGGGCGGGGACGCCCGTGCTCCGATCCTCTTCGGTTCTCAAACGGGAACCAACGATTGTCCGGCCACGGTTGGCGGGGCGCTTCACCAGACAAATCAGGGACGAGGTGGAACTCGTCCCTCCCTGGGCCAGAACATACAGATTCGCCAGCCGGCCACACTCGCCGCGGAAGCCGAAGCTTGCGACGACCATCCGCCGCGTCCTGTCCTGGCCAGGCAACGCGCCTTGCTGGCCCGCCAAGCGCTGGCCAATTGCCATCTTTGCCGACACCACTGCGGCGTGAACCGCCTGGCCGGCAAGCGCGGCCTTTGCCATGCCGGCGCAGAGACTCGTATCTTTTCCGCCCAGACTGAAGTCACGGATGAGCTGGAATTGATTCCGACCTTTGCCATTGCCCTCAGCGGGTGCGATCTGCGCTGCGACTTCTGCATCACGGGCGCGCAAAGCTGGAATCCGAGCGCCGGCCATCTGCTCGACGTGGCGGCGCTGGCGGGAAGAGCGGCGGCGGCTCTGGCGGCAGGCGCCCGGACGGTCCAGTTCCTGGGCGGCGAACCGACCATCCATCTTTCGGCCGTGCTCGAAATCGTGGCCGCGCTCCCGGCCGAGGCCAAGCTGGTTTGGAAGACCAACGCTCACGGGTCAAAGGAAGCGCGCGCTTTGCTGTCGCGCATTTTCGATGTCTGGCTGGCCGACTACAAATTCGGCAACGACGCCTGTGCGCTGCGCTTAGCCAAGATTTGCGAATACGTCCGCATCGTCCAGGGAAACCTCTTTTGGGCCCGGCAGCAGGCCGATCTGATCGTGCGCCATTTGCTGATGCCGGGGCACGTGGACTGTTGCTGGGAACCGGTCGCGAGTTGGCTGGCAGCGAACTTGCCCGGCGTGAAGGTCAGCTTGCGCTCAGGCTTCTGGCCCGCCTGGCAGGCAGGCCGCCATCCTGAGTTGCGAGAGCCGGTTTCAAACCTGGAGAGGACGCGCGCATTTGAAATCGCTCGTCAATGCCGGTTAAACTTGGTCAATTGAACAGCAGTTAATCGCCAACTGATGAATCCAGAGGATCGACAACAGCAGCGCGGGCCAGCATTTGAGAAGGGCGAAGGCTTTTACCTCCCTCCATCTCACGGGGAGAGTGACCCGGTGATCTCATCCAATTTGTTTTCGGCAGCTTCTGAACCCGCGCTCAGCACAGAATTGCTTATTCGGCCCGACGGCACCATCTTGGCGCACAACTTGACGCCCAGGTTTGCCGCCTTGCTGGCCGAACTTAATCCGCTCGACCAGCAGATGCAGCCGCGCGCCAAAGCCCTGGCACCGCCAACCCTGCGGACCACGGACTACAAACTACGGACTACTGACCACGGACCACCAACCACCGGCCATCCGCATGACCTTTCCCCAGGAACTTGAGACGCTGATTCGGGCGCGGTACCCGTTGCTCTACATCATCACCAGCGAGGAAATGCGGGTGCAAAACATCGTGGTGGAAGTGGCGCAGAAACGGCAAAAGAAAGTCTTTGAATGGAGCTTCAGCACCGGCATCGTCCCGGCAGGCACGTCCATCCAATCGCAAAAGCACCGCAACGCCGCGACCAAGGACCCCCTCATGGCGCTGGACCAGGTGATCGAGCAGGTCGAACCGGCCATCTTCATTTTCAAGGATTTCCATCCGTTCCTGACCAAGAACAATTTCGCCATCATCCGCAAGCTCAAGGAGATTGCGCTGCATCTCAAGAACAGCTTCAAGACCGTCCTGCTGATCTCGCCCGTAATGGAAATCCCCACCGAGCTGGATAAGGAAGTCACGGTGCTGAATTTTCCGCTCCCCGCCAAGGCGGACCTGGCCCTGTTGCTGGACAAAATCGTCGCGGACGTCAAACAGTTCAAACAGGTCAAGATCGACCTGGATGAAACGGGCCGGGAACGTTTGCTGCAAGCCGCGCTCGGTTTGACCTTGAGCGAAGCGGAAAACGTCTTTGCCAAGATCATCGTCAAGGACGAGCGGCTCTCCGGCGAGGATGTCAACGAGGTCTTCGCCGAGAAACAACAGATCATTCGCAAGAGCGGGTTGCTCGAATACTACGCCACCAACGAGAGCTTTGCGCAGGTGGGCGGCTTGGGCGTGCTGAAGGAGTGGCTCCAGAAACGGGCGGTGGCGTTCACGGAAGAGGCCCGCGCCTTCGGTTTGCCGGCTCCCAAAGGCGTTTTACTTCTGGGAGTCCAAGGTTGCGGCAAGAGCTTGTGCGCCAAAGCGGTTTCCGGCCTTTGGCAACTCCCCTTGCTGCGCTTCGACATGGGGCGCATGTTCGGCAGCCTGGTCGGTTCGTCCGAAGAAAACGTGCGCCGGGCCATTGCCGTGGCGGAATCGGTCGCGCCCGCGATTTTGTGGGTGGACGAAATCGACAAAGCATTCGCCGGATCGCAAGGGTCCGGGGCCACCGACGGCGGCACCACGGCCCGAGTTTTCGGGACTTTTCTCACCTGGCTCTCGGAAAAAACGGCGGCGGTCTTCGTCGTCGCCACCGCGAACGACATTTCGCAATTGCCGCCCGAATTGCTGCGGAAAGGGCGTCTGGACGAAATCTTCTTCGTCGATCTGCCGCAAGAAACGGAGCGGCAGGAGATTCTGCAAATCCACCTCCGCAAACGCGGCCGGGACCCGAACCATTACGATCTGCAAGCCTTGACCGAGTCCAGCCGGGATTTTAGCGGCGCCGAAATTGAGGAGGCGATCAACAGCGCGCTTTACGACGCCTTTTACTCGCACAGCAGGAGCTGGCCAACGAGCACGTCCTGGTGGCCTTGGGACAGACCGTCCCGCTGGCCAAAACGATGCACGAGCAGATCAGCCGCTTGCGCAATTGGGCGGAAGGCCGCGCGCGCAATGCCAGCGTGGCGCGCCCGATCACGGCCGCCCAGGAATCGCGCCGGATGGAGCTGTAGGGCGCACCGTGGCCCACGCAGCGCCGGCGCCACCGAAGCAGCGCCGTTAGTTCACTAACGCGGAGCGTTGTAGCCGCAACCTTCAGAGCCTGTTTTAAAATTGCGTGGGGTCCTGCGGCGAGGGATTTTGGCTACGGCCAAGGCGGCGAGGTCCGAGCATCCCCGCAGTGGGCTGTAAGGACCGAGCCAA
>CAYIIH010000568.1:0-3189 GCA_964363225.1 uncultured Verrucomicrobiota bacterium | reverse complement strand
GAAAGCGGTTCCGGCAAGACCACCTTTCTCCATCTCATCGCCGGCATCCTCAAACCGGACTCCGGCCACATCACCCTTGCGGGCCGCGCGATGTCCGACTTGGCGGAGCCGGAGCGTGATCGGCTGCGGGCCACGACCATTGGCTACATTTTCCAAACCTTTAACCTGCTGCAAGGCTACACCTGCCTGGAAAACGTGCTGTTGGGAATGTCCTTTGGCCCCGGCAGGGATCGCGCCTTTGCGGAGGCGCTGCTGCAGCGGGTTGGCTTGAGCGAGCACCTGAAGCATTATCCACGGCAGCTTTCCACCGGGCAACAACAACGCGTGGCGGTGGCGCGGGCCCTGGCCAACCGCCCCCGGCTGGTCTTGGCGGATGAACCGACGGGCAATCTCGACCCGGCCAACGGGCGCGAGGCGCTGCGCTTGATCCGCGAGGCTTGCCGGGAGAATGGAGCGGCGCTGCTGCTGGTCAGCCACGATCGCGAGGTGCTGTCGCAATTTGAAATCGTGCAAAACTTTCACCAGGTCAATCCGGCCGGCATGGCGGAGGTAACGCGCTCATGATCCTCCCGCTGCTCATTTACAGGAGCCTGCGCCAGCATGCCTTCTCCACCTTGATCGCGGCCTTTTCCATCGCGCTGGCCGGCGGGTTGTTGATGTCGGTCTGGACGGTCAAGGAGCAGGCCCAAACGACTTTTGGCGGGGTGAATGCCGGTTTCGACGCGGTGCTGGGCGCGCGCGGTTCCAAGCTGCAACTGGTGCTCAATGCCATTTTCCACGTCGAAGAATCGAGCGGCAATATGGCGTGGGCCGATTACCTCGATATTCAAAAGAATCCAAATGTCGAGCTGGCCGTTCCGATGGCCATGGGCGATAATTTTCGCGGCTACCGCGTGGTCGGTACAAGCGTGGATTTGTTCCAGCGCGCCGAGTATGCGCCCGGCAAACGCTATGCGCCTCGCCCGCCGGGGCGCATTTTTGATCCCGCAGCCTGTGAAGCAGTCGTGGGCAGTTTTGCGGCGGAGAAACTGAAGCTGAAGCGCGGCGATGTGATCCATCCCTATCATGGGCTGCTCTTCGACGAAAAAAGCCGGCATGCTGAAGATTACGTGGTCGTCGGGATTCTCGAGCCATCCAATACGCCGGCCGATCGCGTCATCTGGATTCCATTGGCCGGGGTGCAGCAGATGGGCGGGCACGATCCGAAAGCCGCCAGCGAGGTCAGCGCCGTGCTCGTTAAATTCAAAGCCGGCATCGTCAACGCCGGTTTTCGCCTCGATCTGCTTTACAACAAGGAAGGCAATCGCCTGACTTTTGCCTGGCCGATTGGCCGGATCGTGGCCCAACTGTTCGATAAAATCAACTGGTTTGACCGCATCCTGGAGCTGGTCGCTTATTTGGTGGCTTTTGTGGCGACGGGCTCGATTGTAGCCAGCATTTATAATTCGATGAACGAACGGCGGCGGGAGATTGCGATCCTGCGCGCCTTGGGCGCCCACCGCGCCACCATTTTCAGCGCGGTGGTTCTGGAAGCGGCGGCCATTGCCACGCTGGGAATGGCGGCCAGCTATGTCGTGCATGGCGCCATCATGACTACGGTGGCCGCCGTGATTCGCGCGCAAGTCGGTGTGGTCATCGATCCGCTGGCTGTTCATCCCGTTTTGGCGCTGGCACCGGCCGGGATGATCCTGCTCAGTGCCTTGGCGGGAACGATCCCTGCATTCAAAGCGTATCAAACCGAAGTGGCGGAGTATCTGGTTCCAACCTCATGATGAACTATCTTCTCATCGGTTTGGGCAGCGCGCTTGGTGGCATGGCGCGGTTTTGGCTCTCCGGCGCGATCGCGCAGCGGTTTGGCGAATCCTTCCCTTTGGGCACTTTGGCCGTCAATGTGTCCGGCTCGCTGTTGATCGGGTTTATCGCCAGTCTGGCTGGGACAGAAAGCCGGTTCCTGCTGCATTCGATGCCCCGGCAGTTTCTCATGATCGGTGTTTTGGGCGGCTACACGACTTTCTCATCGTTCAGCCTGCAAACCTTGAACCTGGCTCAGGCTGGCCAGTGGCTTTACGCGGCGATGAACGTGTTGCTTTCGGTTGTGCTCTGCCTCATCGGCACCTGGTTCGGGTGGGTGCTGGGCCAGTTGGTCAATCGATCCCTGTAATATGAAAATTCCTGAAAACGGCAAGCTGCTCCGCATTTTTCTCGGCGAAAGCGACCGCTGGCATCATCAACCCCTCTACGAGGCCATTGTTCTCAAAGCCCGCGAATTGGGCCTGGCCGGCGCGACTGTGGTGCGCGGCCCGATGGGGTTCGGCGCCAACAGCCACTTGCACACGGCGAAAATTCTGCGGCTTTCCACGGACCTGCCGGTCATCATTGAGATCGTGGATAGCCAGGAGAAAATCGACTTGCTGCTGCCGTTTCTCGACGAGGCGTTGCAGGAGGGACTCGTGACGCTGGAAGATGTGCGCGTCATTAAATATCGATCGAACCCGGAAAAGCATCGTTGATTTGTTTGAGGGATTGGCCTGGTTGCGGCGTAGTGAAGGAAGCGGCAGTATAAGACCGAGGCTGGAAATGGTTTCTGGCTCCGGTTAATGTAGCGTCGCCCGTCCGCAGGCGAAAACCTTTGTTTGAGGACCTGCCTGCGCCAAGCCCGGCGCCTGCCTGAGCATCGGCAGAGAGGCCGCGGGCAGGCAGCCCACGCTGCAACGTATTGATATGTGCGGCCAGATTTTTTCATCCGCACCCGAATATGAAGCCAAAACATCCAGGTGAAAATGACGAGCCACTCCGCAAGCTCTTGCGTGACTGGCCAGTAAGTGCGCCGTTGCCACCCCGTTTTCCGGAAGCGGTCTGGCTGCGAATCGAACGCGCAGAATCTCAAGCCCCACCAGCGCCCTGGGCAGAGTTGCTGGCTTGGATCGAAAGGGCCTTTGCCCGGCCCTCGCTGGCGGTAGCCTACGTGTCACTTTTGTTGTTGGCCGGTTTGGTGGCCGGCTCTTGGCAGGCGCGACTGGAAACAGTTCGCGTGCATGACACTTTGGGCCAGCGCTACGTGCAGATGGTGGACCCTTACCAGACTCCCCGCCACTGAACCATGAAACGAGCCGTGTTCGTTTTTCTTTTGGGCTTGATCCTGGGCTTGACGGCCTGTTGCGCCATTTACCTCGCCGGCACGGCCCCGCA
>CAYIIH010000567.1:0-3190 GCA_964363225.1 uncultured Verrucomicrobiota bacterium | reverse complement strand
GCACTTTCCTCCTTGCCATATATGCTAACAAGGGTGTCTATTTCCACGAGGTCGAAAACCGCAGCTATGCCCAGACGCTCGACTTCGTGCCCGCCGACGGGTTTGGGCCGAGAATCAGTGTCGCTGCGGAGGTCACGGGATCTGAGGCGACCCTGACGGTTACTGACGGGCAGAAGACGATAGCGACCAAACACAAGATCACCCGCATTATCAATGCGGGGGCAGTCGGGCTGTTCCACAACCGGATGCCTGCCCAGGTGTTCGACAACTTCCGCGTGTCCGATCCGAGCGGAAAGCTGGTATTCGAGGACGCGTTCGACGATCCAAACGCCTCGTCGTCCCGCTGGGAGATCGCGAGTAGCCGCGCGGGCAGCACGAACGACTATCCCATCTACCGGCGCAGCCATTTGCGCGGAAAAGCGCCGCTGGTGAAGAAGACGCGTTACGTGCTGGAACGCCACATTGATGGATAGGCGGAACGGAAGAGTTGCGACACGTCGGACCGCGGCGTCCCCACGTTGAAGGCGCGGCTACTGCCTCGACATGTGGCCAAAGAGGTACTTAAGTGGGTTTGAACGGCTCAATCTTTTCTCCTGCGCGGCGAAAAACTGGATCATGGAGCAAATTCGATTTACAAATAGCGTTGGCGCTTTAAAAGCACAGACGGAGGCACTTACTAATCGGGTGGAATATAATTATTTATGACACAATGTTACAAGCAAAAGCCGGACAGACTTTATTGGAAAGGTAAACGGCACTTTAAGTCCTTAACAATCTCTCACCCTCGACGGCCCCTGCGTTCTTCCATCTGGCGCAATGAGCTTGGGAAACTTCGCGCCGGTCGAGTCACCACACAAAAGCGACCGGGAAGAACTTCCCGGTCGCCTTCTGGAGGTCGGGATCGCGGCACCGCGCAAAGGAACGAGTTCGAATCGACTGGCAGTGTGGGAATTCTCAGTGAATCTGCGGACGATAAAGTGGTGATCACTTTAATTTAGCAAGCGCTGACGCAAGAAATTATGACACAGAAAGCCCTCGTAATCGGTGGTTCGGGTTATGTTGGTTTGGAACTTTGTCGGCAACTGAAGGAAAGAGACGATCAAGTGAGCACGCTGAATCGCTCCCGCGGTTCGGAGCGGCTCCCGGTTGAGACTATCCAGGCTGACATAACTGATCGAGACAAACTCAACCACGCGTTGAAAGACCGCCGTTTTGATGTGATTTATCACGTCGCGTCCTTGCCCGGTGACACTGGCGATCCCGTTCAGATGATGCGGGTCAATCTCATGGGTCTCACGCATGTGCTTGATTATGCCAGGCTGACCGGAATCAAACGTTTCGTCCTCTCCAGCAGCATCTCCGCCTACGAATGGTATCCGGCGACCAAGTTCAACGCACCCGATCATCTGCCCGTGGATGAAGAGCATCCCTGCCGCCCGAAAGACATGTACTCGTCCAGCAAGCGGATGCAGGAGATTTTGGCCCTGACGTTTTACCACCAGTATCAAGTGCCGGTTGCCGTGTTGCGCCTAACGGCTGTAGTCGGACCGGACGGCCGGGGTGGGGGACGGGGCTGGCGCGAGTTTGCGCAGCAGCTCCACGAGGGCAAGGCGGTGCAGATTCCGCATTTTTCGCTCGATGAAGTTTGTCATTATGTTGACCTGCGCGATGTGGGCCGGATGCACATTATCGCCTCGGAACATCCAAACGCCGTTGGCCAGATTTTTAACTGTTGCGGCCCCAACGCCACTTCGGGCGGTGAGTTCGCCGCCATCGTGAAGCGTCATTTTCCCGGAATTCAAGTTGAGACCGGATTCCCATGGAGCATGGCGCAAGGAAACAAGATCGAGTTTGACATGTCGAAGGCCAGGCGGCTTCTGAATTTCGCACCAAACTACTCAATCTAAGATTCGATTTTGGCCATCAAGCAATGGATCGAAAGCGGTGGACTGGACGAGGAAACCACAGGCTTGGACAAAACATTTGGAGCCGGGGTGCGAGCCGTTTGAAAATGTTTACTATGAGAAAAATACAAATCCACAGATTCGTTCTATGCACGACTGCGGTCTCTCTTTTGCCATTATTTGGCTCAATTGATTTACAAAAGTAAAAGATGAAGAAACCACCGACCTATCTGAGCGATTCGCGGCCCAAATTCGCGCCGTTTGAAATCGATTGCGGCAAAATCCCGGCTTACGGCTACAAGGGCAATTTGGAGTCTGAACTCGAAGCCAAATCCATCACGCCCCAAGAAGCGGCCGCGATCCTGGAAGATATGCTGATCATCCGCGAACACGAAGAGATGATCGTCAAGCTGCGGTCCGGCGCATATGACCCCATCCGCGACTTCAACTACCGCGGCCCAACCCACGTCTCGATTGGCCAGGAAGGCACGGCGGCGGGCGCATGTGCCGCGTTGGATCTGGCCGACAACATCACCAGCACCCACCGCGGCCACGGCGAAAGTCTCGCGAAAGGCACGGTCGCCATCCGCCTCATGACCGACGAGCAACTCCGCAAGCGCGTGCCGAATTGCAATTCAGCCAGGCGCGAAGACCTGATCGACGCGGCGCTGGAAGAACACGTTTATCGCACCATTTGCGAACTGTTCGGCAAGGACGATGGCTATTGCCGCGGGCGCGGTGGCTCGATGCACATCGCTGACTTTACCGTCGGCCACCTCGGCGCCAACGCCATCGTTGGCGGCGCGGCGTGCCAATTGCGACGGGCGCAGCGCTGGCGAACCGTTACTTGAAGCTCGGGAACGTGGTGTGTTGTTTTGCTGGTGACGGCGCTTACGCCAATGGCGTCGTGCTGGAATCATTGAATTTTGCCGCGCAAGCGCAATTCACCAACCATCTCGCCGACGGGAACAAGTACGGCGTGCCGATCATTTTCCTCGTCTGCAACAACCACTACGGCATGACGCACCGCAGCGACGACGAAGTCATGGGCATCGAGCGCCTGGCGCGGCGCCCCACGGGCTTTGCCGACAACAACATGCATTCTGAAATCGTCAATGGCATGAGCGTGCTGGCCGTCCGCGATGCCGTGCTGCGCGCCACGAAGCTCTGCCGCGAAGGCAAAGGCCCGGTGTTCCTCGACGTGGACTGCTACCGCTACTGGGGCCACTCGCTTAGCGATCCGCGCAACGAATATCCAGCAATTCTCATTTTGACATTGCCGACGC
>CAYIIH010000566.1:1320-3309 GCA_964363225.1 uncultured Verrucomicrobiota bacterium | reverse complement strand
AGCCAGAAGCTTGCTGTGGTTTTACTTTTTCGGCTCTTCAGCGGTGGTGATGTATTGCAGCAGATCAGCCAGACCTTGCGCGGTTAGTCCGGCCTCGAGGCCTTCGGGCATGACCGATTGTCCCTGGCTTTGCATTCTCTGAATGTTGGCGCGCAGGATGACGGTCTCAATGTCGTTGGCCTGGCGCACGGTCACGCTGGCGGCGGTTTCGTTGGCGACCAGGCCGAGCCAGCTTTCGCCATCCTTGGTTTCGACGATGTAGCTCATGTAATTGGGCGCCACTTGCCGGTTCGGATCGAGGAGGTTGATGAGAATGGTTTCCGGGCCGCTGGACCGGACGCTGGCCAGGTCGGGGCCAAGGGCGTGGCCGTCACCGCCAAGCCGGTGGCAGGAAGAGCAGCGCTCCAAATAAATCGCTTTGCCCTGGGCAGCGTCGCCTTTCAATTTCAAGGCCGGCATGAATTCTTCCACCAAGCCCTGCCGCTCGGTTTTCGGGGGCGTTGCGCCCAAAAGCTGGGCTGCTCGCTCGCGGAGACTCTTCTCGCGATGTGATTGGAGGAACTGGACCTGGATCGAGGAAAGTTCGCTGCGAGCAATCGTGCCGTCTTCGATGGCCTTCAGCAAACGAGCCACGCGCTCGGGCCGGGCCAGCAAGGCGCTCAATGCTTCGACACGCAAGCGCGGTGTCAAAAAGGGCCATCGTTCCACCAGAGTGCCGCCCAATTTCAGATCCGAAAAACGCGCGACAGTGGACATCGCGGCCAATTGCACGGCCTGGGACTGCGTTGGGTCCAGCAACGAAAGCAATCTGTCGCCTGCTTCAGCGAAACTAGTCAAGCCAAGCAATTGCACGGCTTCGACCCGCAGCGCATCTGCCACCTTGTCGTCTGCAATAAGGCTCGCCGCTTGCGCGTAGATCGGCTTCAGCTTCCCTTGTTTGTCAGCATCGTCCAGAGAGCTTTTCGCCCGCTGCAAACCGCCGCCCAAAGCCCGGATCAACGAAAGAGCCAGCGGCGTTCTGGCGTTGGTCTCGATGTAATCCAGAATCTGCGCGACTTCGCCCGGTTGATTCTTCGTCCCGATGACCAGCACCAGTTGCCTCAGGAATTCCTGGCCGGCGGCCGCCTCGTGAAAACGCGCCTCCGCCACCAGTGTGGCAAACATTTCGCCTGTGCCTTCAGCGAGCGAACTTAACACCGCCGCCTGCACCCAACCGCTGGCCACGTCGTGCCGGATGATTTCCGCCAAAGCTTGCGCCCGGCCTGGCCGGCGGATTTCTCCCAGGGTGAAGGCCAGTTGATAGCGCACGTGGATCGATGTGTCGGCCGTCAGCGCTTTAAGCTGGTTCCAGAGCGTGTCCGACATGGCGCCGCCTTTGGCGAAAAGTCTCTCTGAGAGCAGCACCGCGTGCTCGCGGACCCGATCATCTGCATCCTTTAAGCCTTGCAAAATGTGAGCTTCGGCCAGCGCTTGCAAGCCGTCCAATGCGTGGAGCGCGTGCATTCGACCCAGCGCCAATTTCGATTCCGTCAGCAGTTTCTCCAGGGCCGGCACTGCGGATTTGTCCTGTCGTTCGTAGAGCAGGCGCGCCGCAGTTTCGCGATGCCAGGCATTCGGGTGGGCCAAAGTTGCGACGAGTTCGCCCACGCCGGCTTTGCCCAGACGGGGCAGTTTCGGCTGCTTGAATCCATCCGGCACAATGCGGTAAATGCGGCCCCGGTCATGGCCACTGTTCAGATCGAGATGCTGTTTGATCGACTCCGGCAGCGACCACGGATGCTCAATGACCTCGCGATACATGTCGGCCATGTAGAGCGTGCCATCCGGAGCATTGGCGAACTGGACCGGCCTGAACCAAAGGTCTGTCGAAGCCAGAAACTCGACTTTCTCCTCCCCGGGCGGGCGTTTGGCCACGAGCGCGACGCCCTCGGGATAAAGCTTTTTCCGGTGTACCAGGTTGCTGCCGCAATCCGCGATGAAGGCGTCGCC
>CAYIIH010000566.1:0-1220 GCA_964363225.1 uncultured Verrucomicrobiota bacterium | reverse complement strand
AAGGCGTCGCCGCGATAGATGGTCAAGCCGGTCGCCGACGTAAAATAGCCGGAAGCGCGGCCGCCGCCTTCGATGGGTCCCGGCACCAGGCCACCGACCCGCCACTGGGTGCGCATGACGCGCCACGGTTCTTCCGGGCTGAGCCGATAAACTTCCGCGGCCGGGCCGTCGTCGGCGATGCTGACCACCGGAGATGGCATGGCAAGAAACGGATTCCGCGCTGCGTAGCGGTCGTCGTACATGAAAACGCGAATGTGATCGCTGTTGCTGCAGACAAAGCGGCGGCCCCGATCGTCAAAGCACATCCCATACTGCCCGCCGCCGGCCTCGGAGGTTATCGCCCAGGTGCGCGGGTCAAACGCGAAGTCGCGCCCGCGTAAGTCGAGCGGCTTTTGCTGCGGAGTCAGCGGTGAAATAACCGTCCCGCCCATCGGCGCAGTCGCGCCGTGAATGCGATTATCCAGGCCCCAGCGAAAGCTGTTGAACATCGCCTGCATGTTCAGCCGGCCGGTGATGCCAAAGCCGGTGAACACGACCCGGCGCGTGTCCGCCACGCCGTCGCCGTTCGTGTCCTTGCAGTAGAAAAGGTCCGGTTCCGCCCCGACAAAAAGGCCGCCGTCATAACAAAAGAGAGCGGTCGGCCAGGGAAGGTCCTCCGCATAAACAGTGCTCTTATCGAAATGGCCATCTTCATCCGTATCTTCCAGCAGGCGAATCCGGCCCAGATGCGGCTGCTCGTCGCGCCGCTCGGAGTAATCGATCATTTCCACCACAAAGAGGCGGCCATTTTCGTCAAAGCACATTTCAATCGGATCGGCCACCAGAGGTTCCGAGGCCGCCAGTTCGAGGTGAAAACCCGGTTTGATCTTGAAGGTTTTGAGGGCGTCCCGGGGTTCGACCGGCCGGATGCGCGGCAAATCCTTGGGATCGACCGCCGGTTCAGCGCTGCGGCCGGCCGGAAGCAGAACCAACCAAGCGGCCAGAACAGCTATCAGGGCGAGAAAAGGCACCGCAAAACGCCAGGCTGGTTTCCTTTCCCTGAACCCGGCAGGGCGGAGCTGCCGCTCCGCCCTGATATTTGGGCGGCGCAGCAGCGCCGCCCTACCTACAAAGGTTTCAAGGCCAAGATTCACGTTCGCAAAATCATGGAAGCTTTTCATGAACTTCCAGGTAGGGCGCGTCACTCCGTGCGCGCCGCAAGATCGAGCCTGGCACCCGGA
>CAYIIH010000565.1:0-3335 GCA_964363225.1 uncultured Verrucomicrobiota bacterium | reverse complement strand
GGCGAGGGTCACCGCGCCGCGCACCTTCCAGCCAAAGAGCGGCGACGCCGGATCCATCACGTCGAACCCGCCGTTGAGCAGGCGCGCCGGGCGGTTGCCAAAATCCTGGCTGTCGAACAACTCGCCGCTGCGACTCAACGCCAACGCATAGCCTGCCAGCAGGTACGGCGGGCTCTGGTAGGAGCCGACTAGCGCGATTTGGCGCACCCTATAATTGCCAGGCGTCAAGGACAGGAAAGCATACCGTCCCTGCGCATCGCTGACCGCGCTGGATTCTCCGAAATCAAGCTGGCCATTGTCGGTGGCGTCCAGGAAAACAACCACACCAGACAGCCCAGATTCGCCGGCGTCCTTAATGCCGTTGGCGTTGGCGTCGTCATAAACCTGGCCGCGGATAGTCCCCAACTTGAAATTGGCGAGGTCGGCGTTGGTGAGGAAGGCACCGCTGGCAAGCCGCAAAGTCATGGGCGTGACGGTGCGCCAGCCGTCTGCCACGACTTGGGCCACGGTCATCGTGCTCGAACCCAGGTTCTCGAACTGGTAGCGGCCCTGGGCATCGGTCAAGGTGCTGAGCTCGCCGTTGTCAATACGATTGTTCAGGTTAAGGTCGAGATACACGGTTTGTCCGGCCAAACCGGGTTCCTGGGAATTGCGCATTCCGTTGTCGTTGAGATCGTCAAAGACCACGCCGCTCAGGCGGGCCAGGCGAAAAACGCCGATGTCATGACCGGGGAGGTCACTCCGAGCTTGAGGGAAAACCACCTCGGGCGGTGTGGGACCCGTCCGGAAGTATTCGGTCTTGGCCAGCAACAGGAGCGAATAGCCGTGGCCGATTGGCAGTGTCAGGCGGTAAGCGCCGGCTGCATCCGTCAGCGCGGAAACTTCGCCGGCATCAAGCGCGCCGTTGCTGTTGGCGTCGGCATAAACGGTCCAACCGGCCAGCCCCAACTCACCTTCATCGCGAACGCGATTTCCATTCAGATCGTCATAAATGGTGCCGGAAACTGTGCCCGCGGGCGGATTCACCACCCGCACCTTGCCCGTGGCATACGGCGAAAACACAGGCGGATTAACACCGTCTTCCAATATTGCATAGACGTAGTAATCGCCGACGGGCAGGCCGGTGGGATCCCAGGTGTAACTGCCCGGCCCATCATTTTCCGGGAGGTCCACGGCGAAGGAGGTGCCTCGGCGACCCTGGCCCGTGGTATCGTAAAAAAGGCTGACCCGTCCGGTCACTCCGGGATCAATGGCCGTGTATTGCACGGTAACGCCGGGCTGAGCTGATACATCCGTGGCAGGCGCGTTAACCGCAATCGACTGGAGCGAAGAATCGCGGTAGGCGTTGAACGTCACCTGGCCCAGGCCGGCGGTATCGGGCACGATGATTTCCCAGCGTCCGGCGGCGGGATCGCGCACGCCGATGACCTTGCCGTAGGCATCGCTGAATGCGGCGATGACGCTCATGTTGGTGGAGACGGCGATGTCGGCTTCGGTGTAGAGACGGCCGGTGGGATCGCGGAGCTGAAGCGGAACGTTCAATTGGGGATTCTCCCAGCGCGCGGCGAGCAGCAGGCGTTGCGTGCCAGCCGGCACTTCAAACGCTTGCGAGGCGCTGACGGCCATGGCGTTGACCGACAGGGCGCGGAAGAGCGATTCACCGGAAAGCTCCGGCAACGGGACGGTTGCCGGATCGGCCCCGTCGAGGCTTTGCCGGGTGCCGCCACTGTAGGTGGCGACCTCCTTCGCGCCCCACAAGAGGTAAGGCCGGCTGCCGTCGAAGGCAACGCGGAAGCCGACGGTCGAGGTGCCGGCCACGCCCATATCCACGGCGGCCCAGGCGGCGATGTAATCGTTTGAATTAATGCCGTCGTTGCTGAACCGGATCATCGAGTGGCCGGAGCCGAGATTACGGCCGGACAGGAAGGAAGGAAGGCTGTCGATTTCGGGCAGTTGAACTGTGGCTTCGCTGGCGATGTACAGGTTCAAGCTGCTATCGGCATGTAACTGAGCTGTCATCCGCACGAGTTTGGGCAGGTCGCCGCCGGGGAACGCGAGCGAGCCTTGAAAGTCGATGAAGCCCTGGGTCCAGTTGAACGAGGCCTCACCGCTGCCGGTGATCACCGCCTGGTCGCCAAGCCCCAGGAATTTCGCGTCGGCGAGGCCGCCCAGGTGGTTGGCATCCAGTTCGGCGGTGATATCGAGGCGCAACAAGCGCAGCTTCTGGCCATTAAACGAGGAGGCGCCGGGAACCCAGGATGGCAGCGTCAGCCTGATTTCCGGACCGTAGGAGATGCCGATTTTACCGCTGAACAGGATGGGTTGGCCATCGCTGATGTGGTCCACCTTGCCCCCGATCGATTGCAGGAAGGCGCCGGTGGCGCCGATGGGTATGGGCGTTGGGAAGCCGTCGATTTCGAACCCGATCCGGTTGAGTTTGCCATCCCGAATTTCCAACTCGCCGTCGAGGATGACCCCGGCCGGGATTTTCACCTGGGCCTTGCCAGCGATCAGATTCCTTGTGGTGTCAATTTCCAGCTCGGCGCTGGGAATTTCCCACACGCCCGGCACAATCTTGATGTCCTCCACGGAGAGCTTTCCTTTGACCACGACGCCGGCATCGGAGATCGAGATGTAATTCTCACCCGAGAAATCCGCGGTGGCGTTCCAGAAATCTGGAAGGGTGACCGCCCCCTGGATCTTAAGCATCCGGTTGGGTTTCCCGGTGTATTCGAGGGCCATGTCACGGACGCTCAGCTTGAGCAGGCCGAACAGGTTGAAATCCTGATCGGGCAGGGTGATTTTGGCGCCGGTCAGTTCGACACCCTGCGAGTTGACGATAATCTTATTCTCGCCCTGGACGGCCACTTCCATGCCGCCCAGGCTATCCGGCAATTCGATGGCACCCTTGGCCTCCAGTTGCGGCTCCCAATAAATCTCATTCTTGAGGTTGGTATCGACGATGAAATTGATCATGTCCACGTTCACCTCGGTGCCGTAGAAGGTGAACTCGGGCTCGGGATCATTGAAACTGACCTGCGCGCGTACGAACCGGCCCTTGGCGAATCCCAGCGTGATTTCGACCTGTTTAGACCCGGTGTTCAACGTGGCCTTGCCCACCATGCTGCCCGCACCGGTATAGGGGCGGAAGGCGTTGATCTCGACATTTTCCAGCGCCCAGGTTTTGTACAGTACAATCTTTGGCACCGTGATCTGGGCGTTCAGGGCGTACTCGAGCGTGCCATCGGCTTTCTGGTGGATTTTGATGTACCGGCTCTTCGCCGGGTTCTGCTCATCGACGGTCAGATCCAGCGTGGCGTCGTTCAAGCTCGGCA
>CAYIIH010000564.1:0-3341 GCA_964363225.1 uncultured Verrucomicrobiota bacterium | reverse complement strand
GTGGAACGGGACGCTGCGAATAAGAAGCGCACAGAAGAGAACAAGGCTCGCGAGGCGTCCGGCCAACCGCCCTTGCTTTTGTTGCCGCTCTTGTCATTGGGAAGCGGAATCAACACCGGCACGGTCACAGTGGGATTGATGGGTTCCGCGGACCACCTTTTCAGTTACACAGTCTTTGGCCGGGAAGTAAACTTGGCGTCTCGATTGGAGGGCGTTTCTGGGAGAGGCAGAATCATCATCAGCGAGGTTACCTACAAAGACCTGCAGCGCGACGACCCGGCACTGGCTGCCACATGCGTGGCATTGGCGCCGGTGACCGTCAAAGGAATTCGCCAGGCGGTCAGAATCTTTGAAGTGCCGTGGAAACAGGCTCCACCCTCCCCGGAGCGAATCGACAAAGCTCCTGAGGCAACCGCCGGCGGGCCATTGCCGGTTCAACCCGCGCCTGCGGAAGCAACCAAGGTTTAGCGCCACGGTCTTCGCAAACGCTCATTAAAGCTCTGAGGCTTATGCCGCTGCTCTTCAACTTGCGTCACCTGGAGGACAAGCCCTTGACTCTGCAAGGGGAACTGACTCCCAATGAGCTGCAACTAAACGATTTGGATGAATTAATCGAAGTCAAAACCGACTTGCAGTATGAATTGCAGGTGGAACGGCACAACCAGACTGTCTTGATAGAAGGAAGGTTGACATTGGCCCTGGACTGCCAATGTGCCCGCTGTTTGAATCCGTTTCGGAAATGGCTCGAATTGGACCCTTGGAACTGCGTGATTCCTTTGGAGGGCGAAGAGAAGGTTCGGGTGGAGAATGATTGCGTGGACTTGACGCCCTTTGTTCGGGAGGATATTTTGCTGGCGTTTCCACAACATCCGTTGTGTAAAGCAGAATGCCGCGGTTTGCCAATGGCGCCGCCAGCGAAAGCCGAACCATCAAGTGGGACCAGTCAGACCGGTAGTGATTCGTCTGCTTGGGCCGAATTGAACAAATTAAAGTTTTAGAAGTCATTATTTAATCCTATGGGCGTACCCAAGCGTAAACCATCCAAGAGCCGCCAACGTCAGCGCCGCGCGTACAACAGCGTTTTGAAATTGCCTCAACTCAGCACTTGTCCGCAATGTGCCGCTCCTTATATCCCTCATCGGGTCTGCCCCGCCTGCGGCTTTTACAAAGGGCGCCAGGTTGTGACGGTGGAAGCTCTGGCCTGATCCGCTGGCAGAGCGGCGGCGGAGCGGGACCTGCTTGGCTCTTTCCCCTATGCGAATCGTAGTCGATGTCATGGGCGGCGACCACGGTTGTGGAGTGGTCATTGAAGGGGTCAAACTCGCCCTGCACGCCAACAGCAAGATCACCGCCCTTTATCTGGTCGGCAATGAATCGGAAATCCACGCCGGCCTTTCGCGCTGCAATTGCCGTGATCCGAGGGTGCAGGTCATGCATGCGCCCGAGGTGCTGACTATGGAAGAAAAACCCGTCGTCGGGTTGCGCAAGAAGAAGAATTGTTCCATTGCCCGCGCCGTCGATCTGGTCAAACAAGGCCAGGCGGAAGCCCTGGTGTCTCCGGGCAACACGGGGGGAGTGGTGGCCGCTTCCACGATCAAACTGCGGCCTTTGCCCGGGGTGGACCGGCCCGCGATAGCGGCCGTCATACCCGCGCCGCAAAACGAATTTGTCTTGTTGGATGCCGGGGCCAACGTGGAATGCAAACCGCTCCATTTGCTCCAGTTTGCCATCATGGGAAGCGTCTATTCGCGGGAGGTCTTGCACTACCGGAACCCGCGCGTGGGCCTTCTCAGCGTGGGAACGGAAGACATTAAAGGGAATGAACTGACCCAAGAAGCCTTCAAGCTCTGCAAACAAATCGATCTTAATTTCATCGGCAACGTGGAAGGCCATGATTTGTTCGCCAATAACGTCGATGTGGTAGTGTGCGACGGTTTTGTCGGGAATGTCGTTCTGAAGACCTGCGAGAGCCTGGCCGGCGGGATTTTTGACTGGCTGAAAAGAGAACTGACCAGCACTTTGAAGCGAAAACTGGGCGCTTACCTCGCCAAGGGCGCCTTTCGCACGATCAAGCGCCGGATGGATCCCGATGCCTACGGCGGCGCTCCTCTGCTGGGTTTGAATGGAAACGTTTTCATTGCCCATGGCTCAGCCCGCGAACGCGCCATTATGAATGCCATCCGCATGGCCACAGAAGCCGTGCAAAGCCGGATCACTCAAGTTATTGCCGAGGAAGTGGGCAAAGCCTCTCAGCGATTGGCCCTGGATAACGCGCTGTTGGAACCTGTCCAATCATGAGCAGCGCCGCAAAAAAGATTCTAAAGAATCCCCGCGCCCAGCATGATTTCAAAGGCCGAACGTGCTCCATTGCGGCCGTGGGTTCTTACGTGCCGGAACGGGTTTTGACCAACCTGGACTTGGAAAGAATGGTCGAGACCACCGACAATTGGATTACCACCCGCACCGGCATCAAGGAGCGCCGCATCGCGGCCAAGAATGAGTTCACCTCCGATATGGCGGCCCGGGCGGCGTTGCGTGCGCTGGAGAGAGCGGGAGTAACCGCCCAGCAAATCGACCTGATTATTGTCGCCACCATCACGCCGGACATGCCGTTTCCTGCCACCGCCTGCCTGGTTCAGCAAAAAATCGGCGCCAACCGCGCGGCCGCTTTCGATATTGAGGCGGCTTGTTCAGGCTTCATTTATGGATTGGAAATCGGCCAGCACTTCATCATGGCCCGCACTTACGATTGCGTGCTGGTGGTTGGCGCTGAAAAGCTTTCCAGCATCATTGACTGGACGGACCGCAACACGTGCGTCCTGTTTGGAGATGGAGCGGGCGCAGCCGTCTTGCAGAATCGTCCGCACAGCCATGGGTTGCTGACGGCCTGCATGGGGGCCGACGGGAACAAAGCCGCCTTGCTCTCCATGCCGGCGGGAGGAAGCCGCTGTCCAGCCAGCGCCGAATCCGTGGCTTCCCGGCTGCATTATTTGCGGATGGACGGAAAGGAGACCTTTAAGAGTGCCGTCAACGCCATGTACACGGCCGCTCAGGAATCGTTGCGCCGCTGCGAGATCGGCATCAAAGACATTAAATGCATCATTCCTCACCAAGCCAACCGCCGGATCATTGACGCGGTGGCGGAGCGGTTGGGAGCGCAGGCGGAGCAGGTGTTCGTGAACCTGGAAAAATACGGCAACACGTCTGCAGCATCGGTGGCCATTGCTTTGGATGAAGCGGTGCAATCGGGCCGGATTCAGCGCGGTGATCTTATTCTTTTGGTCGTGTTCGGCGCCGGACTGACCTGGGGAGCGGCCGTCATCGAATGGTGATTAATTGTG
>CAYIIH010000563.1:0-3377 GCA_964363225.1 uncultured Verrucomicrobiota bacterium | reverse complement strand
CGCATCATGCGGCGCAATTCATCCCAACGATTAAGCCGCCACCTCAGAAACCGCAACATCCACCAGTCGCTGTGCCGGCGAAACCGCCGAATCCGCTTCCGCTCCGCCAGAACATGGCCGCGTAATCGCCAGCAATCAGCCAAGGCGTCCCAGTACGCCCGGCGCACAAAAGACCACCGGCCGACCAGAAGCAAGGCAACGAGCGCTTCGATGAACAGAAAACCAACCTGGAGCGGCACCAAAAGCAGGAGGACATGCTGGCAATTCTTCAACAACACCAGCAGACTATTGCGATTCGCATAGAACCGTTTCGTGTCGCCGGTGCGGAATTCCACCACCTGGCTGCCGCCTTCGGGATTGACATGGACGGCGCCCCGGTGATGCAAACGCGCCGACGGAATGGCGACCGCTTTGTGGCCCGCGACCCAGACTCGCCAGGACAAATCGAGCTCATCTGCGTACATGAAGAACACCGGATCAAACCCACCCAGTTTTTCAAACAGCTCTCTTTCGATCAGGTAAGAGCAACCTTCCGGCATCAGTATTTCGCGGGCTTCCGCAAAAGGCAGGCGAGTGCAGACAAAACCAAACAGATCGTAGCCGGCGGCTCCCAAAGATTGAAAGCTATCGCCGCTGTAATCCAGAACCAGAGGAGTAGCTGCTTGGGCCGAAATCCGTTCCAATTCCGCCACCAACGTCTCGAGACAAAGAGGCTCCAGCCAGGTGTCGTTGTTGAGAAAAAGGAGGTAGCGGCCTTGAGCTGTTCCAGCGGCCCGGTTGTTGCCCTCACAATAACCGAGGTTTGCGCCATGTTGAATGAAGCGCGCATTGGGCCAATCCTGAATTATATGGCCAGCCAGGCGGTCGGAGCCGTCGGAGGAAGAGTTATCGGCCACAATCACCTCGATGCGGTCAAACAAGGTTTGGGCCTTTAAAGACTCCAGACAGCGCTCAATCCATTTCACCCCGTTGTAATTGAGGACTACGACGCTGATGACTGGCGCTGGCGAGGAGTTCATGGCCGCCTTCGCCCGCCCGCTTTCGCCTGTGTTTCAAGCCAGGCGCAAGCTTGCGGCAAAATGTTGTCCCAATGAAATGTTTGGGCGCGTTCCCAGGCCTTGCGTCGAAAAAACTGGTACCGTTCCGGTCTCTTCATGAGGTCCAGCAACCCGGCGGCCAAGGCCTCGGGAGTCTCATCTTGGGCGACGATCCCGGTCTCATCATGCAATGTCGATTCGATGAGGCCCGCCACCGGATAGACTGCGGCCGGGGTTCCCATGGCATTGGCTTCGATCACATTCAAACCCCAGCCTTCGCGTTGGGACGTGTGCAAAAGAAAATGGGCCTTTCGTAGAAGCGCGTCCTTTTCCTGTTCGGACAAGGCGCCGGTAAACACCACCGACTCGGCTATTGACGGCGCAGCCGCCAGCTCTCGCAATCGGGATTCAATTCCTCCTGATCCCACGATCGTCAAGGTCGCTTTGATCCCTCTTTCCGTCAGGGATTTCAAAGTGAGAATGGCGTGGTCGATCCGCTTGTTTGGCGCCAGACGCGACACGGCGATCAGTCGTAAAGGTTCCAGCAAAGGTTTTACCTCGAGTTCGGGCACCGCTTTCGTGTGAACGCCATACCGGATGATCGTGACATCTCGAACTCCATGGCGTCGCAAATTGTCCCGGGTAGATTCACAAGCGGTCCAGAACGGCACGTTCCGGTAAAGCCAGTGGGTCCAACGCTCCTGCCATTGACCGAACGTGCCGAGAAATCCCGGATAAAACGCCTTCCAAATCGGTCCCAGCACTTCGTGAATGTAGGCCACACAATTCGTTCGGCACCACCAGGGCGCATACCACGGAATCCCGTGATGTTGGTCAATGACCAGATCGAAAGGTTGTTGCCGGCGGTACCAACGCCACGCCTGAAGCACCGAAGTGCCCATGCCGCCTCCCCGCACAACTTGCACGCCTTCAATGGTTTCGGCCTGCATCGCTCCAGGATAATCATTGGAAAACCAATACACTTCATGCCCATGCCGCGCGAGGGCCGACAAATAGCCAAGTGAAACGCGCTCGGCCCCTCCCGCCAACGGGTTTTTCGGATCTCGCCAATTCAGCATTAAAAAGCGCATTCAAGGAGAGATTAGCTTTTTCATCGTTTCCGCCAACCGTTGAGCGATGATTCGGTCTCCGTCCGCATTTGGATGAACCGGATCACCTTCCAAATAGAAGGCTTTCCCGCCCGGACGCAAATCCGCTCTCAAATCAAGAAGGGGAACGTTCATTTTCTCGCTCACGGATTGCTTTAGCCTTAAGGTGATCGATTGGTCGGTGGGGGAGAGATCATTCACTGTTGGTATGAAAAGGAGAACAGGCTGGATGCCTTTGCTTTTGGCCAATTGACAAATGTTCTCTATCGATTGGCGAAAGAAGGCCTCAGGGTCTTTTTGCTGTTGCTCCTTGAAAAAGGTGTCGTTTTGCGGGTTGATCGGGATGAACTTGGATCGAAAACGGGTGTAAAAGTCCCTCATCCGCACTTCGATGAAATAATGATAGGTGGCAAATCGCCGCAGGAAGTTCTTGAAACGGATGCGCCACAAGAACTTCTGCACGAAATCAGGGCTGTTCTTTTCCGAGAATTGAGTCCAAAGATTTGCTTCGCCCAAGACGACAAAGTCGGGTTCATACGACAGAGCGCGGTCTCGGAAAAAGGCATACATTTGGGCATACGACCATGAATTCACACCCGCATTGATGACCTCGACTTTCTTGGCAGGACCGAGAGCCTCTTGCAGATGTTTCTCCAGCAACCCCGAATAGGTTTCCGGCTCCGAAAGCCCCCAGCCGAACGTGATGGAATCGCCCAAGGTCAGAATCCGAATTGTGTTGGCGGGCTTTTGCAGGGAGAATTCCGGGCCGCGCGTGCCCTGCGAATTGATGTGGACCGGCTTTCGCTCCACCGTCGTGCGACGGTTTTGGTTGGGCTTGTTTCTCCAGTAAAGGAGCGGGTCGGCTTCATAGATTTCCACGTTCCCATAACCCATCAAGCGGACCCCAAGTTCCAGGAGGAGAAAGCAAAAAAGGAAGGTGCCCAGCGCCAACGCCAGATTCTTGAACAGGTTCTTAATTCTGGGGTGTGTCGTCATGGTGAAACACGTCTTAGCAGCGGCCCGGTAACCTTTATGCAGAGCCGAAATGTGAAATTGAGTTTAACGGTCAAGTTTTCGATCCGGCGAGAAACTCCAAAGTTTCAGGCCTGGAATCAAGATTTCTTTTGGAACCGCGTCGGAGTTTGAGCTGCGAAGCCTCAGCCAAAGGCGGGTAGGGCGAGACTCCGTCGAGCCGTGGAATCCCGTCCCCCCAGAAGTCACCCTATAAACG
>CAYIIH010000562.1:0-3390 GCA_964363225.1 uncultured Verrucomicrobiota bacterium | reverse complement strand
ATTTAATTTCAACCACTTGAAAGTTATATTCCTCATGACCCCGCCAGGCAGGCGGATGATTTGCTGCTGTGTCGCGGATTTCCAATCCGCAGCCCTCGCACCTCTCGAACGGCCTGCCGACTGGAAGTCGGCGATACGGCGCAGCGTGGCAGCGCCGCAACCAAAATGGTAGGGATGCATTCCACTGCGTCCCTGGAATTCTGGACAACAAGTGGGACGCAGTGGAATGCGTCCCTACCCAAGAATCGTCGCGGCTCGCGACGATTTTGGGCGATATTAATAGATTGGGAATCTGCGCTACAAGGCTGGTGACCGCCCGCCGGCGTCGGCCTGGAGCTTGGCCGTCGGGAAACGTGTGAGGAATAGGCGGGTTAGCCATCAGCCGCACCTGACCGATGGCCATATTTAACCAGCTTGCGATCATGGGGTTACGCATTCTTGAAACTCTGAATGCAGCTTGACTGACAGGACCGGCTAATTGCCGGCGAGCAGCTTCTCCCACAAGGTTTCGTTGAGCAGGATCTGGGACAAAAGATCCTGTCCGTTCTGTTTGAAAGACCGGCTTTGAGGATTGGTCGGCAAGGTTAAGACAAAATTGGTTCCCTGGCCCTCTTGGCCTTTGACCTCAATTCTCCCGCCATGATGATAGACGATGAAATAACAGGCCATCAGGTTGATGCCGAATTCCTTAGGATTATCCTGGCGAAGAAAAAATGGATCGAAAACCGACCGCAAGGCCTCCTGGGGCAGCCCCGGGCCGTTGTCCTGAATGCTCAGTTGAATTTCGGCAACAGCACCCTCGACCGCCAAGGCGCTGGCCGTGAGAGTGATCTGGCCGCCTTCCGGCAGACTCACAATCTCATCATTGAACAACAACTCGAACAACCGATGGAACTTATGCTGATCGACCAGCAGGGGCGGCAAATCGCCGGGAATGCGGTTTTCGACGATGATCTTCTTGGACTCGAAATCGTTTTTCATTTGCTCCAGAACGCCGGCCACGAAGGTGTCGAGTTTGATTTGATCCTGAAACAGGAGAGAAGGCGTTTCAGCCGCTAGGCCCAGGTTGTTCAATAGTTCGGTGATGCGCTTCAACTGGGTTTGAACGTGTCCGTAGAAATCTCTCCAGAAATTGGGATTGTGCAGCTCATCCAAATCCACGTTTTCTTCGGCCAGCTTGGCAGGAGCCAAATCCACAAAGGTGCGGATGGCCATCAATGAATTGCGCATGTGATGGCCCAGGCCGGCCGCGAGGATGCCCAGGCTCATCACCCGGTCGGTGATCATCATGTTGTGCAGCACCGACAGCTTTTCCCGCAGCAACTGGTCTCGCTCCCGCTGCACCATGAAGAATTCCAGCGCGCGGCGCAGCGTCGTTTCCAGTTCGGGAACCTCCCAGGGCTTGGTGATGTACTTGTAAATGGCGCCCGTGTTGACCGCATCAATGGCCGCCTTAATGTCCGAATAGGCGGTGACCAGAATGCGCACAATGCGGGGACGGAGCTGGCGCGCCTTTTCGAGCAACTGCACCCCCTTCTCGCCGGGCATGCGCTGGTCGGTAATCAAGAGGCCGATCTCATCTTTGTGCTCCTCCAGAATCCGATACCCCTCCTGGGCATTCAGGGCGGTGAAGATTCGAAAATGCGGCTCAAAATACTGGCGGAAGAATTTCAGAGACTTTTCTTCGTCATCCACATAGAGGACGGCGAATCGTTTGTAGTCGTAAAAACTTTGCATAAACCTCTTAAATGATTTTAGTTAGCACATTGTGGCATTTTCAGCGGAAATTCCAACGTAAATTCGCAAAACTTTCCCTCTTCGCTGCGGACGGTGATCTTTCCCCCGTGTTCCTGGATAATGCGATAGCAAATACTCAAGCCCAGTCCCATCCCTTCGCCCACGTCTTTGGTGGTGAAAAACGGATCGAAGATCTTGTCCAGATGGTGCCGGGAGATCCCTTCGCCGTTGTCACGGACGATGACCAGGCTTTTTTCTCCTTTGATGCGGCCTTCGATCCAGATGCCGGGGGGCTCCGGTCCGGACTTCCTCTCCTTCAGCGCGTCCAGGGAATTCTGCAACAGATTCAGCATGACCTGGGTGATTTGATTCTGGTTTCCCCAAACGGTTTGGCCTTCAGGGATTTGCTGATGAATCTCGACCTGGTCTTTCCATTCGTGACTGAGAAAGCGCAAGGCTGAGGAAACGATTTGTTGGACCGCCACTTCATCAACGTCTTCCGGGTTGGGATGGGTAAACGTTTTTAAATCTGTGACGATGTTCTTGACGCGATCGATCCCTTCCTCCACGTCCCGCAAGATATCATCAAACTCCGGTCGTTCTGCGGCGCTCAGGGATTGCCCTTTGCCCCTGAGGATGTAGAGGCCGGTCTTGGCAAAGTTCAAGGGATTGTTGATTTCATGGATGATCCCGGCGCTCAAACGGCCCAGCGAAGCCAGTTTCTCGGACTGGACAAGCTGCGACTCCGTTTCCTTGAGGTCTTCGAGAGTGGATTCCAGGATCCGGTTTTTGCGGGCCAATTCCTTTTGCAGCCGGTGCGAGTCGATCAGATTCTTCAGGCGCACGTGCAGTTCGGTCGTGGAAAAGGGTTTGGTCAAAAAGTCGCTGGCCCCGGCGGCCAGCGCCGCCAGTTTGGTTTCTTCATCCGCCCGGGCGGTCAGCAGGACGACCGGAATGTTCTGGGTGGGCGTGCGCTGCCGCAACTCGCGGCAAACCTGGAGTCCATCCTTCTCCGGCATCATCATGTCCAACAGGATGATATCGGGCAAAAACTGGCTGGCTTTGTCCAGCGCTTGCTCGCCATCCACCGCCTCGAACACTTGGAAATGGGCGCCCAATTGCGTTTTCAAGAAGCGAAGCATGTCCGGTTCATCATCAGCGACCAGAATCGAGGAACGCTTGCGGTCGCGGGTTGTTTCCACCGGGCGCAGTGTTTCCTGCAGCGGCGTCATGGCCGGAAACAGCTCGGCCCGCCGATATAAACTGGCCAGCCATTCATCCTCCTTGGGAGCGGCTGCCCCGCCGGGCGCGGGCGAAGCAGCGGCTGGGACCGGCTCCGCTTCTTCTTCCGGAGCCGCGCCTGCGCCCTGGTCCGCCGGCATGAACGGAATTCGCACCAGCATCGTCGTTCCTTTGCCTTCGCGGCTTTCGGCCGACACCCGGCCACCCTGGACTTCCACCAACTCCTTGACCAGGGCCAAGCCGATGCCGGTGCCTTGGTATTTGCGGCGTGCAGAGCTGTCCGCCTGCCAGAACCGGTCAAAGATGAACGGGAGATGTTGCTCGGAAATGCCCATTCCTGTGTCGGTCACTTTGATGACCAGGTCCGCCGCCTGTTTTTCCACGCGCAGATCGACCCGCCCGCCCGCCGGG
>CAYIIH010000561.1:0-3391 GCA_964363225.1 uncultured Verrucomicrobiota bacterium | reverse complement strand
CGCTCCGGGGAAGTATGCCCGCGATAATATTCCAGCAAGCATTTCCGCGCTTGCCGATTATCATTCGCGACGTATTTTATTCGCATGAGCACGGTATTGGAAATTGAGTCGGCTTTGGAAAAATTGTCGCCGAGCGAAGCACGCGAGGTGGCCAACTGGCTGGTGGCCCGACTACCGAAGCCGGACGCGAAAGCGCGGCTGGCCAGTTTGCGCAAGGCGTGCGGCATCTGGAAAGACCGCCACGATCTGCCGGACGTGCGGTCGTTGCGCGCCGAGTGGGATCGCCGCTGAAATCCATGGCTGCCGGACTTTTATTGGATACCGATGTCTTGATTGACTACCTGCGCGCCGCGCCCGAGGCGGTCGCGTGGCTTGAAGGACAAACCGGTCGTCTCTGTGTTTCCGTGATCAGTGTGGCCGAGTTGTATGCGGGCGTCCGCGAAGGGCGCGAGCGTGAGGAACTGGATGCCTTCGTCCAAATTTTTGAGATTCTCCCGGTGGATGCGGTGGTCGCGCAACGTGGGGGACTGCTGCGCCGGGAATATGGCCGTTCCCACGGTGTGGGCCTGCCCGATGCGTTGCTGGCGGGAACGGCGCTTGTCTGCAGCCTGGAGCTGGTGACATTGAACCTCAAACATTTTCCCATGCTGCCGGACTTGGCCGTCCCCTTTCGCAAGGCGTAGGTTGAAGCCGACCGCGAGCAAATTGGCCGCGACCTGTCCGAAGTCGAAGCGCTTTTGGGCACCACGGAAATGGCCGAAGGCGCCGCCGAAATTGAGCAAATCGAGAGCGGTGACAACTCAAATGGGCGTCTCCGGCTGATTCCAGAGGACACCCACCGAGCGAGAAATCGCAATCCGGGAAGAAAGACGTCGAAAATCGCCTGTGAATGGGTCAGACCAAACCGTAAACGGGTCAGTCAAGAATGGCCATTAAACAAGGAATGGCGTTTCCAAGTCGCTTCTAGCAAGTATGTTACACTGTGCATGATGGCGTGGTCCGCAGAAGGTGTATTGCGCCTCGAACTAGGTTTGCCAAACGATGCCAAGAGTGGCAGCTTGGCCGCATGGCAACCAAGACCATGTCAGCGGGTGATAGTGGCAGCCGCTCGGCGGCAGGTCCGGTTGGTGGTGACGCGCGAGATTCTCGACGAATTCGAATATTTATGAACAACAACACTCCGGAATTATGAAGAACCAACCTCAATTCTCCCGGCGGAGTTTTCTCCGCAAAACGGCCACCACCACCTGCCTGGTGGCCGTCACGCCCCAAATCGTGCCGTCCTCCGTGCTGGGGGCCGACGGCCAAACCGCGCCCAGCAACCGCATCACGGTCGGATTCATTGGCACCGGAAGTCATGGCATGGGCTGGAATCTTACGCCTTATCTCCGCCACAAGAGCGCCCAAGTGGTCGCCGCCTGTGACGTGGACAATGTCCACATGATCCGCGCCCGCGAGACGATCAACGAACGCTACCAGAATGAAGATTGCTTTGGCACCAAGGATTTTCGCGAGATCCTCGCCCGCAAGGATATTGACGCGGTCATGATTTCCACCCCAGACCACTGGCATACGCTCATCAGTTTGCTGGCCATTCAGGCGGGCAAGGATGTGCAGTGCGAGAAGCCCACCTTGACCATTCACGAGGGCAAAGTCCTGGTCGAGGCCGTCCGCAAGCACAAGAAAGTATTTCAGACCAGCACCGAGGACCGAGCGGTCCCGCAATATCACCGCATGGTGGAATTGGTCCGCAATGGGCGGATTGGCCGGCTCCAGCGCATCGAAGTCATCCTGCCCAAACAACCCAATGTGCCCGGTGACCCGACACCGCAACCGGTTCCGGCTGGACTTGATTGGGAGATGTGGCTGGGGCCGGCTCCGTTCGCGCCTTACACCCGTGACCGCGTGCATTTCAACTTCCGTTGGATCGGGGATTACTCGGGCGGGATCATTTGCGATTGGGGAGCGCATCTGTTCGACACCGCGCAGTGGGGCAACGACACCGAGCGCAGCGGACCGGTCGAAGTGGAGGGTACGGGCACGTATTGGGAAGGAGGACTCTACAACACAGTCAAAGATTACGATGTCACCTACCGCTACGCCAACGGCGTCGTGATGACCTGCAAGCCTGGCAACCCGAGCATCAAATTCATCGGCACCGAGGGTTGGGTTGGCAATACCGGTTGGCGAGGCCCCGTCGAAGCCAGTTCCGCGGAGATTCGCGACTCAAAGATTGGCCTCGACGAGTTGCATCTTTACACCAATCCGAATGGCGAGCACGACGACTTCCTCCAGTGCGTCAAGAGCCGCAAGGATCCCTATTTCCCGGTGGACATCGGCCATCGCGTCAGCACCGTTTGTCACCTGGCCAATATTGCCATCAAGGTTAGGCGCAAACTGAAGTGGGATCCGGAGAAGGAGCAATTCATCGGCAATGACGACGCCAACAAAATACTGGATCGCACCCGCCGCGATCCGTGGCAGTTGCCGAAGGTTGAAGCGCGCGCTTAGCCGTAAAATTGGATGACCTGTTACAGCAATTATCTGCGCGAAACCGGTTACGCTCTCCGTAAAATCGGCGTCGGATGGCGCAATCTGAGCGCGCCGAAAAGGACCCCATCCCGTGCCTCATGGATACCACACGGCACGGCCTGCCCTTTTTACTTTTCCAGCGAAAATCGAATCTCGCTTTATCTCTTCGGGCTTGCGGCTGATTTTGCAGCCGCGGCCTGCTTTTTCTGTTTGGCGGCAGCGGCCTGCGCCGCTTTTTGCGTGTTCTGTTTCTGCACTGATTTCGGAGACCTGTCGCCCATAATCGGTTTGCCTTTCATTGTTCGGTTAACGGTCCTGCGGCATGGTTAGTTTCGCCGAGAACAGATGGCACTATATGTTGCAGGGCAGCGGATGTAAACAAAAGAGGTTGTCTAGCTGGATGACCCGTTCATGACCCGTTCATGGCGTTTTCCATCGAAGACATGCTTGCGGTGCAGATGCAGTTGGATCAGGTTAATTTTCGCTGGGCAGGGCAAACAGACTCGGCTATTCTGCCTCCGCAGATTGCCCGAACAACGATCAAGATCATTATGTCGCTACAACGCACTCAGCTTTGGCCAAGGCTTTTGGCAGTGGCTCTCGGATTCATGGTGACCAGTCTGGCCGCCGAAGGTCCTGCTCTTCCGGTCATCAAGAACGTCGAATGGCAGCCCTTGGCGGCGCAGGTCAGAAGGTTGATCGAGGCGATGGAGTACCTCGGCGTTCCGTTTCGCGCCCAAGACCAGAAGGCGCTGACCGACCTGATAGCGGGAACCAATCCCGGAGAGGCCGGCGAAGCCGCGCAGCGGATACTCGATTCCTACTGCTTGATCGGCGTGAATATCAATCCGGAGTCCCG
>CAYIIH010000560.1:0-3403 GCA_964363225.1 uncultured Verrucomicrobiota bacterium | reverse complement strand
CGGCAATCTGTTTGTCGGCTGCGCCCGTGATGAGCAACTCAAGAACTTCAGTTTGTCGGTGGCTCAATTTCATCGGCTGGTTGGTTCCGGTGCCTTTTGGGGGCTTTCCAGATTTTGCAGGCAGTCATACAAACGGAGGGGGGTCTTTCGTAACCTGTTTCCTGGCTCTCCATTAAAAGATTCCTTAGCCGGGGGGGGTAGGGTCCGGGTCCAATGACGCAAGCTTCCAGGATGCTCGCCTCGCGCCACGGCGACGGCGCCAGCGCGTTTTCTTTGAGCGGGTGCGTGTTCCATGGCGTTCGGGTCTTTGAGGCTTGCAAACGCCGAATAACAGCGCGCCAGCGGTTGCTTTTGGTGGTTTCGAGAACGGCAATGAACCGGCCTTCCCGCTTCAGTTGCTCGCACAGTTCAAGGAATTCCCGCCCGCTCAGTTCGCGGACTTCGCTCGTTGGCGGTTCCGCCAGGCCGGGTAGAGTCGGCAATTGGTCAACGGCATTCATTCAAAAATTCCCATTGTCTGTCTCTCCCGGTGACTTTTGTCACTGTCACCGCCCTATAAGGGCGGTGGTGACAGGTGACAGTCACCGGCCTGTCACCGGTGAAAAGCTGGTGACAAACAGGTGACACTTTACTTGGCGGTGTAATTGTCATTCGTCTTGCTGAAGCGGATTTTCCCGGCCTTTTCGGCCTTGCCAATGTAGCGGTAACTGACTTGGCGAGCACAACCGCAGTCATCACGGATGGCGCGGGCCAGTTCGGCTTTTGTCATGGGGCCCGCGCATAATTCGCGCACTCGGTTTGGCGTCATAAGCGGCTCGCGGTCCCTTGTTCCTGACACGTCGCTTTGCCAGGCGGCCAAGTCGAAATCCGGGGCCAATTCATAGATCATGCTGGCCTGATTCAGCCTGACGGCGAATGGCGCGAATTCCTTCCCGTTGGAGCATTTGCCACAACTGAGAATGAGAGTGTCGTTATCGTCCGGTGTGCCTGGCGCGACATTGATCTGTCCGCGCGTCCATGCCTGCAAAACCTTGCTGTTGCGGCCAAAAGATGCGCGGTCAAAGCCGGCTGCTCTGGCGGCGCCCGCTCTGCCGGTCAAGGCGTGATGTAGGACCACGATGGCGCGATCTGGATTCCCATGCTTCGCCAGCCGAGAGATGGTCTGGCAGGTGGTCAACATATCGGAATCTTTGTTGGGGTCACCGATGGCAAAAGCATTGAGCGGGTCAAAGGCAATAATGGCCGGCTTGGTTTCCTCGATGATGTCGGTCAGCCGGCTGTAAATGCTGGCAGACTCAAGACACATAAAGCCGTCACAATCGCATTCAAGCGTATGCACGAAAAGATTCTCATTCGCTGCCGGCCAGTCCTTACCGAGCCAGTCCTTGATGTGCTGCAGGTCACATCGCAAACGGCGGTTTGAGTTCTCCGCCTGCAAAATCAGCCACGGCTGGCTTTGGCCTCTGGTGGTAAAACCGAGCCAGTCCCGGCCAGTCAAGCAGGCCGCGGCCAATTGCAGCAACAAACGGCTTTTGCCGAGTCCACCAGCGCCAAGAACGGTCAAAGACTGTCCGGTCGCCAGCAGCCGGTCGCCCAGAATGCGGTCGGAATCGTCAAACGCCATCGCCAGAATTTCGTCCGGTCGCCGAATCGTGAAACCGTTTTGTTTCGCCTCGCCATCGCCGGAAATAATTTCGATGGCGGCGCGAACGCCATCCAGGATCGAAGGTAGCGCGTCCGGCTGTGATTCCAGTGCGGCCTGAGCGTCGGAGAACACGGTCCTGGCTTTCCGCTCAGTGAACGCCCGCCAGACACCCTCCGCCTCATACTCGGCGATGGCCAGCGTCACCGCGTCGCCGGGCAGCGCGGACAAGAACAGGTCGCCGCCAGCGCCGGCCAGCTTGCCGGTTGCCGCCTCCAAATGTTCGCGGATCGTCAAAGCGGCCACGGGCGTTCCTGCGACGTTAAGCGCGTGCATGGCGGCGGCGATAGTGCCCAGCCGCAGATCTTCAAAGGATTCCGGCGCGTGACACAGCAGCCGGGCGCACAGTGGCGGCAAGACGGCGGGCCAGTCGGCCAGCAGCGTGGCCAGAACGCAACGTTCCTTCGTGTCGAGTTGGCTTGATGACGCCAGGCGGGACGGAGCTTGCGTCGAGGCTGATAAACGTTTAGACTTGCTCATCGTCAGTTTTGCCGCTCGCGTTTGATTTGTCCGTCAGCGCGGCGGCTTTTTGTTTCAGGCGGGGGGCAACGGGATCGTCATGTGTTTTACCTCGCTGAGTCGCGCCGGCGGCACACACGAAAGTTTTGGTCAACGTGCTGTTGAATATCCACTAATCGGAATCGAACCGTCCGCCCGATCTTCGCAAAAGGAATCAAGCCGCGGCGCATAAAGTTGTCCACCGTGCGCGGGGTCACTCCGAGAAGGTCCGCCACGTGAACCTTGCTCAGGTATCTGTCAGCCAGTGTGAATTGCTCGCTCGTCTTTTCACTTTTTTGCATGGAATACCTGTAGCGCGTTCTTGTAGTTTCGTAAATACGTTACTTGTATGTTTATGTTGTATGGGCTACAGTTCAGGAATGAGAACGTCATTGAAGAAACACACGCTGGCGGTTCTGCGGACACTGATCGGCTTGAAGCAGGATGGCATGGCTGACTTGCTTGGATGCTCGCTGCCTACCATCCAGAGTATCGAAGTCGGGAGACTGCCACTCAGCGAAAAGCTCGCGGAGACAATCGCGTTTCAAACAGGCGTGAGTCTGGAATGGTTGCTCCGTAACGAGACCACAGCGCCGCCTGTCGGACCATACCATGTCCCTGACACGAATGGTGTTTTGCACAAAGAATCCTACACGAAGGCCATGTTTGAGCAGCGCCAGGCGGAGCTATCCAGGCCGAAAACAGATGAGCGTGATCCCATCAATATCCGTTTTCAGTTGGCCGTTACGATTTCAGAAGTCGCCGCAATCTTTGAAACGGCTTATGAGAAGGGAAAATTCGATCTTTACTGCTACAAAATCAGGACGGCGCTTTTTGAAATCGGCGGCGAACTGACCGGAGACAACGTATTCCACAACGGCATCATAGCAGCGTCTCTCAAAGCGAAGATTCGTGCCGACAAGCTGGATGTGAGTCCTATCATCAAGCAATTCGACGCGGTGTTTAACAAGGCCGTCGCCGAGTCAGTCAAGAAGGCGGGCAGAAGAAAGAGAGGAGGAGGCATTGCGCCGCAGTCTGCGGGGTTTCTCTAAGCCGTTGCCGCCAGCATCGGGACAACGTTCGCCCGGATGGCCGGCGCGATGGCGAACCAAGCTTGCGCCTCAGCCTCGGTCACAAGCTCCCTGTAGTGGCGGAATACCATCTTCGGGCTGTTGCCCATTTCAAGGCTGACTTGGGCGGCGT
>CAYIIH010000559.1:0-3407 GCA_964363225.1 uncultured Verrucomicrobiota bacterium | reverse complement strand
GTGATGATCACTTCACCTTCAATAGCTTGGCTCACGCCAAGCATTGGCCCTGGATGTCGAAGCGGGCCAAGCCGTCCCCGTTGCCGTCGAGCGGACGCGCCAGGCCGTCGAAGTCGTTCGTCACGATAACGCTGAAATTGGTGGCGATGACACTGACGTTTGTGCCCGCATCGATGCAGGGGGAACCGGAGCGCAGGCGGTAGTTGTTCGTGCTGAAGCCGACGAATTGAGGATCGGCATTGATGTTGTCAGCTCCCCACAAAAGGGTCGATTCCGATGAGACGGATGTGGCGGCTTGGCCGCCTTCGATGTTGCAGTGGAAGACCTTCGCGTGGGAACCGCGATCCTGGGTGAACGGGCTGTTGGCCAGTTCGAGCGGGGTGGCGCAATCCCAAATCAGGCAGTTGATGATCGTGGCGCTGCCGCTGCCGGGAAACAGACAATAAGGCGGGCCCCAGCGCTGGTCATGATCGAAGAACCGGACGCCCCGCTGGCAATTGACGATGGTGTTGTTCGCAATGAGCGCATCGCATTGGTTTTGCACCGCCAGGCCGGCGCTGGTGCAGTTATAGATCAGATTGTTCATCACGATGGGCGAGCATTTGTCGCGCAGCACAATGCCGTGATCGTCGCTGCCGCTGATGATGTTCCTGACGATGATCGCCGAGCATCTCGTGGGGTTGATCTTGTCCTCGTGGCCGCTCAAGAAGACGTTGTTCCGAATGAGCGGCGGGGGTGTGCTCTCGCCATACAAGTCCACGTCGTCATTGTCGCCGCGTTTGCCGGAAAAAAGGCAATTCTCCACCAGGACGTAAGAGAATCTCGTGTGCACACCCTGTCCGATGGAAAGAAACTGGCAATTCCGGATGCGTGCCAACGCGGATCCCGGATTCTGCGGGTCATCGGAAATGATGGCGATGGCATCGCCTTCGGCGGACGAAGTGTTGGAGGGAAGATAGCGGAAAACGCAGCCCTCGATTTCGAGGCGAGTTGCCACAGCCACAACCGCTTCGTGGTAGTTCCTCGCCAGGGGAGGCGTGCTGGTGTTGCAGTCATTGTCGTAGTAGTCCTGGTGGCTGCCGGCACTATTGGCGAACTCGATCACGCAGTGCCCCAGGCGGCTGTCCGCCGCTCCGACGAACCTGATGCGCTGCCAATTCGTGCTGGCAGTGGCGCGCGTGAAGTAGATCGGCTGGTTGCTGGTTCCGTTGGCCAGCAGTTGCCCGTAAACCAGCAGCGTCGCCCCGGCGCCCATCAATAGCCTCGTTCCCGGCTCAATCGTCAAGACAACGTTGGACCGGACAACTACCGCGCCTTGCAAGAGGTTTGTTCCCGACCAGGCAACGCTGTTCGTTACGTCGCCCGAAATCAGGTTCGTCATCCCCGACACGTTGCCGGCCAGGAGCGCAGTCCCCAGCAGGCAAACCGAGACCGCCGAGACGAGTTTGAAACGTAGTGCTTTCATAATAACCTCCAGGCATCTCTATTCACTTCGCCCGTTGCTGTCGCCAATCACCCACAACACGGACTGCGGCTAATGGACTTTGCACGTCCTGTCGGGTAGCAAATTCCTGGCCTCTTGACAAGGCGTGGTAAATGCCAAAGCGGCGATTACCGGCGCACGCGCACCAGTTTTCCACCGCCACGAGGCAAACGCAATTCGGCGCGGGTCCCGTTGGCCGGCGACCACTGACCGGCGGCCGCATCGAAGATTTCGAGCTGGGCTGGACCGCGGATTCCCACCACCGCGCCGGCCTGATAGTCGAGGTTAACCGCCATCACGTGTGTGGCGGAGGCGGCTTTCTGGTTTTTCTCGGCGGGGCCAAAGCATCCAAGCAGCACGCCTTTCACTGGTTCGGGAGGCTTGTAGTTCATGGGCGGCACGGGTGGATCAAGTGTAAAGGCAGCGTCTTGGGGCAGCGGCTCCGCCCCGGTCGGCAACATGCCGGCGTGATAGACACCCAGCGAGCGCAGCGGCTGTAATTGCGCAGCGACGGCCACGAACTCGCGGTTGAGGGCCTTCAAGGCGTCGTAGATCGGCGTGGGCGCGCCGTCGGCCGTGGCGATGCCGCCCGTGTGGCCGGGGTGCGAGTAAACGTAATAGGAGATGCCTTGCGCGCCATAGGCGAGGGTGGTGTAAACGAGGTAGCGCATCTCGTCGCCGTTGGGCACCCGCATGGACGGCGTCCAGGTGCAGGCCTGGACAATGTTGAGGAACGGCAGCCCGGCGTCCTGCGCGGCGCGGCGGATCAGGGCCAGGTTGAGAAAGTATTGAGCGGTGTCGCCATTCGTTGCGAACTGGTAATGGTCGTAGCTGATGAGCGCGGGCTTTACCGTCTCCACAAATTGGCGAAGGTGCGCTTGATAGGCTGTGACCGTGTCGCCTTTGTTGCCGAGTTGCGCGTTGCTGGCGTAGGTGGGAAACAAGTTGATGTAGGCCAGACGCGCCGGGTCGCGCTCGCGCAAGTAGGCCGTCAGCTTGCCCAGCGCCGGAAAATTCGTCGCGTTCGGCTCATCGGTGATGAAGTAGGCGTAAAGCGCGGGATGCTGGCGCACGCGAGCGATGAGCGCGTCGAGCTTTTCCCGCTGCGCCGGGTCTTCAAGTGAAGCCGGCGCCAGGAGTGGATCCTGCAATTGTCCGCGCAAGCCGTGGCGGCGAACCAGATCCAGATCCTTCTCGCCGCACCAGACGAGATTCCAGCCGCCTTCAGCCATTTGCCGGGCGGCGGCATCGGTCATGGTCGGCCCGGCCCAATAGGTGACAATGGGTGTGCCCACGTGCCACGGAGCCGCAGGAGCGGTGTCGGCGGCGTGAGATGAGGGACAAATCGCCAGCAACACCGCGAGGACACCGGCTGGAAAAAGCGAGTTCATAATGATGGAGGTTATCTGATCGATCTGGCCACGAAAAGCAAAAGAGCCGGGCTTAAGCCCGGCCCTTCCACAATGAGAACAAAGCATTTACACCTAAGCTTCGCAACAGCCCCAACCATCGACAACCATCAACCGATGCGGCGCCGCAGACATACGCCGCCAGTCGCACACTGATGACTGGTTACTGCATTTTTGCACCGTTAACATGGAACCAAGATACTCGGAGTTGTGTCCCCCGCCAGTCACCAGTTCTGGGGACAAGGCCGGCCAGGCGGAAATCCGAAATCCGAAGGTCGAAATCCGAAGGAAACTCGAAATCCGAAGCTCGAATGTGGAAGGCCGAAGGAAGCCGGAATTCCGCGGCCCAAAGACTTCAGGCCCAGCGGGGCCTCGCCGACTCGATCCCCTGAGAAAGAGACACTTAGTCCACTGACAGGTTTCGCTTTTCGGTCTTCGGATTTCGAACTTCGGAATTCAGCTTAGCCGTCTCCATGCAGCAAGCAAACGCTTCGCTGTCGGAGGGAGGGATGGAA
>CAYIIH010000558.1:0-3453 GCA_964363225.1 uncultured Verrucomicrobiota bacterium | reverse complement strand
GATGCCACCAATGCGCTGGCCATCTATAAAAAGGCTGAGGCCATTGTCCCGAACGACGCCGATGTGCGATTGAACCTGGCCAATTGCTACTTGTTGGGCGGAGCGGAGGAAGAGGCGATTCGAGAGGCTGATGAAGTTCTGAAACTGGAGCCCAATTCAGCGGCGGCTTACTTTGTCAAAGGATCGGCATACCTTCGTCTGTTGAACCTGGAGGAAGCGGCGAAAGCCCTGGAAAACGCGAAGAAGATTGATCCGGGAGAAACGGCGACATTCTTTCAGCTTGGGATGGCCAGGACGGGGTTGAAACAATGGGATGAAGCCATCGCCGCGTTCCAAGAAGGTATTCGTCTGGACCCAAACCATCTCCACTCGGCGGCGCATTACCTGTTGGCCCAGGCGCTCCTCCGCGCAGGGCGGCAGGAGGAGGCGCAGCAGGAGCTTCAACTGCACCAAGCCAACATCGAAGGAGGAGGGCCGGCGTTGGGTGCCGCCACCTTCGAGCGGAGCAAGTACACCCAGGCCCGGGTGCCGTTCAAACTGGAGCAACCGGAGAAAGAAGGAATCAGAATGAAGTTCGTTGATGCGACCAAAGAGGCCTTGGGCGATGGCGCACAGAATTTCTCCGGTCCGATCGGAGTGATTGATGCGAACCATACAGGTTGGAACAGTCTCTTCGCGGTCGAGAAGGGACAGGGCTTTCGCTTGCTCTGGAATACCAATGGCACGTTCCAACCCTCTGGCGCGCCTTACCCGGCCATCCCGGGTGCGAACTATTCCAAAATGTTGGTGGGCGATCTCCAGAATGACCGCTTCGACGATATTGTCGTGCTCGGGGACAAAGGAAGCCATTTATTCAAGTTCGCGACGAACGGGCTGGCGATGGATGTCTCGGCGCTGTGCCGCTTGAGCACCCTGAGCGCGATCGACGGAATGCTGATGGACCTGGATTTCACGGGGAAACTGGATTTGATAGCGGTGAACAGTCCAACAATCCAACCATGCAACAATCCAACAATCCTCCGAAGTGATATGCGGGTCTATCGCCAATTCGGCCCGCTGCTTTTCACCGATATCACCAGCACGTCCGGGATACCTGCCTCGCTTCACAACGCCCAGGCGGTCATGATGGAAGATTGGAACCGGGACGGGAACATGGATGTGGTCGCGAGCCGGAAGGAGGGGCCGCCGTTGCTTCTGGAAAAACAGCGCGGCGGACGGCTGGTTCCCCGTGAGCCGACCAACTGGGTCGCCGGCGCCGTTTTTTGCACCGGCGATTTCGATAACGATCTGCGACCGGACCTGGCGGTGGTGAGTGATGGGAAAATCAGCCTCTGCTTCAATGGCGGAGAGCGAAAGGAAATCGCAATTCCCGGAAATACGGGTTTCCGCCAGCTTGTGGCCGTCGATTACGATAATGATGGATGGCTGGACCTCTGGGCGGTTGGAGAAAAAATCCGGGGGTGGCGCAATCTCGGTCTTTCCGGATTTCAAGAACAAACAGCCCAACTCGGCCTTGATCAATTCGATGGCGGCGCGGTGTCGGAAATCCACTTCGCTGATTTCGACCTGGACTGCGATTCGGATGTGATTATCGCCCTGGCGAATGGGGGCCTGCGTTACCTGCGCAATGAGGGTGGCAACAGCAATTCGCAAATCAAGGTGCGCTTGTTCGGAACCCGTTCCAACGCCAGCGGCATTGGCTGCAAGGTCGAGATCGCAACGGGCGGACTGCGCCTGATCCGGACGGTTCATCAGCGGCCTGTCGAGGTGGGGGTGGGGAAATATCAAAAGCTGGATTCGTTCCTGGTGCATTGGTTCAACTGGCCCCAAGGCTCCGCCGAGGTGCCTTTCAACTGCAAGGAGCCGCTCTTTGCGTCGGAATTGTCGATGCAGGAAGGCTCCTGTCCATACCTGTATGCGTGGGATGGGAAGCGTTTTCGGTTTGTCACCGATATTTTGGGCACAGCGCCGCTCGGCCTGCCCATCGCGGAGGGTCGCTATATCGAGGCCGACCCTGAAGAATTTGTCTGGATTGGAAACGAGCAGACCTTCCCCGCGCGGGACGGGAAGTACCAGCTTCAGATCACTGAAGAGCTTCGCGAGGTGCTCTACCTGGACGAAGCAAAACTGGTGGTGGTGGACCATGAGCCTGGCACGGAGGTGCATCCCACTGACAAGCTGCTGCCGGGCAAGCCGTTTCCCCCGGGCGCGCTCATGACGCTCCACAATGAGCATCCGCTGCAATGGGCCCAGATGCTAGGGGAGCGCGACCGTCCCGGTCGCACCAGTCAGCGTCTCGCTGACTGGAAACGCACGAGGCAGCCACCGAATGGAGACAGTTTCGGCGGCGGCCACGTGTCCGGCGAGACGCCGAACACAGCGACCGAGACGGTCGCGCTCCCCATTTCAACTGAATCGTTACGGCTAAGTGGGCAGGAGGTCACTTCTGCTTTAACGACCGTGGATGGCCGGCGCGTGTCGCCCCCCAAATTGCGCGTTCCACAGCTCCGCGGGCTGGCCGAGCCTCATGGATTGGTCCTGGATTTCGGTCCGTTGAACGCGGGTAAACCGCTGGTGTTGGTGATGAATGGCTGGCTTAGGTTCGGCGGAGGCATGGCCAACATTGCTGCTTCACAGGATCCGTCGCTCCCATTTCCATTTCCCACGCTGGAAGCCGAAGTCGCTCCCGGACGTTGGAAAGCGGTGGACGTCACGGTGGGCGCGCCCGCCGGAAAGACCAAAACAATCCTGGTGGATCTGGAAGGGAAACTGGAGGCGGGCACGCGCCGGTTGCGTTTGACACAGGCCTTTGAGATTCATTGGGACCGCATCGCGTTAATGGAGGAGAAACCGAACGCGCGGACACAGATCACATTCATCACCCCCAGCGAAGCGGATCTGCATTTCCGCGGCTTTAGCCCGATGCAGAATCTACCGCCAGATTGGCCGCTCACACCGGACTACGATAGAGTCAGCGCGAACTCCTATTGGACAATTACACCGGGCGGGTGGTGTACGCGCTATGGTGACGTCTCCGAGCTGATTGCCTCGCGCGATGAGGGACTCGCTTTGATGAATGGCGGGGATGAATTGACCCTGAAATTCGCGGCGGGTTCTCTGCCGCCGAAGCCGGCGGGGAGCGTCCGCGAATTCTTCCTTTACGCTGATGGCTGGGACAAAGATTCCGATTTTCATGTGGCCATGGGCACGGCCGTCGAGCCGCTGCCGTTCCACGGCATGGACGATCAGATGTATGGCCGGGAGCAGCGGCCCGAGTTCCCGAGCGATGCGCTGCACCGGAAATACAACACCCGCTGGGTCGAAGGGAGAGTTCTCAAGCAAACCGCAACGCGCTAAGCAGCAGTCACAAAATCAGCCCAAGCAGCGTGTTGTAGCCGGTGTGGTCGCCGAACGGGCCTTCGTCGCGCAGCGGCTCGCGCGAGTCAACGTAAC
>CAYIIH010000557.1:0-3456 GCA_964363225.1 uncultured Verrucomicrobiota bacterium | reverse complement strand
GGGATTCCAACTGGTTGCCAAACAACCAACTACAGAATCAGTTTCTTGAGAGTCGGTCAGCCCGTCGTTGTCAAAGTCCAAGTTCGCGTCACCCAACAGCGGGTTTAGGCGGTGCGCCACTTCCCAGCCGTCTGGCATCTGATCGCCGTCGGTGTCGGGCGAAAGAGGATTCGTATGGTACAGGAACAACTCCTCGTGATCAGACAAGGCATCAGCGTCGGAGTCCGCCAGCTCCGGGTTCGTGTGGTAAACGTCTCGCTCTTCCGTGTCGCTCAGGCCGTCGGCATCCTTGTCGCTGAACTGGAATTGATTCCAGTCGTAGCCGGCCGTCGCGTAGGCAAACGACCGAGAATCCAGTGGCGCGAAGTTCGCGCCCGTCCCGCACAAGACCAAGTTCCTCAAGTCGAACCCTCCCCTGGCCTTGCTGTCGTGAATCGCCGTCGCATCGAACTTCAAGAGGACCGTTTGCGTCCCGATGTTGGTCACCACCAGATTTGCCAGCACTGTCGCGATTTCCACGCCGTTTGTTGCGGTCAGCGTGCCGGCCACCGTGAAGTCGCCTGTGGCCACCGCCCGGACGCCGACCTCGATGACAAAGTAATCAATCAGCCCATTGGTCGGAGCCAGGTCGATGCCGTAATCATCATACGAGTCCGTAAACGCCGCCGTCGGCTCGAACGCGTTGAAAGTCGTCTGGCCCACGCCGACGCGTTGGAACGCCTCGCCGCCCGGCTTCAGGCCAGACGCCTGAAGCCGGAGCGCATACACGCCTTTCTGGGCGGTGTTCGTGAACACCGCGCCATACAGACCGTCGTTCGCGGCTCCGTCGCCATGCAGGCCGTCGTCCAGCAGGACCAACTCGTTCGTCGTGCCATCAGGCCGCACCACCAACCCACCCACGGTGGCGTTGAGAATCGGCGTCGGGCCCTCGGCCAGTCTGCCGGTGATCTGCAGTGTGCCGTGCGTCGGATGGAACGCCTCGCCCCGCTCAATCGCCAGGCCAAGCTCGTTCCACAGCAGCACCAGCCCGCCATAGTCGGTCCCCGCGGCGCCGACATCGCTGCCCGCTATCTCCACCCGCCAAACACCTGTGGTCGGATTCAAAACCGTATAGACCGCCGCCGCAGCGTCCTGCCGGTAGCTGACCTCCGGATGCGTGTTGGTGCTCGCAGGAGTAATGCGCACGCCGTCCGGCCGGATCAGCGCGAACGCCAGCGTCCCCGTGCTCCACAGCAGCGCGAATTGCGCCTGTGCCGAGGTGTCAACGACGACCGGGAAGTTGGTGAGTTCCAGGTTCCGAATTACCCCGGAGAACGCTGCCGCCCACTGAACCGCGCTGGTTTCCCCTTCGCCGCCGTCCTTCTTCTGCTTGGCGATTCCACCGAGAGGAGGCGCCGGCATCCCAGACAGGGCAAGCAGCTTGGGCTTGATCCATGAGTCATAGAGAGCGCGTGAGCTGATGATGGCAAAGTGATTCAGGCCCGCCGTCCTGGTCTCGTCGAAACCGACCACGCCGAAGTCACGGATCACTTCGGCCTCGGGCAGCGTGGGGAAAGTAAAGTGCGCATCAGCGCGGGAAACCTGCCCCCAGGAACTTTGCATCGTGATGACGCCGTCGTTCGCCAATTCGTAAGGTTGGACCTGCGAAAGGTCCGGATGGTTCCCTCTGACCCAGGTTCTAATGACAGAGCCCGGCGTTCCCCCAAACAATGAGTCAGCATCAGTCCCCGCCGCCGTGTAGTAGCGCCTGCCCGTGCTCCGCCCCGGCAGGATGTGATGCGTGCGATTGAACAGCAACGCGTTCTGGACGCACATGTCGTAGGTGCTCACCCACCCGGGATTCGGCAATCCGGGAAGCCACCACAGATCGAGCGACTGATTCGCCAGCCACGAGCCACAGTTCGCCGGCGACAACATGACGACGCAATCCACCGGGATTTGCGGCCCGCGCGCCAGATACTCGCGGGTGATGACTCCGCCCATGCTGTGCGCCAGGATGCTCAAGCGCTGCGGCGCCGGGCGGCCCTGCTCTATCTGCGCGACGACCTGCGCGTTGATGAAGCCCTGCAGTTGCGAGACGTTCCAATAGACGCTATTGCGCCCGTCGAGAGCGCTCGTCGCATCCCACACCTCGAAGTGGTCTCCCGCAAGGTGGTTGCTCATCGCAGCCCAGTAGTTCGGATTCGGGTCGCCGTAGCCGCGCACCAGCACTACCACTTTGCGCGGCGTGTTGGTGGCGGTGTTGGACTCCTGCGAATAGTTGTTTCCCACGGCCACCACCATGTATTCGTAGTTGGTGCCCTGTATGAGCCGGCCATCCGGCAGGTCTTTGCCATAGTCAATGGTGGTGGTGACGGCTTTGGGAATCTCGCTCTGGCCCGGACACAGCCACGACGTGATGTCTTTCCAATCGCCTGCTCGCGCCAACTGGCAGCACAGCACCATGACGACGAAACCGGCAAGCCTTTCGAGTTCCCGACGATGCATGCCAACGCGGATGCAAGTAGGCCAGCGCATGGGTTGCTGGATGAAGGACGAAGTCACTTCTTCTCCTGCCGGAACACCTTGTAGCCGCGCACGACTTGGTTGGTGGCGGCGTCCATCTTCCAATCGAGTTTCAGCGACTTGCCCGTGCCGGTATTCGCAACTTCCAAACGAGTGTCTGCTTCGTACGTGATGACAATTGTGAATTGAGTGAAGACGATATTTGTGTAGTCTTTCCACCAGAGGTAGCATATTCCGTCACGAAGGCTTATGCGTGCCGGGTTAATCCCACTCCATCCTCCAGATGGAAAGTAGTCCGCCGAGTAGACCCACGCCGACACACTAGGCAAATTGTCGAGTTTGATTTCTGGAATCGACACTTGAGCCCAGTAATATTGGTCCCCAACCAGTAGTTGTGGACAATTCGCAGCGTTGCCGGAGTAAACGACCTTTTTCAGTTGGTTGGTTGATTCCTGCCTCGCGACCTGTGCCACGGCTGCAATACACGTGGCCAGCGCCACGGCGAAACTGACAACGCGGTAATTCATCTTGCCCATCCTTTTCTTGTTGAGGTGACCGCACCGAATCCCCTCCGGCAGCCGTGAGGACACCAGCAAACCAGGATCTCTGTTCGGCGGGCAGTCATCGGGTTTCAATTGTTTCCGTCCTCCGAGAACAGGCATTCCGCCGCTGCTCCCCTTGCGTCTACAGGGACGAATCTCGGCCCTGCGGCCAATCGTGGCTAGGCGCCGCGGCCAGCCCGCCTCGGAACGCGCTCCATCCTGCGCCTCCTCCCGAACCGCGCAAGCCCAAACTGCGCTCAGTTCTTGATATTGATACATGAGGCGGGATGGGTCATTCTCGCGTCACGCCCCGCAAGCTGAGAGTCGAGTATCACGGTGCGATTCTCCACGTCCTGAATCGCAGCGAGCGGCGCGAACCGATCTTCCTGGACGAGGCGGAAAGGTGTCC
>CAYIIH010000556.1:0-3471 GCA_964363225.1 uncultured Verrucomicrobiota bacterium | reverse complement strand
GACGGCGCGCACGGAGTGACGCGCCCTACCGCCCTGAACGGGTTCAGGGGCGCAAAACGCGTCGAAGGTCGGGGAGTTCTCTCCTGGGGGGCCGGAGTGAGGGCGGTCGGCATCCACTCTTTTTCAGAACCCTGTAAATCGTTACTATGAACTGCCACGAAGCCAACTTTTCAGACCGCCGGGAAACTCGACGCGGTTTCATCAAGAAAACTGCCGCGACCGCCGCTGCGCTCGCCGGTGCGAACGTGTTCTCAGCCTCGGTCTTGGGTCAGAACCAAAGCGCGGGTGTCGCTATCGTGCCTGACGCTGCGGAGGCCCTGCTCAGGCAACCCCCAGTGCGCTGGGCGATGGAACAATTGCGAGACGCGCTGAAGGCCAGGGGATTCACCGCCCAAATCGCAGACCGGCTTGATCAAACTTCGCCCGGAGACGAGCGCATTCTGGTCGCGCGCTCCACGTCGGCGCTGGCGCGGTCGGTGCTGGAGGGCAGCGGCGTGTCGGTCCCCGATGTTCCGGAAGCCTTGGGACTGGTCCGAGGCCAGGCCGGGAATCAGCCGGTCTTGCTCGCTTGTGGGTCAGATGTGCGCGGCCTGGTTTATGGCTTGCTCGAACTGGCGGATCGTGTCACGCATGCCGAACAGCCGCTCGCCACCCTTCGCCAAGTCGATCGCATCGTGGAACGGCCCGCCAATCCCATTCGCAGCATAGCTCGTCTCTTCAGCAGTGATGTGGAAGACAAACCGTGGTTCTACGACCAGTCCTTTTGGCAACGCTACCTGTCGATGCTGATCACCCAGCGGTTCAATCGTTTCAACCTGACGCTGGGCTTGGGCTACAATGCGCCGCGCCGCGTCCGCGACTCCTACTTTTATTTCGCCTATCCGTTCCTGGTGACGGTGCCCGGCTACGAGGTGACGGCCCGCGGTCTGTCCAACGAAGAGCGCGAGCGAAACCTCGCCATGTTGCGCTGGATCAGTAAAGAGGCGACGGCGCGCGGACTGCATTTCCAACTGGCCCTTTGGACTCATGCCTATAAGTTCATCGATAGCCCCGACGTCAACTACACCATCACGGGGCTGACACCGGAGAACCATGCAGCCTATTGCCGCGATGCGTTGCACACCCTGCTTGAGGCTTGTCCGGCCATCAACGGCGTCACCTTTCGCGGCCATTCTGAAAGCGGCATTCCAGAAGGCTCCTACGAGTTTTGGCCGACTGTTTTTGATGGGATCGCCCGGTGCAGCCGCCGGCTTGAGATCGACATCCACTCGAAGGGAATCGAACACAAACTGCTCGACCTGGCGTTAAAGACCGGCCTGCCGGTCAACGTCTCGCCCAAATACTGGGCCGAACACATGGGGCTGCCCTATCACCAGACTGCCATCCAGGAAGGCGAGCGGTTTAAGCCTGTCCCCGGCCGGAAATACTCCATCGAACAGCAACGCAATTTCACGCGTTACGGCTACGCAGATTATTTGCGCGAAGATCGCGCCTACGGCGTCTTATACCGCATCTGGCCTGGCACTCAGCGGCTCTTGCTTTGGGGTGACCCCGCCATGGCTGCGGGCTATGGCCGCCTGGCCCACTTCTGTGGATCTTTGGGCCTGGAATTGTGCGAGCCGCTGTCATTCAAAGGCCGGATGGGTTCGGGTTCGCCCGGCGGCCGCGAGACGTATGCCGACGCCAGGCTGCGCCCTGCCGGCGGTGACTGGGAAAAACACCTTTACACTTACCGGTTATGGGGGCGGCTGCTTTACAATCCCAACGCGGATCCAGATGCGTGGGGCCGGTACCTGCAGACGGAATTTGGCGCCGCCGCAAGAGATTGCGAAGCCGCGCTGGCCAGCGCGAGCCGGATCCTGCCGCTGGTGACGACGACGCACCTGCCCTCGGCCTCCAACAATGGTTACTGGCCCGAGATCTATACCAACATCCCGATTGTCACGAAGCGTTTTGCGGCCGTGAACGCGATCGATCCGGGCCTTTTCTCCAGCATCAACGAATTGGCCGATGAACTGGTCAAGGGCCATCGCAGCGGGAAGTATTCCCCGCTGGAGGTGGCGCAGTGGTTCGAGAGGCTGGCGGATGCGGCGGACGCTCATTTGGCCAAAGCGCAATCGCAGGTCGCACATCCGGCCAGCCCCGCCTTTCAACGTCTGCTGATTGATGTGGTCGTGCAAAGCGCGACCGGACGGTTTCTTGCGCAGAAACTCCGGGCGGGAGTGGCCTACGCCCTTTACGAGCGTCTGGAGGATCGCACCGCTCTGGAGCACGCCGTCCAATACTGCCGCGCGGCCCGTGACACTTGGGAAAAGATCGTCCACACTACCAAAGGCGTTTATAAGGACGACCTGACTTTTGGCTTGGAGCCGCACTTGCGCGGCCACTGGGCCGACCGCCTGCCGGCCATGGAAAAGGACTTGGCGGAGATGGAGAAAATCTGGAAAGAGAAACCGGCCGCGACCGCGCAGGCTGAAGGAGAAAAGCGTCCGCCGGCCGCCGCGTTGCTGGCCGCCGCGCTGGCCTCGGTGGCAACGCCCGCGCCGCGACTGCGTTGCGAGCATTTGCCGCCGGCGTCATTTCGACCCGGCGAGCCAGTCGTCCTCGAAATGACCGTCGAAGCCGGCTACAACCTGACACTCGCGCGGCTTCATTACCGGCGCGTCAATCAGGCCGAGGAATGCCAGATCGTTGAGTTTGCCGCCAAAGAAAACCGTTACCGGCAGACGATTCCGGGTCAGTACACGAATTCACCTTATCCCTTGATGTATTACTTCGAGCTGCATGACCGCAACGGTCAGGCGTGGCTGTATCCCGGCCTCGCGTCTGACCTGTCCAACCAACCTTACTTTGTCCTGCACCACGGGTGAAGCAAAACCCCCGATGAAGAATCTGAGCAGGGTTGATGCACTCAACACTTAGCGCAATACTAAACCACTATGAAAACAAGTCTCACCTCAAATCGAATCCCGCGTCGTGAATTTCTCAAGGTCAGCGCCGGCCTGGCCGCCGCAGCCACTTTCACCCCGACGCTGGTCTCGCCAGCCGCTGAAACCACAGAAAAGGCGCCCGCGGCCAAGATGATCGGCCTTCAGGTCGGCGCTGTCTCATTCGTGGACGAAGGCGTGGACCAGGTGATGGACATCCTGCAAGAGCGCGGCGCGGTGAACACCATTTTCCTGACGACCTTCACCTATGGCCGCGGGTTGTCCGGCCGGCAAATACCCGGCCATCCTTTTCCCGACCACGGCCAGCAGGGGTCCGACGAAAAGACCTTCCACGGCGGCAATTACGCCACGCCGCACCCGCAGTTCTACGCGAACACGGTGTTGCAGCAGACGCGCGCGCCGGACCACGGCGATCTCGACATCGTCGCCGCCGTGCTGCCCGCCGCCAAGAAGCGCAGCCTGAAACTGTTTTGCTCCATCGAAGACGCGTGGCGCTCCGATGTGCCCGGCGTGAAGCAGGTTA
>CAYIIH010000555.1:0-3487 GCA_964363225.1 uncultured Verrucomicrobiota bacterium | reverse complement strand
ATGGGATTCCAACTGGTTGCCAAACAACCAACTACAGAATCAGTTTCTTGAGAGAAGTTCTCGGCCGCTTGGTCACGATCTCTCTGGCTGAGCTGGAAGGTCGCAATCCAAGCGAAGAAGATTACGAGTTCATTGAGCGGTTCGGCTTGATCCTCGCGCCGCTGGGAGAAGGGCTTTCAGACACGCAAGCCAGTCAGACTGCACTGATCGCGGATGTCCACACGGACGGCAATACACAGCAGGTTCTGGAAGAAGCAGTGGGCTACGTTAAACTGATCGTCGCTGCTTATCCTATTCCGGAAGGGCGCATGGTTCTGGGCGCCGGGCCGGTCTTTTCCTATTACGAATTCAAATGGCCGATGATTGACCGGCTGACGGACGAGAAATGGACGAACATGTTGTTCGCCGGAAACCAGCCGGCCGAGCCAGGCTGGGTTCGAAGCTTCATGCACCCGGTCAGCCTGCCACCAAATGATGCCGATGGCGACCGGCTTCCCGATGCCTGGGAAACCGCTCTCTGGGGCAGCATTTCAGCCGTCAACGATCCGGCCGGGGATTTCGATGGCGATGGTTTTTCCAACGAGCAGGAGTTCCATGCCGGCACGAATCCGCGCGATGCCACATCGCTTTTGCAGGTTGTTACGCCCCAACCTGTTTCGAGCGGCCTGGAGCTGCGCTGGAATGGTGTTCAGGCCAAGCGCTATCGCGTGTTTTACTCCGATGACCTCATCAACTGGTATTTGCTCCAGGCTCCTGTCATTGCCGAAGGCGCCATGGCCGGATTGTTGGACCCAGGCGCTTCAAACACCCGTCAGCGCTTTTACCGCGTGAAAGTGGTCCCATAAACCATCGTGTTCACGTTGAGATAGAGCGGAAATCACTTCACGGAATCATCGGCGGGCAGCCCCAGCTTTTCGTACAATTTGCGCCGCCCTTCCTTGTCGCCTTTCAGGATTTTCTTGGCGTACCGGGCCACTTCTTCCGCGCGCGCGCGCGGCACCACCAAGACGCCATCGCCATCGGCCACGATGACATCGCCCGGCATAACCAGGACGCCGCCACAGACCACGGGACGGTTGACCGATTCAATCTCGTTGCGTCCCGGCCGGATGCCGCGCCCCGGCTTTTTGAAGTAAAGAGGGACTTTTTCGGTCGTGATCTCGTCCGTATCGCGCGCTGTGGCGCTGGTCACGACACCCACGCAGCCTTTGGCTTTCCAGCACATGATGTTGTTGGATCCAATCGAGCCGACATCGGCGCCGGGCGCCTCCTCGATCACCAGAGCCGAGCCGGGGCGGAGCAACGGCACAAAGGGTTCACTGGACTTGTTCTTGTACCAGGCGCCGGCCCACTGGTCGTATTCCTCGATCGCCATCCGTCCTGCCGGAGGTAATTGCGTGGGCACATAACGCGCCGTGACAGCCACGCCGATAAACCGGTGCGTGTAATGCAAGGCGTCCCTCCAGAGCGCATGGATTTCCGGGTCCATCAAACCAACGTTTTGCAGGCCGACGGCATCCATTCCATCGGTAACATCGGCGACGCGCAAGCCCTTGAAGAGAGCGAGAACACGCTGGTCGTCCGCTTCAGAAAAGACCGGAGTCGAGATGAAATTCTGGCCGGCCCGCAAATCGGTCGGAGCGACCGGTTTGCCTGCCGCCGCCGGTTGGGCGCGGCATGGCGAGTGCAATGACGGGCCAAGGCTGCCGAGAATCACGAAGCTGACAGCGAGTTGTCTAAACAGAGACTTCATAGTAGTTCCTTGGTTTTTGGTTTTGGTTATAGCGGAAAGGATCAAGGCAAAAGGCTACGCCGCCTGCGAGGCCAGGCAAGATTTTATCCGATGAAGGAGGCACCTTTACGAATGTGCAGCACATCAATCCGTGCCCGCTGGATACAAATCTGGAAAATAATGCCCGGCCGAGTCCGCAGGAAAACCCAAGTGCAGCGGCCCTTTCGGCGAAGTCGAGGTGACCAACCGTTCCGAGAGCAACTCGCCCGTGACCTTCTGAGAGGTGCGAGGTGACGCACCAATGATTCGTGAGACCTCGCCGCGCGCGATTTCGCCACGCAGAAAGATTTCCCTGAGCACGAGGGCCGCGCCGCTGGGAAGCTCCTGGGCGGACTCTCGGCGCTCGGCATAGCCGACGATGCGATTCAGCATGCCATCGAGTGCCAGGAGTTGCTGCATGAACTCAACCTGGTCAACCGCTGTCCTCAAAAAGAACTGGCAGAATTCGCTGAGATAGCGCCGCGAGAGATACCCACGACCGTCGTAGTCGTTCACGCGCTTCTCGTCAGCATTGGCCAGCGCGGCTTGATAATCCATCTTCCGCCGGGCCAGACCACGCGAGATCGTCCAGAGTCCATCACTATCAACACCCGCCTTCACGAACCAAGCGTGAGTAAAGAGCCGGGCCACCCGGCCATTGCCATCCAGAAACGGATGTATCCACGTCAGGCGATGATGAGCGGCCGCAGCGGCGATCAAACTGCCCGGCTCGGCCGTTACCAACGGACCGTAAAATTCTGCAAAACGTTTGAGGAACTCGCTGAGTTTTTTACGGGCGGGCGCCATGTGCTGTCCCACGCTGACCTCGCCTGGGCGAAGTTTGCCAGGTTGGATTCCATGGACCTTTCCCTTTTCGTCCTCAACTTTGCTGAATGCTTCCGGCAACCGCCGGTAGAATCCGTCGTGCAGCCAGCAAAGAAATTCTGTCGAGCAGATATCCCGTCCGGACATCGTCGGCAATTTGACTTCCATCTCGGCCTGAATTTCCATGTGAGCCAGATGTTGAATCTGAAGGGACCGTTGAGCAGCGTTGGTGGAGAAATCCCTCCTGAGCGCCGCGTCAATGTCTCCCGGTTTTGTGCGATGACCCTCGATGAGGTTCGAATAATAGCTGTTCATCGAGCGAACCAGGTCCGCCACCAATTTCCGCGTGATCGGGTGCAGCGAAGCACGGAGCCGTTCGGCGCCCCGGATGAGCCCCAAAGCCAGACTGAACGATTTGCTGTCACCGTCGCCGGGGAGCAACGGCTCCATGTCCGATGGATGATCGTAAAGCGTCTTGATGGCTGCCCTGTTGGTCATTTTGTGCCGATATTGTTGCCGATGAAATGAAGCATATAAGATACTGATTTACAAGTATATCGTTGAATATAGCCGTTATTGTCATCCAGCAGATTGCCGATGTTATTGCCGATCTTTTCCGCCCGGTGGTGCTGGCAGTTCGCGCAGCAAACAAATCCACTTGGGGCGTCTGGCTCGCAAGGCTTGGGAAGCGCAATGGAACCAGGTCTGACCTCCACCCGGAAATCGGAGGGGCAGAGCCTTCCCGGACGACGAGCCTTCGCCCTTCAGGCTTCGGCTCCGCAGGCCAGCCTTCGCTCTGTGAGCTACGGCTCGGCCGGCTTGCCCGCCGCCACGTTCCAGTTGAAGGCGTAATTCATCCCAAAATTCCAGGCCGTGGCCGCCACAATAGCC
>CAYIIH010000554.1:0-3491 GCA_964363225.1 uncultured Verrucomicrobiota bacterium | reverse complement strand
CCGTGAAGACCCTCGACACGGTGGCGGCGCGCAGTGCTGACTCGACGTGGCGATATAGACGTGTTGCGACCGCTTGACGAGCAAAGGCCGGGTGCGTGTAGAGAAAGTCGAGGTGCCCGTCAAGCTCGTAGGAAGCGAAACCCGCAATAACGCCGTCATGCTCCGCGACGATGGTGTGAAGCGCTGCGAGCCGCTGCTGCCACCGGCCAACATCCGGGTTCTGGGGAGCCCAAGCGGCAAGCTGCTCAGCGGTGTAGAAAGGAGCGGCCAGCGCATGAATGGACGCGCCATACAGCGCGATGACCTGTTCCAAGTCGGATGGCTCATACGGACGCTCGTTCACAGATAACGTGTCGTGCCGCCTAACAGGGAGACAACTCCCTTAAGCGGGTGTTTCGTTCCTGACCTTTGCTTTGTCCTGGACGTTTTCCAGCTTTTCAAAATCCTCATCCTGCGTCCGCATCCGAGCTACTTCTTCCGGCTCTTGTGCCGCCCTTTGAAGGTCAGTTCGGCAACGCCCGATTTGTCGAGTTCGCCCAGGCCCTCCTTGACCATGCGAACGTACTGCTTTTTGGTTGCGGCAGCCAGGGGCAGGTTGAGACCTTTTTCCTGGCCCAGCTTCAGGGCGATCCCGGAATCTTTGGCGGCATGAGCGGCGGAGAAGAAGCAGGAATGCTCGCGATTCTGCATGTCTTCGCCGTCCGTTTGCAGCACGCGGGAATTGGCGCCGGTTTGGGAGAAGACTTCGCGCAACATGGCGAGGTCGAGTTTAAGGGCGTGGCCCAGAGCCAGGCCTTCCGCAAGCGCGGCGGTGTTGATGTTCATGACCATATTGACCAGCGCCTTGACGTTCGCGGCTTGGCCGGCCTGGCCGATGTAGCGCATGGAGGCGCTCAGTTTCTCCAGAAGGGGTTTGGCGCGGTGGAAGGTTTTCTCGTCTCCCCCGCACATCAAGTAAAGCGTGCCTTCCCGCGCCTGGGTAATGCTGGAGGCCATGCAGGCTTCCAATGATTCCGCGCCGGCTTTTCGGCAGAGCTTTTCGACATCGACATGCACCTTGGGCGTAATCGTGGCGCAGTTGATAAAGAGCTTGCCGGCGGCGTTGGCCAGGAGGCTGTCGCCTTTCTTGGGAGAACCGTAAATCGCGGACATGGCCTTGTCATCGGTAACCACGGTGATGATCACTTCCGACAATTCGGTCATCCGCGCCAGCGTCGTGCAGGCTTCGCAACCGAGTTCCTGGGCCAGGGACCGGGCAACGTCGGTCCGCGCGTCGTAAACGGCGACGACCGGATAATGGCAGTCCTTCAAGCGGCGCGCCATGTTCGCGCCCATCCGACCGACACCGACAAAACCAATTTTTTCAGGCATATATGATTACAAGTTGAGTTTTAAGACGATTTCCCTGCGAACCCGCTGCTTTCGGCTATCGCTTCAGGAATTGAATGGATGGAGAATAGAATGAAAACCTTGGCTTGAACATGCTTTTTTTGTGCTTCTCGGCCTCGACGAAGACGGACTTCAAACCCCGGAGAAGCTCCCAGGCATCCAGGTTGCCCTCAATGGCGGGACGCACGCGCACGAGGCGCTTCACCAACTCTGCCGCTTTCGCGGCATCGAGCACCTTGGGATTGAGCTTCTGCAACTGGGCGACGAGGCCGCTGTCCAACACGGGGCTAATTGTGCCGCCGTTGCGTAGCACCAGCGCATTGTCGGGCAAGAGAAACGTCCATCCGGCCTCGACCGCGTAGCGGACGAAGGGGCGTTGGACGGAACTGGGTTCAGCGCCGAGGGGCATGGCTCAGGCGGGTTGAGGGTTGAAGGTTGAGCGTTGAAGCTGTGGCGAGGACTTAATCCAACGCCGACACCGTGGTCCAGCCGAGCGCGGCGAACAAATCAAACCCCGGCAATTCAACTAGCTGTTCTTCGGTGTAGGCGTCGTTCATTTGCGGTGGCCCTTTAATTGGCGACACGAGGAGGGTAAATGGGATCGGCTTAACTCCGCTAGAAGGTTTTGGTAGTCGCGCCCCCGGTCTTGCAGCGAACGATGCAAACCAGACCGAGGCAAAGCATCAGCGTAGCTTTGTATGAAGTCAGAGGATGTTGCCGCTCGTCGCGCTCGGCTATACGCCGCAAATAACTCTGTTGCCGCGTTCGCATCGAGTGGCTGACAGCGCGTGCGAACGCAACTTGCCAGCTTGGCCTGCGCCGTCGAGCGGTTTGCTTTGTTCACCAATCTGCCTACCCCAACCAAGGCGACGTTCTTCGTTCCCGGCTGTGCAAGAACCGGCGCGTTCTCTGAGGAATAACGGAACGGTTTGGCCGTCTTACACCATCGGATTTCCACTCTTGTCGTGCCATGTTCAATCCGTTTCACTGGGGGCGTGATTAAAAGCAGTTTGCACCCGTCCGGCCCTCCCTGAACGAAGGCCAAGCAGTCCCCACTGTCCACATGCTTTTTTTGAGGATTGAGCAGGTTGCGCCCATGACAGCCGGTGCAGCCAAAACTTCCAAATTCCCAAAACGGGTCGGTTCGCCAGTCGTCTTTGCCGGGTTGACGCAGAAATACGATGAACAAGCGATTGCTCATGAATTTGGATTGTTCTCAGCGACCAGTTCAGGCTTCTGCGCGAGAAACCAGCGATAGAATTTGTCCGCGTTGAGGAAGGCGGGCAGACGCACACTCCGGTGGATATAGCCGTCCTTGATGTCCAGGCCGCCCCAGGCATCGAGCAGGTCCTTGCGCACGCGATAAACACGGTCGCGCAGTTCACCGATAGGCAAGCATCGCCGCAAACGGCCCGACACGCCGGGTTTGGCCCTCACGACGATGTCGTCGTCATGGGGAACGCGCCGTGTGTGTGCGTTCTCGCGCCAGCGTGCTTTGGGGACGGATTCCGCGGCAACAATCTCCGCAACCACATACAAACCAATGAGCGCGTATATGAGCGGACGCGGCGGACCATCCACCGGGCGCAGCGCAGCAAAGAACGCCAGCAGGTCGCCTGAGCTTACATGCGCAGTGATGCGCTTCGCTCGCTGTCCTTGGTCGCCATACGTGAGGCATTCGAAGTCCGGGTCAAGATGCGTCGGTTGGCCAAGCAGCGGTTCGGGCAAGTGCTCTCCGAAGCGCGCCGCCACCGGGATAAACTCGTCATATCGGCGGGCAGTGCCGTCGCGCAGTGGTTTACTCTCGGTGATTGTCACGTAAGCAAATTCACTGGACGCCAGACGCACCGGTGCGTTCCAGCAACCATCCGTCGAATCGATGCCGACTCTTACCAGCAAGCCATTCATGCAGTTGACCTCATCCCCAGGCTGGGCGACTCGCTCTTCATCGTATTCCTTTCACAAACTCCGTCAGGCGGAGGCGGGCGGTCATGATGTGGTGGAGCAGTGACCGGAACAAGGTCGCCAGCACACCATCAGGCGAGAAGCTTGGTCTTGGGAGCGAGTTCATCGGCCTCCTTTGACCGCCGCAAAACCCGATT
>CAYIIH010000553.1:0-3503 GCA_964363225.1 uncultured Verrucomicrobiota bacterium | reverse complement strand
GTGCCTCCCCTGCTGGCTTGTCGGCCCCGGAACGCTTCATGCATTGGCGCTGCACCAACCGGCTCAGCGACATTTTGGCGTTGTCTTAGGTGATGGAGACCTCTTTCCTCGGGAAGTTGACTTGCGATCTTCCCACGCCGGGATGCAAGTGGCACAGATTCTCCAACAGCCAGACGCAGGCGAGGCAATGAATGGCCGGAATATGCAACGTCACGCGGCTGGTCTTTTCGTCGGAGAAATCTACCAACCGCTGTCGGACCGCAGGATCATCCAGGTAACTGAACTGCTCCGGCCGGCGAGGGCCTTGCATCCGAATGCCCGCCGTCGCGCCGAGATCGTAAAAGTGACCCAACCCATTCTCCATGAGCAACTCATAGACGATCAGGCAGCCCTGGCAGCAGAAGACTTTCTCCTCCCTGACGAAGTCATAGCTCTGGCAGCGCGTGCCGCAATGATGGCAGCACACGGCAGGCGCCGCCGGAACCGCCGCACCGAGCCGCCCGTCGTCCGGCGTCGCCGACGGCTGGCGAAACCGCTGCCCGGCGGGGGATTCGCCGACGGCGTGTTCAAGCACTGTTCGCATTAGCAACCGTTAAAATTCTCTGCGGAGACTGCCACGTCCGGCTGCGGCCGGCTCACTGGTTTTTGTTCTTTGCTTCTCAATTTTTGTCCTGGCTCCGACGAGAGAGCCTTGTTGAAAAATGGGAACCTCTGCGCGACCTCAGCCTGGACGAATGGAGCCATCGGGTCGCTCCCGCCGAGACCATCGGTCTGGCTGCCCAAGCCGCTCGCTCAAAACCGCCAGATGAAATCCACGGTGAAACGGTCATCGAACAACCCGCAGGGCTTGGTGACGCCCGCTTCGTAGGCGAACCCCAGGTCGAGGTTTTTCAGCAGGCGCGAACGGAACCCGCCGCCCACCACCGCCTGCGTCCGTCCGCTCGCGTTCGAGGAGCCGAAATTGATGAGGTCGAAACCCTCCACGGTCAGCCCGAGCTGCTTCGCATCGTTCAGCACCGTGAAAGCGTTGACCGCCACGAACGGTATGAAGTAGCGGCAGGCGTAGTAGTCGAGTTGCAGGCTGTAATGGGCCGAGGCCGTTTCCTGGTCCATGTCATTCGGCACGCGCACGCCGGCGCCGGCCACGACGTGGAAATTGCCCCAGCCTTTGGCGCCGGACAGAAACAGGTCCCATTCACCGTCGCCGTTGCCTTGAAACACCCGCTGGTTGCCGGTCGGCAGTTCGAACTTCAAGCCCGGAGTGAGAATGAAGCTGGCCTTTTCATCGTCGATGAGGGCGTACTTGACACCGGCGGCGAGGTCCGCCCAACCGCTTTCGTGCGTCAGCGCGGCCGTGGGATTGAAGTCAATGTAGCCGTCTTTCGTGGCAATGATCGCCAGCCGCTCGGTCACCGCCCAGCGCAACTGCGCGGCATAAACCTGCACGTCGCCGCCGCCGGTGATGAAGCCCTTGTCAATGTTGTGCCACAGAAAAATGGGGCGCACTTCGCTGTGAATTTGCGGGTCTTCAAAAAACAGCGGGTTCGTCACCGGCGAAATGGTGTTCGCCTTCCAACTTCCATCCGAGGCGCCGCCGTCCGCGCTTTGCGCGCCGGGGGCGCCTGCGAATCCGAATCCAGCCAACAGGATAAGCAGTGAATACATTCGAGCTTTTGTCATAAGTCGCACTTTAGAGTGCGCCTATAGCCAATCACAAAACTGAATCGTGCGGCTACGCCTGGATTTGCATTCTCTTATCCTCTTTTGTCCGGCTATTCTGAGCGCGGTATTCGGAAGGGGAGCACCCCGCGTAGCGGCGAAAGGCGAGGTTGAAATGCGGTAGCGATCCAAATCCCGCGGCGAACGCCGCCTCGCTGATGCGGAGCTGCCGATTGAGCAACAACTCCTTGGCGATCTCGACGCGCCGACGCACGCGGTATTCCGTGAAGGTCAGCCCGGTTTGCTTCTTGAAGAGTCTGCAGAAATGGCAGGGACTGAGGCAGACTCGCTCCGCGACGCGCGTCAGCGTGATCTCGTCGTTCTCACCCTCCGCGAGATAGGCCTCGATTTTTTGCAGGAGCGGCGACTGTTGGGTCGCATCCTCCAGGACCAGCCGATGGCCGGTCTCGGACAGGTATTGCGCAAACAGGTTGACCAGGGTGACGACGGCCTCGACCTTCTCGGCGCTTATGACGGGGCTGTAACGCCAACTGACTTGCAGCCGGCCCGCCTGCGTTTCCAACCCGAACTCCTTGAGGCCGCGCACCAACCGGCGCAAATTCCCCGCTTGCAGCGTCTCCAAGGAAAACGGACCCACCAAAAAGTTGCCGGCATGACGGCCACCGACCCGCACGGGCACGAGGATTTTGATCAACCCGGCGGGGCAACGAAACTGCACCGGCCGGAACGCTTTGGTGGCGCGTTGTTCGGCGCTGACCAAGGTGCGCAGGCACCATCGGCCGCTCTCCCGCCCCATGCAGCCGTCGATGCAGAAAGCTCCGCGCGGCTCGGCGCCACCCGGCCCGCCGCCGAGTCCCGCCGGGAGGATCGTCACCGGCAAACCCGTGGCCACCGTGAACGCGGCCTGAAACCGCTGCACGGTTTTCACCTGCCTGAGCTGCTGCCAGGTGGCAGCGAGGCTGTTTTCACCTTCGGTTTCTGATCGTGCGATCATTTCAGTATCAAACGGCCAGGCGACGTCGCGTGGCGCCGCCAATGTTTCTCCGGCAGTTGCGTTGGTCCATCGCAAACCACACGCCGGCCGCGGAAACAATTTTGCTTAACAGGCCGCTGCCCGCTCAACCTTGACATGAATCAAGGGGCGATTAGCTGCAACACGACGATGATGTCCGGCTGATGAAGCGCGCTCCGCACGCGCCGGGTTCGCAAGGCCGGCGCCGGCCACCTTGTCTTCGCTGCATTCTAACTTGAAGGATTGTCAGCAGACTTTATGACCCATAGAATGGCGTCTTAAGTTTTTCCGACAACAATTGGCGAGCCACACACAGATGTTAAAGGCCAAATCATTTCTCTGCGCCTTGACGATGCTCTTCCTGTGGACGGCACCCGTAACGGCCCAAAACCGCGTCCTCGAACTCGGCGGCAACGGCAGCTACGTCGAGCTGACGCCGAACATCGTGAAGGACCTGGACGAAGAGACTGTCGAGGGCTGGGTCAAAGGCCTCGCCTTTGGCGGGCACGAGCGATGGTATCCACCGCAGCTTCCTTTCGCAGATTTACAGGCTGCACTTCCTTCGCTACCTTAAGCAGCATGAGCACCGCTGAATTAATCTGCCAGAAGGCAAAAGTCTTGCCGCGTCCCTGGCAAGCCGAAGCCCTGCGCTTCGTCGATTACCTGCTGACGCAGGAAGCGATGAAGGTGGAGGCTTTGCCCAGTTTGACCGAAAGCGAGTAGGATGCGCGACGAAATATTAACCATCACACAGATACCACAGCGCCAATGCATGAAGCGTTCCGGGGCCGACAAGCCAGCAGGGGAGGCA
>CAYIIH010000552.1:0-3587 GCA_964363225.1 uncultured Verrucomicrobiota bacterium | reverse complement strand
GGAATGTTGTCAAGGAAATGATTTGCCTTATTTTGTAGGTCATCAGCCATTTCAATCAGGTAAGCAGTCTTTTCCTGATGATCATCTGTCATTGCAAGCCGGTCATCAGCCATTGTCTTACGGTCGGCAGCATTGTCCAGTCGGTAATCAGTTATTTCCTGGAGATTATCAGCCTTTTATTCGTTGTCTGGAACGATTTCATATAGATTGGCAGCCATTTCTGTATGGTCACCGATCTTATCTTTCGCATCGTTATTCTCGAATTCGTGCTGAAAAGGCAGATTCGTATCCAGTTTAAAATACTCGGCCTTGTGAACGGCGAAATTCATTGGCCGCGTTTTTCGCGGATGAGGCGCTCGCCAATCGCACGCATTTCCTCCGAGGAGTAGGGCGTGAACAGACCGTCCGCTGCCTTCAGCAATTCCGCCTCCAGTTCCGGGGTGTCCTCTTCGAGGTCGAGCGCGCCGCCGGGATACAGGGTGACCTCCCGATCGCCGTCTTTCAGAACGACGACTTCGCCTTCATTGACTTCAGCGATGAGCCGGGTGAGTTGCCCTTGGGCTTCGGGGACGGTAAGTATTTTCATGGCGGCAGCTTACCCGTGGACCAAAGATCAAACAAGCCTTGAACCGCGATTTTTCAAAGAGACGGTTGCCCCTTGTCGATTACGAGGACGAGGAGGACGACGAGGAGGACGAAGAATTTGCGCAAGCTGCGCAAACTTTCATCACCCATCCAACGGACTCCTGGCCCCAATTCCCGCCTGCCACTCGGGGTCCTGCATCTTTTTTGGGGGGTGCGGGCGCGGGAACGGGGTCTACAGTTCTGCACTTTTTTGGCGGTTGTGGTCGCAAAAAAGTGAGAACTGTAGAGCATTAAGCGTGAGCTGGCGCTTGAGCGAAACGTGGTTATCCGGCAGGCGGGTGGTTAGTTTGAGGTGTGTCAACAAACTCAACCCCTCAACCCACCGGAGAACCACTATGAAAATCATGGTCGGAATTGACCTGCACAGCAACAACGCCCTCCGCGGCCTCTTCGCGGTCAGGTTCCGCTCGTCGCTGGCCTGCGCCTCGTCTCTCGACACGGCTGGCCGCCTCGCTCCGCCTCGCCTGCTCCTATCTGCGTGCGACGCACAGGCCGGCCGGGCCAAGTCGCCCCCACGTTCCGTTCGTGGCTGACCTGGCGCCAGAACCCGCGGAAGCCCTGGTTGCCGTTGCTGTCGTCCGGCAGGAGGAGGAAGCGGAAGGCGGACCGGCTATTCCTGCCAACGTCATCCCAACCGCCGCGAAATCAACGGCGACTATTGAACCTAGAAAAAGCAATTGGAACCACGGATTTCACAGATGACACGGATGAAGAAGATGTTGCGTTGCAGCGAACCTTCACCCGGCGGGTGAGCGCGGGGGAGGCTCCCGGCCTTCGCGAAAGCGGTTATCATCCGTGTGATCCGTGTCATCCGTGGTTTCTCAACTGCTGGATTCAGGTTGAATGCCCGGCGCGAACGCGAAAAGAAAAGCGGACGCAATGTTGTTACGGGCAAGAAGCATCTGGCGCTGACACCATGACTCTTGTAGCCATTATCAAGAACTGACCCCGCAATGGAGCGGAGCACCGGAGAGTTTGAGGAGAGAATCGCGTCCCTGGCGAGTCTGCTCAATTCCTGGCTCGGATATTACGGCGCGACGGAAGAGGCGAGCCAGATCGACCAAGTGCGGTTGCAGACCGAGGACGCGCTGCGGTTCAGTGAATGGCGGCGCTGGGCAAATGCGGCGACGCGTCAACGGGGTCTGTTGGCGCGCGGCGTTGAGTCGGAACTCGCGCAGCAAGCGGCCCATGCGGGAGAGGACGGCCCGGTCATAAGAGAGGCGCTACTCAAGGCCTATCCTTCCGAATACTTTCGCAACTGCGGGCTGGGTTCGGCTCTGCCGGGCAAAGCCGCATCACCGACCAGCCTGGATTACAGCGGACGGCTTTGTGCCCAAGCCGGGCCTGACGGCGAGGCGAATGAGCTTTGGCGTCCCACACGGTTGGGCGACTCGAACTGGCCCTTGTTGAGCTCACGATGGCTGGGCGTGAGCCTCCAACTGGCACGGTGCAGGCAGGCGTTCCTGCCCAGGGTCGTTAGCCTGAGCTTCGAGTCGCGCGGGCATCGGATTGTAATTCTTTGGTAACCACTCTTTCTTGCTATGGCTGTCGTTTCTATCCAAACACCAGGTTCCCGCGTTTCTCTGACCTCGGAGCGCTTACGGATCGAAGGTCCTGAAGCCACCGAAGCGTCTCAGCCCTCTCCACGAACAGAAATCCCATTGGCCGAGATCGAACGGCTCGTCCTCGGGGAAGGGACTAATATTACTTCGCCCGCCTTGCGGGAGTTGTTGCGCCGAGGCGTGCCCGTCTGCTTTTTCGACGGTCGGAGCCGGTTGTTGGGTTCGTTTGAGCCTTCGGGACCCGCGCACGCTGCGGCGAGGCTCCGCCAATATCGCGCCGCCACGGACGAGGCCTTTGCGCTGGCCGTCGCCCGCCGACTCGTGGAGAGCAAGATTGCGAATGGCCGCCGGTTGCTGCAACGACTGGAGGCTAACCACCCACGGCTGGATGCCGCCGGCCTGACACGCCTGATGGCGCTGCAAACGGAAGCGGCCCACATCGGTCCGCTTGATAAGTTGCGCGGTGTCGAGGGGGCCGCCGCCACGCTGTTTTACGAAATGTGGGCGCGTTTCCTGCCCGCGGATTTTCCGTTTGAGCGGCGCTCGCGGCGGCCGCCTCACAATGCGGTGAACGCAGTTCTCTCCTATCTGGCTACACTGCTTTATGGCGAGTGCTTGTCCGCCTGCTACCGCGCCGGACTGGAGCTCGGCTTGGGCTGTTTGCACGCAACGGAGGATGGCCGCTGGGCGCTGCCATTGGACTTGATGGAAACGTTCCGCCCGGTTCTCGTGGAGTCACTCACCTTGCGCCTTTTCGCGTGGCGCGTGCTCCAACTCGGGCATTTTGAGGAGCGCGATGGCGGCATATTCCTGAATGCGGGTGGACGGCGGGCGCTTTGGGAGCACTACGAACAGCGGCTGAATCGGGAGTTTTTCTCGGAACACGCCGGTTGCCGCACGACGCTACGCACGCGCATTGCGCAAATGCCCGTGCATTTCAAGACGTGCCTGGAACAGCCCGATCTGTTCTCGCCGTTCCGGCTGAATTAATCCGCAATCCGCAATCCGCAATTTGAAATTCGCATTCTATGGATTGGTGGAACGACCTGCTGCCAGTCATCCCGTACTCTAAACCGCCGGGAGCTGAACAAATGCTGCGCGTCATAGCTTACGATATCGCCCATCCACGGCGCTTGCGCCGCCTGGCCAACATTTGCGCCGACTATGGAGTGCGCGTGCAGAAGAGCGTCTTTGAGTTCTGGCTGGACCAGGAACGCTTCGACGAACTTTGGCGGCGGCTGTGCGCTGAAATGGACGCTGATGAAGACGTACTGATTGCGTTTTCGCTGGATGAAAAAGCCGCCCGCCAACGGCGCAGCCACGGTCAACGCGCCCAACTCACCGAACGGAGAACCAGTTATGTCCTGTGAAGCTTTCAGT
>CAYIIH010000551.1:0-3622 GCA_964363225.1 uncultured Verrucomicrobiota bacterium | reverse complement strand
AGGGATTGCGGTACCAGAATGCCCTCACGCACTCCGCATGGCGGATAGGGAACCACTTCTCCCCGATCACCTCTCCACCGGCGTCGATCAGTTCACATTGCGCACCGCAGATTCCGACACGTTCGTGGCGACCCTGTTCCATCCAGTCCAACTGCATTCCCAATCGGCTTGGGAGGCACACATCGTCACTATCGAGACGAGCGACATATTGGCCCCGAGCGTTTTTGATCCCGACATTGGCCGCCACCGGAATTGACAGGCGGCTCGGCAGCCGGATGACGCGCATCCGCGAATCCTCCGCCGTCCACCGTTCGATGATCTCCCAGGAACGATCTGTCGAGCCGTTTTCGACCACAATCAACTCCCAATCACGTGCCGTTTGCCCGCCGACGCTCTCGATGGCCGCCCCGACAAACCGTTCCCGGTTGTAATTGATCATCACCACCGACACGAGCGGCTGCGCCTTCATGCGCCACCTTCCCTTCCTCCCGCCTCGGCTGTGGCGATGGGTTCTAAAAGGCCTGCGCCGACCACCCCCATCGCCCCCAGCATCGCGAACGCCGAAAACCACTGTGGGACCGGCTCCTGCCCAAACAAATACGGCACGTACGCGAAGACGGACGCGAACTGAATGAGCAGGGGAACCACCCATTTCCTGGGAACATAAAAGGCATAGACCACGGACAGCACGTCCGCCGCAAAGAAGTAGCGTTCATGCACTCCCGGCAAGAAGAAGGGCGGAAACAAAACCGACAGCAGCGCTAGTGACACAAGCCAGCGGGACTCGCCGAAGCCGTGTTGCAGCCCTTCTCTCATCACCAATACGAGCATCAGGCTGGCGACCAGCGTCAGCACCACTCCGGGCCACCAAAAGATTTCCGGGCTTTGCTCAAAAACCCATTGATACCAGTTGGGCGCCCCGAGCGTCAGGGCCCGCGCGTTGATCGCCGCCGGCCCCCAGCGCAGCAACGCTTGCCCCACCGGCTGCCCCGCTAGCATGGCCGGGATGCTGCACCCCACGTACACCGCGACTGGAATCCACATTCGTTTCCACGGAAGTCGCCCGGTCACAAACAAGCCGAGGAGCAACGGGCACCAGAAGACGGCCTGTGGCTTGAGTGAAATCGAAAGCCCGAATGCGATCAAGGCGGCCACGGGCCGCCGCTCCAGAACATAGAATAAGGAGGCAAGAAGGCCGCCAGCATACATCATGTCGCATTGCCCCCACAGCGCCCCGTTCATCACCACCGTTGGCAGAAATAAAAACGCGGTGACGGCCGCCCAGGAACGGTGTCCTGAGCCGAATTGTCTCTGGGCGAGCCGCCAGACATACCAGGCGGCCGCATAATCCACGGCAACCGAAAGTAACTTGATCGCGTAGAGCTTTGGCAGGGGCAGTAACGTGCTCAAGGAAATCAGATACATGTACAACGGTGGATAACAGTAGCTCGGCAATTGCTCCGCCAATTCCCCCAACCCATGCCAGCGTCCGTGCTCGACAAAATGGTCATACCACCGGCTCAAAAATGCGCGGTAATCCCCGCTTTCAAAATCGAACACACTGAGGCGCAACAGCAAGGAGCCGGCCACCGTCACGTAAAGCCAGAGCCCTATAGAACTGCGAGCTTCGCGGGAGCCGTCACCTTTCACAGCGTCAGCACTCGTAGGCATCTCTTTCTCAGGGCTGCTCATGTGTTCAACACCTGTTTCGACCGGCTCGGTCCTGGATTGCTTTCCGTCTGTTCCTCACGGCCCAAAGCCCGCCATAGCCACCCAATTCCTCCCAAGAGAATGAAATAAAAAAGGGCCACTGAGGCAAACGGCGTCAGCCCCAGAACCATCCCGAGATTCGGTGAGAATTCCCCCTGCAGCCATAGAGGGATATGGAAGTCAAACAACGGGTTCGGATGTGAGTTGTACGGTGGGCAGGCATTCGTCAGCGTGGCCATCGTTGTAATCAAAATCGAATAGGCTGCCGCGAGAAGGCTAAGCTTGGGGAACTTTTGAACGCCAAAGGCGCAGGGCAAAGCCAGCAGAGGCAACATCGGCGCCAAATACCGGGGGCCCAACGCTAGTCCCGCCGGCCAATCCCAGACACGGCCCGAAATGACGGCGAGATGAAGGACCGGAACCAGATACGTTAAGCAGAACAACCGTCGAGATTTCTCCAACAATCCCGCATAACCAAGAAACGCGCAGAGAAGAAATGGACTCCAGAAAAACAGGCCGCGCGCTGGACCAAAAGTCAAATTGAAGGCGGTGGCAAGGTCTGGCCATTTAATGGCGTACAAGCCCTCTTTCATCTCAGGGAATGAAGCCTGAAAGCTGTACGGGAGGACGAACGGCGACCCCACCGTGAGCCAACTGTAAAGCGGAATCAAGAGCAGCGGTCCGATCATCCCCAGACTCACCCACCTATAATCGCCCCAGTTCCGACCAACAATGACGACAAGGATGCCGACGACCACCAATCCGGCGGTATATTCGCTATTGAGCGCCCACCCGAACGCAAAACCAGCCAGCGCCAGCTTCGAGGCTTTTGTCGAATAAGCCTCCTCACGTTGGCTCCTACTTGCGACTGGTAGGGCCGAGCTGCCGCTCGGCCTTGATATCTGAGCCTCGTTACCTCGGCTGCTACGCTCGTATGGATTCGATGCCCAGGCCTTAAACCCATTCAGGCCAAAGACCTCGGGGTAAGCTTTGCTCAATGCGACCAGACCAAGACTAATACAAGCCACGACGTGGGCGTGGGAGAAAAGCAGCGTCGAATACGGTAAAGGAGCCGCCCCAAACCACACCGCCGCGGCCGTCAACCAGCCCACCTGTAGCTTCGTCAATGCGCCGAGCAAGCCGGATAGTCTGATCATGCCGAAGGCGGTTATCAAGGCGATCCCGGCGCAAGCGGTCCAACTCGTGATTAGCCCATCCACGCTTCGACTCCAATTGTTCTCCCGACGCCTTCAAAAAGGCGCAGCCGGCCAAAAAGCCTGGCAGAGCGAGAACGATTGTTCCAGGCGCCTTGTCGCTGTAGTAATGTCCGTTCGCGAACGCAAGGTCGGGTGTGTTGGTGCGCCAGCGATCAACCGCCAGGGTGCCTCCCGAAACAAGGGCGTGAAGACAATCCAGACGGGAAACGGGCGTCGCGCTGTTGAAATGGGATTGGTGCACATAGACCAGCGCAATAAAGGTGACGAAAAAACCGAGGACCTTGAAAGAACGTAGCAGCCGAGGTAACGAGGCTCTGATTTCTCCGAACCTGCGCAGGCTAGGAAACCCTTTGAGCCTCGTTACCTCGGCTGCTACGGGGAGAATACATTCCTCAGAAACGCTCTCAGCCTTTCTCACAAGCCCTGTCCAGGTTTGGCGCCGTAGGTTCATCGCGTTTGACTACCGTTGAGGGACGTACTTCTCGACGGGAATGATGGCCAACTGCAGCCGGCGCAGGTCGGAGAGATCAGCCGGGCTCTCCGCCCGCTTCCAATAGCTCTGCTTTTTCCTGAATTGCTTCGGCCACTTCCACTTCCATTTCTCGACATGCCCATCTGCGAACGACAGTGTCCCTGCTCTCCCATGCCGGTCCGCCGGCAGATTCACCCAGCGGTCATCCGGATTCGGCCAGACC
>CAYIIH010000550.1:0-3634 GCA_964363225.1 uncultured Verrucomicrobiota bacterium | reverse complement strand
CGCCTGTCCGGTTTGGGTGGGGGGCGACGGAGCAATCCGTTCTCTATCCACATCTTTGGCTGCCGCTCGGCCTTTGTGAATGAACCTGCTTCGCCGGCGTCAGAGAAAGTATGACCAATCTACAGGCGCCAGCACCCCAAACCGTTAAGGTCCGCTCCGCACAAACGTCGGGGGAACGAATACCCACAAAGATGATAGGCCACCTGCATCGCAGCTTTTGGCTGGCAATTGCCTTGAGCTTCGGTGCGGCGAGCGACTTTACTGCCGGGAGCGCCGACCTGGATGAATCCATCCGCCAAGTCCGGATGGGCACGCTGGTGATGGAGGCCGCGCCGGGCGCTGAAGTCCGCGTGGAACAACTGCGCCACGAGTTTTGGTTTGGGACTGCGCTGGCCAACCAGATGTTCGGCGGGCGGGCGGGTGCCGAAGCAGCGGCCCAATACAAAAAGGTCTTCCTGGAAAACTTCAATGCAGCCGTAACCGAAAACGCCCTTAAATGGCACAGCATGGAGCCACAGAAAGGAGTGGTGGATTATTCCGTCGTGGACGCGATGCTCGATTGGACGCGGCAGCACGAGATTCCCCTCCGCGGCCATAATGTCTTCTGGGGAATCCCGAACCGGGTCCAGCCTTGGGTGAAAGCCCTGGAGGACGACGCCTTGCGGGAGACACTCAAAGCCCGTGCACTTGATGTGGCGCGCCGCTACCGGGGCCGATTCGCAGAGTACGACCTGAACAACGAGATGCTGCACGCGAACTACTATGAGGAAAGGCTTGGCCCGAACATCACGCGGGACATGGCGTCCTGGATGCGCCAGGAGGATCCGCAGGCGGTGCTTTACCTGAATGACTATGACATCCTGACCGGCAGACGGCTGGAAGACTACATCGTCCACATCCGGAAGTTCCTCGACCAGGGTGTGCCCGTGGGCGGCATCGGAGTGCAAGGGCATCTGCACGGGGATTCGTTCGATCCGATCGCCCTCCAGAATGCGCTGGACCGGCTCGCTCAATTCCGGCTGCCCGTCCGGGTTACCGAGTTCAATTTCCCCGGCCAACGCTCCAAGTATTACGGCCAGCGCGGTGTCCGTTTGTCCGACGAGGAGGAAGTGGCCAAAGCCAAAGCGTTGTCGGACTACTACCGCATCTGCTTCGCACATCCTGCGGTGGAGGGGATCCTGATGTGGGGATTTTGGGAGGGGGCCAACTGGATTCCAGTCTCCTCGCTGTTTCGGCGTGATTGGTCGCCCACGCCTGCGGCGGAAGCGTACCGCAACCTGGTGTTTAAAGAATGGTGGACGACCTGGCGGGGGCAAACCGACGCTCAAGGCCGGTGTGAGGTGCGGGTCTTCTTCGGAAGACACCGATTGACCGCGGGCGGCAAGGAAATGGTCGTTGAGTTGAAACGCTCAGAATCCACCAAGCGGATTTCGTTCAAATAGCCCCGGCGCAGGATGTGGTCAGACTGAAAAAGGACATTGCTTATGAAATGGCGGAGTAAAGTCAGTCGGGCAGCGGTTCTTGCTTTGCTGGCCGAGGCGCTTACCGGCCGTGACTACACGTTGGGCGCGCAGCAGGCGGTGGTGGGGGAAGCGGCGCCCGCCGCTGCAGCCGGGGCCAAACCCGACGTCATCCGAGGATCGTGGTTTCCGTTCGATCCCGCGAAAGACGATTTCGCGCCCACGATTCTCGATGGCAGTCCGTTTGTCGAAGCGCCCACCGGCCGGCACGGTTTTGTGACGGTGAAAGGCGACCGTTTCGCTTTTGCAGACGGCACACCGGTTCGGTTCTGGGGCGCGCAAATCGGACTCTGGGGCAAGGAACAGGTGGACTACGCCGTCCGTCGTATGCGACGGCAAGGCATCAACGTCACGCGTCTGCACGGACTCGAATTCCTCAACCAACGTCAGGGCCGGACCTCGTTCGATTACAGCGCTGACGGCTTTGCGCGCCTCGATTATCTCATCGCCAAACTGGGCGAGAACGGCATTTACCTGATTCTCGATGTGCATTACCCGCTCACGTATCGGTTCAAGGCCGGCGATGATCTTCCGGGCCTGCCGGACGGCGGCCCAGCGCCCTACACGCAGTTCTTCAACGATCGGGTGGCCGCGATCATGCACCGGCGCATGACCGACGTGTTCACGCATCTGAACGCACACACCAACAAACGCTACTGCGACGATCCCACGCTGGCACTGGTGGAAGTGCTGAACGAAGACTCGCTGTTCTGGGGTGGCGGCGTGCCAGCGCCATTCCGGGCGGAACTCGAAGAAAAATGGGCAGCCTGGCTGCGCCGGAAGTACGGCGACGAGGCAGGCTTGAGGAAATCGTGGAGTGTCGAAGGCAAGCCGCCGCTGGCCGAAGGCGAAGGCGTCGGACCCGGCCAGCGCGTGCCTTGCCTGCGCAACACGGATTTCAACGAAAAGTTCTTCCGCGCGCGGCCGGAACAAAGAATCCGTGGCCGTGACCAGTTGCAGTTCTTCCTCGAACTCGAGGAGAAGTACTGGAGCAACAGCGTCAGCGCGATGCGCCAAGCCGGCGTCAAGGTGCCGATCAGCGCTTCAAACTGGCAAGGGCACGGCTTGGCCACTCGCGTGCATATCCTCGGCCAGGCGCGGCTCGATTACATTGACCGCCACGGTTACTGGGACCATCCGCAGGGCGAAGGGAACTTGAAATGGCGCATTGCCACCGCTTTGTTTCATAACCTGCCGATGGTGAAGGCGGTTCAGCCTGAGCAGGATGCGCTGACCTATCTGGGCGTGGGCAACCTGGTGACCGAGAAAGCATGGGAACAAGTGCTGGGCAAGCCGATGACCATCAGCGAGTGGAACACGTGCCTGCCGAACGAATACTCGCTCGAAGGCACCGGCCTGATGGCGGCCTATGGCTTGCTCCAGGGTTGGGATGGTTCCCTCGAGTTCGGCTATTTCAGTCCCGATTGGCGCGATGTGCTGGGCGGAGGCTCGTTTGACCTGCTCGGCAATCCGCCCCAAATCCTCCAGTTCCCCGCCGTCAGCGCGATGTGGCATCGCGGCGATGTGCGCGAAGCCGAGGTCGTCGCTGAGTCGCTCTACACGCCTGAGACCGTGTTCGGTTGGACCGATGATCGCAAACCGGCGCCGATTGCGGCGGCGCTGGTGGGCAAGGTGGGCTATCGCTTCGTCGAGCAAGATCGCGCGCCGTTCGTGAAAGAGATCAGCGCGTATTGGGATCCGACGAACCGGGTGGCCCGCTCCATAACGGGCGAACTGACCTGGGATGCGAAGAACGGCTTTATTCGCATCAACACCCCGCGGACCCAGGCCGTCATCGGTTTCCTTTCCGCCGCACCGCATGCGCTGGACGACCTGCGTTTCACCAGCCACACGCGATTCGGCGCCCTTTATGTCACCGCGATGGACGGCCCGGCGCCCATTGCATCCACGCGACGGTTGCTCATCACCGCGGTCGGTCCCGCGCGCAACACGGGGATGGAGTATGAGACCACCTCGGAGCCGTCGCGGTTGGGCGTTCCGTATTCGCATTTGAAGCAAGTAGGCACTGCGCCGGTCCTGCTGGAAGCCGTGACCGGCGAGGTCCGCATCCGCTCCGCGCGGGCCGGCCAACTCAAAGCGTGGAAGTTAAACGG
>CAYIIH010000549.1:0-3636 GCA_964363225.1 uncultured Verrucomicrobiota bacterium | reverse complement strand
GTTGCAGACGGAATTCCAATTCCGTCATGCCGACCTTCCGTTGTAGAGTGTTTCGCCTGCATTTTTTTGTTTGGCCCACGGCTGCGGGCGGCGGACGTTCACGGTTTCAAACGACACTTCATGCGTTGAGGTTTTCAGCCTCTTTCAATCAGGATTTGACCACTGACCGGGACTTGCTTTTTTACCCTGCGCTGTCCCTGGAGAATTGCTTTTCGTCAGGATTCATTTTGAGATTGTTTTGCTGGGCAGTTGCCGACGGAATTCCAATTCCGTTATTCCGTCATTTCGGATGGGGAATGCACTCCTGCAGGCGGCTCAGGTCGCGGTCGCCTGTTGGCACCTCTCCGCCGCCCCAGCCTTTGTTCTTCTCCCAATAGAGCGATTTTGCTTCCTTCCAGCGCCAATGCTCGACGTGGCCGTCGGCGAAGGAAAGATTGGCGCCGTTCTGATGGCGAGCACCGGGGAATTGATACCAGCGCCAGGCATCTGGGGAACTGGGTTGGGACACGCTGAAACTGCCACCCGCCGTGTTCCCCGGATGACTGTCGATGAACACAAACGCCTTGGCCGGACCTGGGTTTTGAATACTGGACTGCTTGCGGAAGATGAGCTCCACGACGGCCCAGGAGGTGGCCGAATTTCCCGTCCCGTTCATATAGAAGTCCATTCCATAGTGACGGGTGCGAGGCAATTTTCCCGCATCGCGAACCGTGGATCGGTCGGAAGGGCAGCGATAAGTCGCGTCGGCGTTGAGATGCTGAAACAGGAGACCACGCTGGATATTCGAACTGGTCGTATCGGTGAAGGCGTTGCCGGTCACCCACGAGGGAGAGGCGCTGCGCGACCCCGGCTGGTCAGAATAGTCTTCATGGTTGGGAGGCAGGGATTCGTTGTTGTCGCCCGAGTACATCGTCCACCCGAGCGTGAGTTGCTTCAGATTGTTCAAGCACGCGGTTCGTTGCGCCATGCCTTTGGCCTTGCTCAAAGCCGGCAAGAGCAAGCTCGCGAGGATCGCAATGATCGCGATGACCACCAGGAGTTCGATCAAAGTGAAGCCGTGAGAGCTTCGGCATGCCGCGTCCCTCGGCTGGGGTTGAGGCTTTTGAAAATATTTCATGATTGTCTTTTCTTTCGTTGTGTTGAATCGGAGGCGCATTCGGCGGTCACGGGTTCCTCGTCTGCGCATCAATTTCCGACAGTGAGGGTGCACGCCAGAGCCGAAGGTCACCCTGCCAGCGATCGGACCCGCTGCAGTCCCCAAGGCTAAACAGTGTCCCGTCGCCGCCGACGAAGCGAAGCCAGACACAACCCTCTCCGTGCCCTCCCCCTGCGTGGGCCTTCCAACGCGCGACTCGTCTTGGGGCTTGCGGCGTGGACAGGTCCCACACGGTGATCGTTCCGTCGTAGCCGCCTCCCAGCAGTTTAGAATCGTCGGGGGAAAACGTTAAACTGAGATAGGTTTTAAGCTGTTCGCGCACTATCGCGATCTGCTGTTCGCTTGCTACATCCCAGAGTCTCAATGAGCCGTCCCAGGATGAAGTGGCCAACAGGCGCCCGTTATTCGAAACCGCCCAAAAGCGAACGGTGCCCTTGGGATGGACAAACACCCGCCGGCTGCCTTCCGGCAAAGGCCATAGTTCAACCACGCACGGGAAAGCGCCTACCGCCCTCGCCAGGATATGGTCGTGCGCCGAGAATGCGCAGTTACCTGGCCCCCCCAGGAAATCCCTTCGCGGCGGAAGTCGCCGCAGGAGCGCACCCGTTCGAAGATCCCAGATCTCTACCGTTCCATTCGCCCGTTGCACGGATAACAGTTCACCGCTTTCGGCCAATTCCAGGTTTTCTGGCGCGTCTCCTGACTCTGAGACGACTCGAACTTTCCGAAACGGCTGCGTCGTCCAGAACTCAATTTTCCCGCCGGGCCATCCCACAGCAACCGAGTTCGCGTTCGGACCGAAGGCCATGAGCCGGGCCGAACTGAAGCTCGGCGGCGTCTGCTCACGGGGCGTTTCTTCCAGTGTCACGCAGTTCAGGTAACTGACCGCCCCGTAATCACCGTGCAGGCGCAAAGCCTCCCGCACGGACTCGGGCAGCCCTGCGGCAGGGACCGCGTAGGGCAGATTCCCATGCACGAGCACCATCTGGTCGCCGTGAGGGAATGGCCAGTTGAAAGGTGCATTTTCCGCGGAGCGAAAGTGCTGCCCTGGACGAGAGGATGGCCGCAGATCCCAGACACGAAGCGATTCGTCCCAGCCGCATGAAACAAGAAGCTCGCCGCTGGGTGAGAAAGCGACTGACGAGGCGTCCATTTCATGGCCATGAAAGGTTTCGAGCTCGGTCCAGGTGCGCGCGTCCCAACGCTTAATTGTCTGGTCGGAACTGGCGCTGGCCAGGTAATGGCCGTCAGGAGAGAAGGCTACGCAGGTGACCTCGGCGCGATGATTGGTCAAGCGTTTGAGGAGGTTCGTAACCGCGACCTCCCACACGCTGATTCCCCCAAAGTCAGCCGAAACGAGAAGGCGCCCGTCTCCGCTGAATACCAGGCTGAGCGCTTCCTTGTGTCCGGCCGAGGGGAGAATACCCTCGGAATGGCTGGCAATGTCATAAAGCCTGATCGTGTCATCTGCATGGCAATAGGCCAGCGTGGCGCCGTCGGGAGAGAAGGCTAAACCGATTCGACCGGCGGCCCCATCAACGGTGCCGCTGGCGCGGATCATCGTCTTTAGTGTTCGGCGCGTGGCAAGGTCGAGCAAGGTGACGTTCGCTCTGTCGGCAATCGCCAGACGCTGGCCGTCCGCGCTGAAGGCAAGACCGGCGACTCCTTGCGAATTTGTGTCCGCATAGACGCGCTGGCGAGTGGTCATATCAAACAGACACCAGGGCCGTCCCCCTTTCGCCAACCAGCGGCCATTCGGGGAAAGGGCCAGGCAGTCGGAGCCTCCGGTTGGAAATGTCTGGATATTGGTGCGTAAATCCACATCCCAGAACCTGAGCGTTCCATCACCGCCCGCGCTGACGATGGTGCGTCCATCGGAGAGGAAGAGCGCCGATGAAACAACATTGGAATGCCCGCGGAGCGTGAAGAGTTCGTCACCTTTCGTGCGCTGCCATAGGTGCCGCCACTCCCAGCCACGGAGATGCGCGGTTTCCTTTTTCTGTTGCTTGATAAGTAACTCGCGGGCGCCACCGAAATGGCCGCGCTCCAGAGCTTCGAAGGCCAGTGACATCTCGGCGGCGTAGAGGCGCTGACCTAATAGGCGTTCCTGGGCTTGGACTTGGGCCAGAGCCTCGTCAGTCAGGCGATGTTGCTTTGCTTCCTTCTGTTGGGCGTCCAAAGCCTGATGCTGCGCCCGGGTGGCGCGAATCGCCTGCCACGTGCTGATCACTGTGCCCAGCACGAGCACACTCGCAACGGCTGCTGCCGCCGCCACCATGGCCTTGTTGCGGCAAACGAACTTCTGGACCTTGTAGGCCGTGCTGGGTGGACGCGCCACCACCGGCTCATTGTTCAAGTGTCGTTGGATGTCGGCAGCCAAACCGTTCGCCGTCTCGTAACGCCGCGCCCGGTCCTTCTCCAGCGCCTTCATCACGATCCAGTCCACGTCGCCGCGCAGGAGCGCCACCGTCTCCTTCAAC
>CAYIIH010000548.1:0-3698 GCA_964363225.1 uncultured Verrucomicrobiota bacterium | reverse complement strand
CAGGTTGCTCAAGCACGCGGTCTGCCTGGCCTTGGCCCCAGCCTGGCTCAAAGCCAGCAGCAGCAGCCCCGCCAGGATCGCAATGACGGCAATGACAACCAACACTTCAACCAACGTCATTGCTTGACCTTGGCGGTTTGGCAGAAGAATGCGCAAAATCATTACGGGATCATTATCCATTTGGTCCCATCATGATCGGACATTCGCAGTGTATCCCGCATCCACCCGCTGCCGTCGCCCAAAATAACGTTGCCCTTATGCTGGTGCATCTTCGCTGTCCACCCCAGCGTCAGGTCAGTAGTGAGTTTCACCAACCCCGGCTTTAGGGGAACACCGTTGGCAGCCAGATTGCGATCGCCGGCAAGCAAAGCTTGCGGCCGGTTTTCTGCAGCATCCAGCCCAAGAAAATAACTGATGTTTTCCTTCCGCAACTGCGCGAAATTGGCGGCCTCTTTTCTTTTGTCAGCACGACAAAACAGGAGCTTCGGCGTGCTTAAGCCGTTCGACATCGCTTGCCAATAACGAATGCCTTCCTCAGCTTGCAGGTACTTAAAAGACCCGATCTTGTTGGTCAAAACCCGCATTGGGAATTGGTCGTTGTGATCGGTAGCGAAAATCCGAAAGGCTAAACCAATGTGTTTCAAATTGCTCAAGCAGCCGATCCGGTTGGACTTCAGGCGGGTCTGTCGGTTCAGACTGGGCAAAAGCCTATGATCGCGAAATTCGGTTGGGGATTTGGTGATCACGCAGCGAGCTTTCGCGCAATGGGTTAGGACAAGGTTGAAGGGGGGTGGCCCAGTATATGTCGCTGGGAAACACGGTCAGGGTGAGTTCGGGTTTTTGATTTCCTCGAAATCATTGGTTTTCTCCTTGTCGTGCTCCACGTCCTAATGGCATACTATATGTTATTTTATGCCATTATCATATAGTGTGCCCCGCACTGAAATCCCTTCCTCGCCATGAAACCTATCCAGGATGCGTCCGCCTCGCTCCTCCGGCACTGGCGACAAACCAGGGTGATCACATTGTCTGAACTCATGAAGGAGCTTCGGACTTCGCTGCGCACCCTCCGGCGGCGTCTCAAAGTTTGGGGTGCCCTGGCCAGTTTTAATTGCAACAGCCGCTTTTATACCCTGCCCGAGTGCCCGCAATTCGATGAGCACGGGCTTTGGTTTCATCGCGCGATCGGTTTTTCCCGCCACGGCCATCTGCCTCAAACCATCGTGGCGTTAGTCCGCCAAGCCCCCGGCGGCCTCACCGCCGCCGAATTGGGCCAACGCCTGCGCTTGGACCCCCGTTCCTTTCTCTGGCAGTTCCATCAACATCCGGACTTGCAGCGCGAAAAGCATCAGGGCCACTACGTCTATTTCGCTGCGGACCCGGCCGTGGCCATCCGGCAAAAGGCCATCCGGAGCGCTGCCCTTGCCCCAGTCCGGTTGCCTTCGGCTGAGGAAGCCATTGCCGTTCTGGTCCAGGCGATGCAACATCCCGAGCGCAGCCCAGAGCAGTTGGCCACTCATCTGCATTCGACCTATCCGCACCTGAGCGCCGGAACCATTGTCGCCCTGTTTGCCCACCACGGCCTGACGCTAAAAAAAACGCCACCTCCGCCTGGCTCGACCGCCTGAACGACTACCGAGAGCAACTGCACCAACAGACCACCAGTGCGGCCTTATTTCCCCAACCGCCGATCATTGACTTTATTGACCCGCCGCCTTTGCCCCAACCGGCTGCCGCCTCCTTGCAGGTCCTCAAAACCCGCACGCGCAAGGTCATTACTTTGCCCATCGGGCAATGGATCGCTCGCGAAACGATCTGGTGGGATCGGGCCACCGATGAGGTCTATCCCTCGGCCGCTTTGCGCCGCCTGGTGGCCCCGAGCTGCAACTACGGTTACGACGTCCTGGTCCAGGTCGGGCGGAGGCTCTTTGTCGAGGCCCAACCGGTGCGCCAGATCATCACGCAGTTAGCCCAGCGCCACGTCCACTTGAGCGCCAGTACCGTGGCCGAGTTGGGACGCCGCTTCGTGGTGCTTTTGGCGCTGGCGCACCGCCGTTGCGCCGGCCGGCTCCAACAAGCCATGTCGCTCCAAGGGGGTTATATTCTCCACCTGGATGCCACCTATGAAGATAAGAGCCCCCTGCTCATGACCGGGATCGACGCCGTCCTGGAAATCGTCTTGGGCAATATCAAACTGCCCAGTGAGAAGGCCGACGGGATCGTGCCTTTCCTGCGCCAACTCAAGGAGTGGTTTGGCCCACCTTTGGCCTCGGTGCATGACCTGTCCAAAGGCATTCTGGCCGCCCTCCAGGAAGTCTTTCCCGGCCTTCCCGACTTTATCTGTCACTTTCACTTTCTGCGCGATTTGGGAAAGGACCTCTTGGGGGCCGACTATGACACGCTGCGCAAACGCCTCCAAACTCACGGCACGGCCGGCCGGTTGCGCGCCCGCTTGCGGGCTTGGCAGAAGCAGATCGACGCCGACTTGCCACTCCGACAGACCTTGACGCAATTGCCGGTTTCGGGCTGGCCAACTCAACCGTTGTCGCAAGCTCCGCTTGGGGCGGCTTATCTCCTGGCCCACTGGGTCTTGGCCGGATTGCAGCAAGGCCAGGGCTATGGCTTCCCTTTTGATCGCCCGCTTCTGGCACTAGCCCAGCGGGCGCAGGAAGTCCACGCCCAACTCCAGCCTCTCATCGCCCCGAGTTCCGGTGAAGATGGGCGAGGCAACCTGCCTTTTCACCACTTGGGCCTGGACCTCCGAGACCTGCTCAACGATCGCCCCTGGGGGCACACCTCCAACCGGCTAGAAACCCAGAGCCAATTGTTCGACCAACTGCGCCAAGCTCTGCACCTGGCCCCGGTGAACGGACACCAGGGACTCAATCATGAAGGCGAATCGGTAGCGATGAAAACTCTCCAGCGAGAAGTTCGAGCCTTTACAGAGAAAGTTCAGGCACGTCCCGATTATTCCACCACGCCCGCGCTGCAAAAGATGCTCGAACAAATCGAGCACTACGGCCCCAAGCTCTTTGCGGCCCCACTGGCCGTTTCCACCCCACAAGGCACCCGCACGATCCAACCCCAAAGAACCAACAATCTCCTGGAGCGGTTCTTTCGAGATTTCAAACGCGATTGCCGCCACAAAACCGGTTGCCAGGCCCTGGGGCGTACCTTGCGCACCATGCTGGCTGACACCACCCTGGTGCATAATCTCCAGAACCCGGAGTACGTGACAATTCTCTTGGATGGCCAGCCCACTTTAGAGGCTTTGTTCGCTCAGATCGACCCGGCCACCGTGCGGGAAGAGCTCGAAAAAGCACAACAAAACCCAGAGAGGGTACCCCACGCCTTGAAACGATTCATCGGCAGCCTCCCCAGCCCAGCTCCCATCAAAAAGTTCATCCAAAACCTCAAACCCAACCGGATTTCGCGATCATAGGAATATTGCGAACATATTAGCGTGTCATTCGAGGTTTCTGGGCTGATTTCGCAGTCCCGGATGACCGAAACCACCGAACATTCGCCGCTATGCGCCAACGATTCGAAGCCAAGCCGGGTCTGAACCTCACGCCGATCGAGCAGATCGTCATCCCACTCCACAGCCGGGATGAACTGCCGCCGATCCTGGCCGGGCTTCAGTGGTGTAGCGTTTCTCGCTTTTTCCGTGAACTTTTTCCAATTGGTTTCGGGGTGAA
>CAYIIH010000547.1:0-3710 GCA_964363225.1 uncultured Verrucomicrobiota bacterium | reverse complement strand
CTGCACGCGAAAGTACTCGTGCGCGCTGGCGGTGGGGACGCGCAGCTTCGTGTGCTCCGCTTGAAACGTCCAGGCGATGAACGCGGTGAATCCATGTGTTTTGTCCTGCTGGGCGCGCACGCGTTCCAGGTGTTCAATCCGGTCCTCCACCGTTTCCACGTGGCCGAACATCATGGTGGCCGTCGAATTCAATCCCAACCGGTGCGCCACATCCATGACGCTCAGCCAATCGTCGCTCATGGCTTTGAGGGGTGAAACGCGCCGGCGCACCCGATCCACCAGGATTTCACCGCCGCCGCCGGGAATGGACCCCAGCCCGGCCTTGACGAACCGGGAAATGATTTCCTCGAGCGGCAATTGAAAGACCTCGCGAAAATGAATGAACTCGCTCGGGCTGAAGCCGTGGATATTGATCTGCGGGAACTTCGCTTTGATGTGGGCGAGCAAATCCAGATACCACTCGAGCGTCAGCTTGGGATGATGCCCACCCTGCAAGAGAATCTGCGTTCCGTCCAGCGCCAAAGTCTCCTCAATCTTCCGATCCATCTCCTCGTGGCGGATAACGTAGGCGTCTTCGTCGCCTTCCAAGCGATAGAAAGCACAGAATTTGCAATAGACATTGCAGATGTTGGTGTAGTTGATGTTCCGGTCAACGATGTAAGTGACGATTTCATTTCCCCTTCCTTCGTAGGCGCCGGCCTTGGCCAGTTGGCGCCGCCGGTCGGCCAGAGCGCCCAATTCCCCCAAGGGCAACTGGTAAAGCCGCAAGGCCTCGGCCGGGTTGATCCGCCGGCCTTCCCAGACTTTATGCAGCAAATCGTCCAATGACGTGTCGTAAATCACGGCACAGGTTTTATGGATCAAGGCGGTTGGCTTCGGTGGGGTTTACGGTCCAACTGCCTGCCAAGGACCAGTCGTTATTCCAGCGACGATGCCATTTCTCATTCCTGGGATCAATGACCTCGTTGCGCAGAGCACTTTCGGCGTGACCGTCACAGAACATTACAACCGTGCGGCGTCTGTGGCGGTTGGAGGGCCACTCGGTGGCGGTGGTGGGGTCCACATTGCCATCGAAGCTCCGGTCGGGTTTGCTGTCCGCCAGCATGAGCATTTCGGTGGGCTTGACAACCTGTGACTCTTTCACTTCCGGCCAGCCATCGACATCCCCGCCCAAGCCCTTGTCGGAGAAGGCAGGGGATGCCCCCCAGTCGTTGTAGCCAAGTGAAAAACGCGCCGTTTCACTGATCCCCCAAGGATCTCGGGCCGTGCCATACATCACACGCGCTCCTAACGTGTTGTTAACGTTCGTGTTCCATTGGCTGTCGTACCTAGCTGCCGGACACCAGAACACGGCTCGATTCGTTCCCAATTGGGTGAAGAGCCTCAACGGCCAGACATAGCGGAAGCCGCCTTGGGCGAAGAGAGTGCCAGGATACTTTCCATTGTCATGCACGTACATCAAGGTTGCGATGCCCAGTTGGCGCATGTTGTTTAAACAAGCGGTCTGTTTGCCCTTGCTCTTGGCCTTGGCCATGGCCGGGAGCAGAATGCCCGCTAGAATGGCAATGATGGCAATCACCACCAACAATTCTATGAGCGTGAAGGCGCCTTGGGTTCGCCGGGCACATTGCGTGTCGATCTCTGAAGAGTGGCGCCCGCCGCCGGCCAAAGTTCGCGAAGCTTCTGCGGACCTGCCGGTAGCGGCTTGGACTAAAGTGGTTTGGGTCGCATTCATAAACGGCCTTTCTGGCTACACCAGCATCCTTACTCCGACTTGGCCCGAAATCAAGCGCTCTTCCGCGGATCGCATCCGGTGCGTTCACAAGTTGTCGGTCTGGGGCACGGATGCTCTTATCCGCGGCGGTGGCGTAAGGCGGGTCTTGCGGCGGATGCAGGCATCCGCGCACTCAGACTCCAAGAGGGGCCATCGACAGCTTGGGGATACGCGAGATCGCATGCGTCATTATTTTTCCGCCTAGCATGACTCTGTTAAGTTCGCCAATAGCCGAAGGAATTGCCACACTTTGCAAAGTGTGACTTTGAGCAGTAACATCAAGGCTTTCATCAACGTTAACAGGCTCGGAGAAAGGTTTGAAGCATGGCGAGTTTAAGCGAGTTCTACTAGCCTGCCCGGTCCAGGCGTGATAGGAATAGGAGCCGAATGACACCGGTAACGAATGTGAGAATTGACAAATGGTTGTGGGCCGTCCGCGTCTATAAATCGCGCAGCCTGGCGACGGAGGCTTGCCGCACCGGTCGGGTGAGCATAGCCGGACAACCGGTGAAACCCTCGCGCGACGTGAAGATCGGCGATGTCATTTCGGCAAAAAAAGGGGAGATGAACATGACCATCAAAGTCCTCGGTTTGATCGAACGGCGAGTGGGAGCACAGATAGCCAAGGAACACGCCGAAGACCTGACCCCTGCCTCGGAATATGCCAAAGCGCGCGAGCCAAAACACCAATCTCTCTTTTATCGGCCAAAAGGCATGGGCCGGCCCACCAAGAAAGAGGGCCGCGTCCTTCGGCGTTTGGTGACTCCCAATCAATGAACCCATGAAAAGAGTAGCTGTCATTCTCTCCGGCTGCGGCGTGTTCGATGGCGCAGAAATCCATGAATCCGTTCTCGTCCTGCTGGCCTTGGACCGCGCCAACGCGCACGTCATCTGCACGGCGCCGGACGTGCTCCAGCATCACGTCGTCAATCATCTGACGAAACAAACCGTGCCCAACGAATCGCGCAACGTGCTGGTGGAATCGGCACGGATCGCCCGGGGCAACATCATTCCGCTCAGTCAGCTTCAAGTAAGTGAAATCGACGCGATCGTCCTGCCGGGCGGATTTGGGGCGGCCAAGAACCTCTGCACCTTTGCCCTGGCGGGCGAGAAGTTCGAGATCAACCCGCAGGTCGCCCAGGTATTGCAGGCAGCCCATCGCGCCGGGAAGCCGCTCGGCTTTGTCTGCATCGCCCCGGCCATCGCGGCTCGATTGTTTGGTCCTGAAAAGGTGGAATTCACCATCGGCACCGATGCCGCCACGGCCAAAGCACTGCAAACTTCGGGCGCCCAGCACGTCAACTGCACCGTACACAATGTCGTGGTTGATCGCCGGCTCAAAGTCGTCACCACGCCCGCCTACATGCTGGCCCAACGCATCACCGAAGCCGAGGCGGGCATTAACAAACTGGTCCAAGCCGTCCTTGAGATGGCCTGAAGGCTGTAGTCTGCGGCGCCGGCTGAGAAGTTGAGAGCGTGTACGGGAATTCCGTCGGTTCGTCCTCGTTCTCGTCGTCCTCCTCGTCCTCGAAAATGAAGGCAACATCGAGGACGAGAACGATGCCCCAAATCGATTTTCCGTACACGCTCTGAGACGTTCAGGTCCAGCGACGTTCCGGGCTGAATAATCCGCCTTGATCTGCCGGTGCAACGGACTATCCTTGGCCGCATCCCAAACAACCCACTCCGGGTGGGTTGCCCTTGGGGAACAACTGGACACTGAATATGAAAATATTGTTCGCCTGCTGCATCAAATGCCTGATCGCTCTGCTGCTGATCTTAAACATTCTCCTTGGACCGGCGGCTCACGCCGGACAGATGAAAGTCATCCTCGACACGGACATCGGCGGCGATATTGATGATGCTTGGGCCTTGGGATTCGTTCTGGCTTACCCCGATTTCGATCCGCTGGGCGTGACCATTTGCGATGGCAACA
>CAYIIH010000546.1:0-3710 GCA_964363225.1 uncultured Verrucomicrobiota bacterium | reverse complement strand
ATGCCCACAACCCTGAGCCACGCCGCCTGGGCAATTAAAATGAGAACTGCTGGGACAGTTCGCATTTCATAGCTTGTCGGGGAATAAAGTTACAAACTTGGTCTGGTTTGTCGCGTTCTCTTTCATCCAATTCGTCAAGACGCGCAAATGCCTTCCTTGTCGCGCAGGATGAGCAGCGCTTCGGATTCGACGCCGTGAAAGGTGATGTTGGTCGTGTTGGCCAGCCGGTGAGTTGAGTGGGAAATCCGAAAAACCCGTTGAAGATCTTCCTCGTGCGCGACATGTGGCTGACGGATTTCGACACGCCCAGCTTGCACACGATGTCTGTGGACAAACCCATGCGCAGTCTCGGCTTCACGGTCGCAAAAGACGCGCGCGGGCAACCCGATCCAGGGAAGACACCTTTCGTGATTACACGCCCGGAGGGGGGATTTTTCTGCAACTCCTTTGCTTTCTGCTGTGTTCTAGCGGTAAGATGAGCCGAATCGGAACGGCTTACGACATGACAAACCAGATTCAGTTCGAGGCGTTTATGCGAGCCTATCAAAACATGGTTTATACCACGGCCGTCCGGCTTTTGAGTAATGAAGCCGAAGCCGAGGATATATCCCAGGAAGTTTTCTTGAAGGCTTACGAACGCTTCGAAGAACTGGGGCAAAGCCCAACGGTGGGCGGCTGGCTGAAAACCGTGGCGACCAATCTCTGTTTGAACCACCTCTCCCGTTACCGCGCTCGCTGGCGGTTCTTCTCGGAAATGGCTTCCGGCGACGATGAAAAGGATTCGGTGGTGGATCTGCCGGCGCCGGAGACGTTTGCCGAACAGTTGAATGGGGCGGACCAGAGGCGTCTGCTGGAACAGGCGCTGCAAAAACTGCCTCCGGCCCAAAGAGTTCCGCTGGTCTTGTATCATTTTGAAAGCAAGACCTACGAAGAAATCGCCCTGCTCCTCCGCATCTCGTTGAGCAAAGTCAAAACCGACATTTTCCGCGGACGCGAAGCGTTGCGCCGGAAGCTGCAACTCGCCATGGGAGAAGAGGACTGGCCTGGTTTTTATGCCGGAACGGCCAGTCCGCGCGCGCTGCCAACCGGACGCAGGCCCGACCCGTTTAGGAAGGCGAACCGGCTGCTTTCACCCGATCTCAGTTGAATACCCGAATCTCAGACACGATGGAAAACCAAGAATACCAACAAAGACTGGAAGAACTGATTCACCGTGAATTGCAAAAGCTTCCAGAACGCCGTGCGCCGGAGACGCTGATACCGCGCGTTCTGACCACGATTCAAGCCCAGACCGAGCGTCCGTGGTGGCGGCAGTCGTGGTCAGCCTGGCCGCCAAAAATGCAGCTTCTTTTCCTGACCCTGTCGCTGAGCCTTTTTGGCTTGGCCCTCATGGGCGGATCGCTCTGGTGGGAAAGCGCCGGTCTGGGCGGGATGCCGCAGCAAATCGCTCATTGGCAGCGGTCTCTTCAGCCCCTCTGGGACATCGTTGTCACGCTGGCCAATGCCGTTCTGGTTTTAGCCCGAGCCGGCCTTGGCCACCCCGCAGTCATCCTGGCTTTGATCTTCTGCTTCTTGATGTATGTGGCCTGCCTGGGGCTGGGGACGGCCTGTTATCGCGTAGCCTTGAACAGAAAACTTTAAACGACACTAAAAATGAAAAACTCACTCATCACTGGAAAACTTGCGGTGCTGCTGCTCTGCACCGCTCTGGGCGCGCCGCAGTTGCTCGCCCAATTGGAAGACCCGCTGGACAAGCCCGCCGCCGAGCGGATTAATCGTCAGGACATCGTCATGGTCGGACAAGACTTTGTCCTGAAAGCGAACGAATATGCGCGCGACGTGGTCGTGGTCGGTGGCAACGCCCAGATCGAAGGCGAGATCGAACGCGACCTGGTCGTCGTCGCCGGCGCGGCGACCATCAATGGCAAAATCAACGGCGATCTGGTCGTGGTCATGGGCTCGGCCAACCTGGGCCCGCGCGCCGAACTGGACCAGGAAGCCTTTTTCATCGGCGGCAGCGTCAAGGTGGACCCCAAAGCCAAGCTGAACCGCGGACAAGTCGAGGTTTCCCTGGGCAGTCTTCTGCCGGACTTGACCTGGCTGAAAGATTGGTTTGTCAAAGGGATTCTGTACGCCCGGCCTTTGCCGCCGCAGGTGAAGTGGGCTTGGATTGCCGCCGGCCTGGCTCTGATCCTCTACCTGTTGCTGGCGGTGCTCTTTCCGCGGCCGGTGCAGTCGTGTGTGGAAGCGCTGGAGCAACGGCCGGCCAGTTCCTTTTTTGTGGGCATCCTTGGCTTTGTTCTGTTCGGTCCGGTCTGTTTGTTGTTGGCCATTACGGGCATCGGCCTGCTGGTGATTCCCATTTTGTTCTGCGCGCTCATTGCTGCGGTCCTTTTCGGAAAAGCTGCTGTGTATCAATATCTTGGCCAGCAGGTTGGACGTCAGATCAACATGGCGGTGATCCAGCAGCCGATCATCGCGCTGCTGCTGGGGGCGGCTGTCTTTTATCTGTTTTACATGATTCCCGTGCTTGGATTTGTCGTGTGGGGAGCGGGAATTCTGCTGGCCCTGGGCGCGGCGCTGCTGGCTATCTCAGGCAGTTTCGTCCGTGAAACCCCCAATCCGGTTGCCGCCGTTCCAATGGCCGTGGTGGCCCCGGGGATCTTAAGCGGGATCCCTCTGTCCTCCGATGGAGGCATCCCGCCAGCCATTGCGCCTGCCGAGCCAGGGCCGCTGGCACCGCCGACTGGCGACATGGTTTATCTGGCCCGGGCCGGGTTCTGGATTCGGTTTTGGGCCATGTGTTTGGACCAGATTTTGTTCTGCTTTTTGTGGCCGTTAACCGGGCCGCTCAACATTGTGCTGCTGGTGGCATATTACGTGGCCATGTGGACCTGGAAAGGAACGAGCATCGGCGGCATTGTGCTGGGTCTCAAGGTCGTTCGCACGGACGGCAGCCCGGTCAATTTTGCGGTGGCGCTGGTGCGAAGCCTCTCCAGCATTTTTTCCACGTTGGTCTTGTTCCTGGGCTTCTTCTGGGCCGGTTGGGACAGCGAGAAGCAGTCCTGGCACGATAAGATTGCCGGAACGATCGTGGTCAAAGTGCCGAAAGGCGTTTCGCTGATTTGACGGAAAAGAGACGGCGCCAAGCGCCGGGAGAACTTTACGCTGCTCAAGCCGGGTTACGAAAAAAGAAGGGCGGACCCAGGAATGATCGCATTCCCTCCGCCCTTTTTGATTTGAGCCAGGAATTCCAAGGCAGGAACCTTCTTTATGGCAACCGCAGCCGGAAGAACATGGCTTGCTCTGGCTGGCCAGCGGGCCAGAGGTACTCATAGAAGAGCAAACCGCCCGTGCCAGGGTAAAGGCCTCCCACGTCAATCCATTCCACCAAATTGGTTGAACGCTGCGGCTGGCAGGGAATTCCAGCTTGCGATAGCCACTCCAAGCGGAAGCCGTTCGCCAATCCCTTCCCCGTCAGCACCGGGGTTCCGAGCGTCGCCAGCATCAGCGTTGTAGGCCGGCTGGTCGCGCTTCCGGCCGGATTGCTCACCATTACGTCATAAATGCCCGCATCGGTGAGTCTCACGTCAGAAACTGTCAGTGTCGCCGTCGTCGCCCCGCTGATCCGTCCGCCATCCGTGAGGTTGACCCCATCCTTGCGCCACTACTGGTTGCTGCTGAACTGTCACCGCTAATTGGAAGTGACT
>CAYIIH010000545.1:0-3742 GCA_964363225.1 uncultured Verrucomicrobiota bacterium | reverse complement strand
TAATGAAAGCCCTTGGGCGAAGGCTATGTAGTTTTATTTATACGCGGACATATAGTGCGCGTTGCGGGTCCGATTGGCAACCAATATCTGCTGCAGATGTCACGAGATTTGGCGACATGGTCGCCGTTTGCGCGCTTCGTGATAAGTAGCGGTGAGGCTCAATTTGTCCATACGTTAGCAACCAACACGCCGTGGCGGTTTTTCCGAGCTGTACAGTTGCCGTAATTGCTCAGATCATCGTTTTGAAGCAGGCGTTTTGAAGCAGGGGTCTTGACTTATTGATCTTTCTTCCTGGTCTCGTTGGATCGGATTACCTCAGCCGGTTCAGGCGGCCAAACCTTGCGATCCCGAGTGTGTCAGCCAGCCGTAAGGCAGCCATTTCGGGAAGATTGTCATAAAGCCAAGAACCGCTTCATGGTCCTTCGCTGGCTTTCCGCGCTTTGCGCAGTCGCTTCCAAACGATACCGATGAAGCCGAGCGCTGCCAGGACACCGCCGGTTGCGAACACGTCCCTGACCCCTGAAGCGGCGCGTGCATTGGCGCTCTGAGCGGTTCCCGGGCGGAGGATTCCGATGCGAGCGGGAAGTTTGGCGTTCAAGACTTTCTCGAAGTCGCCGTAGAGACGAAGATCTGCGGGCTCGAGAATGCCACGCAGCACCGTCGGAACAGCTTTCACCGTGGACGGAGTGAGTTCGCAGAACAGCGATTCCCGGCTGTCTTTGAGCGGGCAGTAGAAGTAAGAGACCGGAACGGCGTCGTCTTGATATTGAAACATGAAGCGGCGCGGGCCACTCCCGTCATGGCCCGCAAGCTGAGAGTCGAGTATCCCGGCGCGATGTGCCATGCGCTTGCGCTGTGAGAGCTTCCAGCGCGACAAGCGTCATGAATTCCGAAAGCGTTCGCGAGCGGACTCTGACTCCGGCGCGAGCCGATCATCCGGGACAATGCGCACCGCCAGCCCTTCGTCGAGACGCTGGGCGAGGCTTGTGCCAGGACCGGCTAGCTCCACGCTTCGCTTGATTTCAAATTGCAGATGGCAGATTCCAGATTCACGCCAGCGGCAAGGGCACCAACCGCTTCAATCGGCGGCCCAAACTCGTCGGGCATCTCTTTTTCGGTCGCGTTGTGCTGGTCGTTGTAGGCGCAAATGTATTGCACGGCGTCCCAGTTCTCGGCGTTACCGGCGCTGGCTACATCCACGGGTTCATTGAAAGTTAACACGAACCCGTCCGGCTGCGCACGGACAACGTTGACGTTCTGAAACTCCCCCACCAGCATCTGTTTTTGGAACGGCCCGAAGCGTTTGGATTTTCTGCCGGCCATCTCATAACCAGACAGCAAGGCGGGCAGAGCATCGCCGGTAACCTGGCCTTTTCGTGCCCTCCTGACCGTCGGGTTTCGGGAATGTGCCTTGCGTCACCCATTGGGCTGGCATAATCTAGGATCATGAGTGTTGCGACAATTCAAGCGGAAGTATTGAGCTTGCCCGCCACGGAGAGGGCCAAGCTGATTGAGGTTTTGTGGGATTCACTTTCCGAGCCAAGTGTAAAAGCGCGCGAAGCGGCTTGGGCTGAGGAGTCGGAACGGCGTATCGACGCATTTGAGGCCGGTTCCCTGAAGGCGCGGGACGCGAAAGCGGTCTTGGCTGAGTTGCGGAAGAGTTTGGAGAAGTGAAAGCGCGATTCACTTCGCCCGCCGAACTGGAACTCAAGGAAGCCATTGAATTCTATGAATCCGCACAAACGGGACTCGGAGCAAGGTTCTTGGCGGCGGTGGAAGCGGCAGTGAAGCTCATCGAGGCATACCCTTTGGCATGGACTCCAATGTCTCGGCGAACACGGCGATGTCGCATTAAGCGCTTTCCTTTCGGCCTGTGCTATCAAGTCAGGACCGATGAACTCCTGATCGTTTCAGTCATGGACCTCCGGCGTGATCCCAAGCGGTGGGAGCAATTCCTGTAAAATGCTCCTCCCGTATGGCACGGCTCTTACTCTGCAGCCTTCACCAACTTCATGTCTCGCTTGATTTCAAATTGCAGATCGCAGATTCACGCCAGCCGCAAGGGCACCAGCCGCTTCAATCGGCGGCACCAGCTCTTCGGGCATTTTCAAAAAGTCGCGACATTATTCGCTCGCAACGTGCCGCAACGTGCCGCAACGTTGACACCGTCGCGTTCTCGCGGCATCCTGCCATCCATAACCCGTGATGAAAACCAATTCTCTGTTCGCCGCCGTCCTTGGCAAGACACCAGTCCTCTCATGTGCCGCCGTGCTGTGCGCGGTTGCCTTCGCAGCCCAGGCGGCGGACGACCGGGTCAAGATTGATAACGATCAGGCGCGAGTTTTGGTGGTAAGCTCGGCACCGGGCGCGAAAAGCGCGTTGCACGATCACAAAATGAACCGGGTGATGATTTATCTGGACGCCGGCAAGATGACTCTCACCGATACCGCCGGCAAAGTGGAGACGCTGAATTTCAAGGCGGGTGAGGTCTTGTGGAGTCCAGCTGTCGGACCGCACGTGAGTCTGAACGTGAGCGATCATCCGGTACGGATTGTAGAAGTCGAGTTGAAGTCCAAACCGGGCCGCCCGAACACCGCGAAGCCGGCGGCGCTTGATCCGGTGAAGGTGGACCCGAAGCGTTCCCAGGTGGAAATGAAGAACGATCAGGTTCGCGTGATTCGGGCGCGGTACAAACCGCACGAAAAGGGTGTGATGCACGAACACACCTTGAACCGCGTGGTTAAGTGGTCTTGACTGGTTGATCTTATTTCCTGGTCTGGCTGGTCGGATTGCATCAGCCGGTTCCGGTAGCCAACGCTTGGGATCCCGAGCGTGTCATCCAGCCGTAAAGCAGCCATTTCGGGAAGATTGTCATAAAGTCAAGACCCTATGCTTTGCGCAGTCGCTTCCAAACGATGCCGATGAAGCCGAGCGAGGCCAGGACACCGCCGGTTGCGAACACGTCCCTGATCCCTGAAGCGGTGCGCTCATTGGCGCTTTCAGCGGTTCCCGGGCGGAGGATGCCGATGCGAGCAGGAAGCTTGACCTTTAAGGCTCTCTCGAAGTCGCCGTAGAGACGAAGATCGGCGGGCTCGAGAATGCCACGCAGCACCGTCGGAACAGCTTTCACCGTGGACGGAGTCAGTTCGCAGAACAGCGATTCCCGGCTGTCCTTGATCGGGCAGTAGAAGTAAGAGACCGGCTGCGGAAAGCTCTTGAAGTCGGTCAGCAGAAGGCACGCATTCGTTGGCACTGGCCGCCCGAATTCCGTTTCCGCGAAGCGAGAAATCTTTTCCAGGTCGTGGCTGAATTTCGGTTGGCTCCGGTTCGCTTCGAGGTCTTGGAAACGGGTAAGGTAACCTTGAAATTGTCTCTGATTGATCCACTGCTTGCCTTGGGGATCGTCCGCAGGGTAAGCGTCTGACAATGCCCAAAGCCGGTAATCGCTTCCGTGGATGGGGACGAAGAGCCGTTCCCGGAGCACCTGCTTGGCCTCCAACGCGCGGTCACGAACAGTTTGCAGGCGGAGAAAGCGTGACTCCGGACCGGCTTCGACCCGGACCATGTTACCCAAATATTTTTCCCATTGACTGGCTCTCGGCCCCGGCGCTGATTGAATAGACCTGATCCGGCGGGTTGGGCGTGTAAACCGGCCGTGACACTTCTTCGCCCGTGGCGTAAATGCGGCGTTCGGTATCGACCGTTGCCTCCAGTTCAATGAAGTGTTTGGTGGAGCCGCCGA
>CAYIIH010000544.1:1434-3783 GCA_964363225.1 uncultured Verrucomicrobiota bacterium | reverse complement strand
CTGCATCTCAGTCATAGCCACGGGGTTTTCCGCTATTTGTTGCCAGAATCCGCCCGGTTGTCAAAATTTTCTCTTGACTTCCTACGCACCCACGGTAAAAAGGATGTTTAAATTCCTGAAACTACGTTAAAATGAAAGCGCACAGTGAGTCCCCTTGTTCCGACCCGCGGGGCCGGCCCCAGCGTGTCTTGGCTTTAAGAGGCTTCAGCCTTGTGGAAATCGTGGGTGTGCTGGCGGTCATCGCCGTCGTGGCCGCGGCGGTGACGCCCGCGATCCTCAAGCGCATCCGCCTGGCCATGGAAGAAAAAGAAGCCAAAGACCTTATCGTCATTGCCGACGCCTACAAGAGCAGCGTGCTCAGGAATAAAATCATCCCGGACCACACCACCTGGTCGCGGGCCGTGGCCGATGAGCTCGAGCGACCCTTGAATCACGTTGAACTCTCCGCGTCGCAGCGCCAGCGAGCTTTTCTCATCGACCCGGACCTGGCCGTGGGCACAACCAACGGTAAGTTGCCCTACACGCAAACCGGGGCGGGGTCGGTCAAACCCGCCCAACTCCGCCTCCTGGTTCTCTCGAGTCTCGGCTCGCCGTTGCCCGTGGTGAGTGGCACGCCCTCGAGCAACGTGTTTAATGCCATTTGGAACACGCCGCCCGGCGGGGTGCCGGCCGGCTGGACCTCCGGAGCGAAAGGGGAAGATCTCAAGGTCCAACGGATCGAGCTCGGCCCCCTTTTCGTGCGGTTGATCCTCAATTATCTGGACCCCGACCGCACCGCGATGTACTCGATCGATGGCAACACACCGGCCAATGTCCCCACCACGCCGGGAGGGGTTACAGCCTACTACCTTCAAGGCAGTGTTCTGGGCCTCCGCGATGCGACTGGACAATTGCTCGCGCGCGAAATCATCCAGAAAGATAACAGTTTTGCCTACGAACGCGGCATCTGGCGCGGCCTGCTCCTTGAAGGCAAACTGCGCGGCGGCAAACGGCTGGCCCAGGCCATCGATCTGTTTTTGAGCCGGCCCCGGCCCCGGGGCGCCAGCCCAAGTCAGGGGCCCAAGTTCGGCGCGACCGAACAAGCGGTCGCCGACCTCTTTTACTATTACATGCTCCACTTTGCGGAATGGTCCCGGGTGGGCTTTCCGGACAACGGCGCAAACTCCCAGCAACAAGTCCCGGCCTTCCAGGCGCTGTCGGATGCCCAAGCTCACTTGGAAACGGGGACCTTCAACCTGATCGACAGGTAGCCAGGCGCTGCCTCCGACCAACCAGGCATGAAAAAACAAGCCGAAACCAGGTTGCCATGGCACGCCGCCGCTCAAGTCCGCGACTCGCTCATTAAATTACTTTCCGGTTTTTCTTTATGAAGGTTAGTTTGGCACACGGCCTTCGCCATACGTTGCGCGGCCACTCCACCGGTGGTGGCCTCGGGCCGGTGCCCTCGGCAGAACCACGGCACGGCCAAAGAGGCTGCACGAGCGGCCCGCGTTACGCCTCGCAGTCCAGCTTTACCCTGCTGGAAACCATCGGCGTGCTCGTCGTAGTCGCCGTTCTGACCGCGGCCTCGATTCGACTCGCCCTGGTGGAGGTCAAAGCCACCATCCGCAAAAAGGAAATCAGCAACCTCGAGACGCTCGCCCAGGGTTTCAAACAGCATGTCCTCCGCACCAGAACGATTCCCGATCACACCACTTGGGTTCAAGCTGTGGCCCAGGAAAGCGGCTGGGCGGTGGGGGACGTCGTCACCAACCTGAACCAGGAACCGCGCGTCCTGTTGATCGATCCGGCCCTGCGCCTCGGCACGGCCGAGGGAAGACTTCCTTACACGCAGCCGGTAGCGGGCTCGCTCATCAAACCGCTCAGCCCGCGGCTCATGATTCTCTCAACGTTGCACCGCGCATTGCCCGTCTCGAGCGGGGTCGCCGCCAGCACCAATGTTTTCAACGATATTTGGGCCACCCGCGACGGCGAGGTGCCACCGGGCTGGCCCGCGGAATGGGCCAGGCGAGGCGAGGAACTGATCGTCCAGCGGATTAACCTGGCGCCCCTGTTTAACCTGGTCATCCTCCAAAACTTCTACGCGCCAGACCAGGCGCTCTACTCGGTCGAAGACAGCGGAAACAATCCCGTCGGATTGGAGGGCGCCCAGGGTTACTACATCCAAGGCACGCTCTTCACGTTCCGCGACACCAACAGCCTGTTGGAAGCCGCGGGCCCCTCCCTCGGCCGGCCCCTGTCGCCGCCCACCTCTTTGCTCGAGGATAATACCAGCGCCCCAGATGTGCTCCAAATTGTTCAGGAAGATGGTGTCTTTAACTATGAACAGACCCGCTGGATCGCTCAAAA
>CAYIIH010000544.1:0-1334 GCA_964363225.1 uncultured Verrucomicrobiota bacterium | reverse complement strand
TTCGGGCGGCAATACCACGTCCGGGCGGTCAAAGAAGAAAATGAGAACCTCGCCGTCTTGGCCGACGGGCTCCGGCGCCATATCCTAAGCCAAAAGACGATTCCCGATCACACTGGGTTGGCCCCAGCCATCGCCCAACCCATCGGCTGGCGTGTGGAAGAAGTCCTCACCAACGTGCATGGTAACGCGCGCGCTTACCTCATCGACCCAGCCTTGCGCATCGGCACCGCCGCCGGCATACTGCCCTACACGCAAACCATCGCCGGCTCGCTCATTAAACCGATCAGTCCCCGCTTGATGATTGTTTCCAGCCTCTCCTTGCGGTTGCCTGTGAGCAGCGGGGTCCCAAGCACAAACGACTTCACCAACATTTGGAATACGGCCGAAAGCAGCGTTCCACCCGGTTGGCCGTCGGAATGGGAGCGCTTGGGCGATGACCTCAAAATCAAACGAATCGATCTCGAGCCGCTCTTCAAACAACTCCTGCTGGCCAACTTCGATTCGCTCACCAGCCCCGGCACTTACTCCATTGACAGTCAAGGCCCGGCCACCGTGCCCACCGGCGGCGTTGACACCTACTTCATCGAGGGAAGTCTCGTCGGATTCTTCGATCGCCTCGGCACACTGGAATCCAGCCAACCGCTCAACCGCGACAGCAGCTTCCTGTTCGAGCGGGCCCTCTGGCGTGGTCCCATTTTCGAACGGAACCGGATCAAAGGTTTGGATGCCGAGAAGATGGCCTTCTTTTTCACAGGTTTCCCGGGCAATCCCAATGCCAAATTCGGCGCGACCCAGCAGCAGGTGGTCAACGCCATGCTCGAGTATCTCGACGCTTATGCCGCCTGGGTCGAGGCCGGGTTCCCTACTGTTGCCAACTCTCCCATTTACTCCCGAGTCCAAGCTGCCCAAACAGGCTTTCGTAACAACGGTGTCACGGGCAACCTCATTTTCAAGCCGTAGTCAGGGGTGGGCGCATCTCAGTTTCTGTGCGCTTCGTTCCCGAAGTGCCATCGCGGAGGGACGGTTGAAGGGTCCGGCGTTATGATGAACTCAGCTTCAAGCCTCGCTCCGCGCCGCCAGCTGTTGAGCGTAGCGCAGATTTCCAGTCTATAAGTATGGCCCAAAATCGTCGCAGGCCGCGACGATTTTCACAACCGGTCGGAGCGCGGGCGTCCTCGCCCGCTTTCAACTGGCTTCGCCGAAGACGCGCTGGACTGGCTGCACCTTGTTCCACTACTCAAAGTTTCCGCGGCCTGCGCAAATATTTTCTTCCACGGTAGGGCGAGACAACCTCGAGCCGTGGCATACCCTCCGCCCAGAAAAAACCGCACGAC
>CAYIIH010000543.1:0-3810 GCA_964363225.1 uncultured Verrucomicrobiota bacterium | reverse complement strand
GATTGGAAAATCCGGCCGGCCCCAAAAAATGGCCTGTGAGTCAGGGTCTTTCACGCCTCCAGCCTGCCACAGGGTCGCGAACAAAAGCATGACCGCCAGATTACATTTTCGTCATCTTGCCGGCGGGGCCAGCCTGCGCAAGAGTGGCCGCTCCTTTCCTGGCCGCAAGTGACCGCAAATCTTTCGCAAGTGTCCGGGAGCGGGCGAACTGGCGGGTGCATTACGCTCGCGGCCATGAAAATAATATCGTCGCCTGCATTCAGCGTCTTTCAATGGACAGCTGCCTTTGGCCTTCTGGTCTCGGCTGCGTTCGTGCCCGCGGCCCGCGCGGGCACCAACGGCTTTCTCGTGCCATTCTTCCGTGGTCAGTCCAACAGCAAAGCGGGTTACTGGGAAACGTTCACGATGCCCGCCGGCGCGCCCGGCAATCTGCCTGATCGGCCTGGGGCTACGACCGACGCCGTGCTGACGCAAAGCTCGACCAACGCCTTTCTCACCGGCAGCGGGAACATCTACAATCTCGACGGTGTCAGCGCCTTCACGGTCTCGGACACGACACCCGTTACGCTGGGCACCGTGGTCTTGCAGACGCGTACGCTCGGCACAGAGCTGGATTACGGGTCCGTACGGCTCCATTACACGGGCGGCACCGGACCGCACGCGCTGCTGCCCTTGGCACGTTACGAACTCAATCGTGGCAGCGTGCCGGGCCTGGGTGCGACGGTTTCCTCGCTCTGGCAATGGGACTTGAGCGGCCTGAACGTGAGCAACTACTCGCTCTCGTTCCATGCGGCGGGGCCGAGTCTGAGCTTCGACTCCATGACGCTTGACACGGGGGAGCAGTTTGCGCCGGTGCTGCCGCAGCCTTTCGTTCTGACGAGCGTCACTCCAGCCGTCGAGCGATGGATGTATCCGTTCAACGCCGCGCCGTGCGACCGGCCGGCGGGTTCGACGTTCGGCACGTCCGGCGACGCCGCGGATGTGGATACACGCCACGCGCAACATCTGATCGGCTGGGATACTGCTGCGCTCGTGCCCACCAATCGCGGCCCGGCCAACTATCTCCTGCGCCGCTGTCGCGTCACGCTCACCATCAATCGGGGCGATCTGTTTGCCTACGACCCGACGCAGGACGACTTCCGCACTTACTTCGAGACGAATCACCCGGCATACGTGGCCGATGCGGACGCAGGCCGGCCCCTAGAACTGTTCGGCGTTGGTTTTCGCAATGGGTTCGATGCGGCGAGTTTTGACCCGTGCGCTCCGTTTGGCACCAACGCCCCCGCCCAGCGCAATGCCTATGCGGCCGGTTGGTCCACCAACGGCACACTCGTGGACGTGAGCAACAACGTGGGCAAAACGAACGAAGTATTTCCACGATTCGAGGTCGCGCCCTTTGCCGTCGGCCAAACCACGAACGCGGTGCCCGGCCAGCTTGTTCCCACAGGCGCAAAAATCACGTTCGACCTGAATTTGGAGGACCCGCTGGTGCTGACTTACCTGCAAAACGCGCTCGACTCAGGCTGGCTGCGGCTGATGCTTACCTCCTTGCATGTGACGGCTGGCCAATTCGGCACGCCGAGTTACCCCGATTTCGCCACACATTTCAACGAGGCTGTCATTGATCCGACGCGGCTGGAATTGGAAGGCGTGGCAGTTCGAGACGTGGACTCGGATGCCGACGGCCTGCCGGATGATTGGGAGCAGTTCTACTTCGGAAATCTCGCCCAAGGTGCTCAGGACGATTCAGACGGCGACGGACCAAAGAATCAGGACGAATACATCGCCGGGACGGACCCCGCCCTCCCGCAGCGTGTTTTGCGCCTGCTGTCTCTTGCATCCGAGAGCGACGGTCGGATGAAGCTCCGGTTCCCGCACGCCGCCAGCCGGCGTTACTCGGTCGAGTCCACCGAAGACTTTCAAACCTGGCATGCGATGACGAACACGCCGGTTTATTTGTTAGGAACAAACTTGCTGGAGTGGCTCGACAACGCGCCGTCCGCCTCCCGACGTTTCTATCGTGTCCGCGCTGATCTGGCGCGCCCCTGAACGCTGCCGTCCTCGCCGCAGCCTGATGAAACCTATGTTCCCCGATACGTTTTTCCAGATCCAAACGACTTCTGGGCTGACGTTTTGAGCGGATACAGCCCCGGGCAACAGCCGAACGTCTCGCGGAAGGTCGCACTGAAGTGGCTCAGGCTGTTGTAGCCCACTTCCATCGCGGCTTCGGTCACGTTGCACTGGCCCGTGCGCAGCAACTCGGCGGCGCGCTCCAGGCGAATCTGCTGCAGGTATTGCTGAATCGTCAGCCCGGTCTCCTGTGAGAACTGCCGGCTCAAATAGAACGGGCTGCACCCCACCAGCCGGCCCAGTTCTTCAAGCGACGGCGGCTCCATCAGTTTCTCGCGCAGGATGACCCGCACTCTTTCCACTCGCTCGCGAGCGGCGCGCTTCGCTCGCGTGCAGAACAACTCACCCCCGGCGGGACGGAAGAAAAGTTGTGCCGCCACCTCCAGTGCCTTGCAACGAAACCACACTTCCTGCGCGGGCTTGAAGACCGGGCAATGCCGCAGGCTCTCGACCAGTTGCAGTAACGAAGTGCCAATGCGCTCGGGCGGGACGACCTGCGAGGCCCGCGCCTGCCGTCGCACCACTGCCCGCACCAGCGGATGAAGATCGTTCCCCAGCCCACCTAAGTGGTGTTCTAAAAAAACCGGAGAAAACTCCACCGTGATGAACCGGTGCGGTTGATTCGCGAGACGCGAGGCGGTCAGGGGTGGATCGCCCTGATAATAAAAGGCGAAGGTCCTAGCCAGGAGTTCAATGGTCTGCTGACCATCATTGAGCGCCGCCCAGCCGTCCAGATTCAGGCAAAGCTCCACGCTGCCCGGATGAAAACTGCGCGCCCAATCGAGTTCTTTCGCGCACGTGAAGTCATGCCACTCGATACTGAATCCGCTCTGGCGCATTCCGCCGAATAACGGACGCCAGCCCGCGCACACTCCGCGCCAGACGTCAACCTCGCAAAAGGTCGAAGGGATCAGCCGCTGCTTCGGGTGGAGCCCTGCGGCCCCGTTGCCGGCCACGCACTCCGGTGGCGGCGGGCTTGATGCATCCAGCGACTTCATGTCCAGTAGCATACTGAGATTAAGTCTCAGTTGCAACTCTTTTGTCCGGCTTCCTTGGTCATCCCAGAGTGGATTGAACAAGGGACGCGGACGGCCCCTCCGCGCAGCGATCTGGCGGAAATCTTCCCGGCACACGCGGACAAGCTGTCCGCGTTCCTTCCGCGAGGTTCTTGAATCCACCCTGTGGTCATCCTGAGGTGTGTCCGCAGAGCGGAGCGTCCTGTGAGGGGACCGAGCTCCATCCCGGCAATCAACGGGGACGCCCCAGCGCAGAGCAAGACGAGCGCGTAGTGGTGTTCCCCCCGTCATACCTCTCCAACCGGGATGTTTCACACATTGGGGGCCGTCTCATTAGCACCGTGGCTTTAGCCCGGTGTCAAAGGCGCTCCAAAGGTCCAAAACCGTTTCAACGGTTTGTCGGCAGGCGTGCAAGCCGTTAAAACGGCTGGCCAGTTCGTGCGTCTCGATTACACCGGGCTAAAGCCACGGTGCTAATGAGAGCGACTCTCGGAGTATGAAATATTCGCGTCCAAGGGGAAGCCGAGTTCGCGGAAATTGTCGAATCGCGGGCGCCATCCCCTGCCAACCGCGCTCCAGGCTGTCACTTCGGTGAACGGCCGGCGGGCGGCTCAAGTTGCTGCGCAGTCGGCCGGGCATTCGACATTCGACCCGATTTTGTGCC
>CAYIIH010000542.1:0-3821 GCA_964363225.1 uncultured Verrucomicrobiota bacterium | reverse complement strand
CTCCGTGCGCGCCGCGAAATGATAGGGACGTCCGATCGTTCAAAGACGGCGCGCACGGACTGACGCGCCCTACCTTAGGAAGCTGGTTCAGGAACGTGTAGCGTGAAGGCGTACGGAGAGCCGCGTTCCGATGGTGGCGGCGACGCGCGATGTGTGACATTTTCATTTTCATTTTCATTTTCTTTCCTCCTTCGCTTTTTGTGCAACGGCAATTTCCTCGAAACTTGGCGCCCGCCAAAAGTGGATCGAGCCGCTGGCGAGCCACTGGCCGTCTGGAGAGAAGGCCAGCGGTTCCCCTGGATGCCCGCGCAGAACCGCGACTTCACGGCGCGTCTTCAGATTCCACAAACGCACCGTTTGGTCACTTGAAACGGTGGCGACGGTCCGTCCATCTGGCGAAAAAGCCACCTTAGTCACCCTTCCTTTGTGCCCGCGCAACAAGTCCAGGGTGCGCCGCTCCTTGACGTTCCAAAGGCCCAGCTTCCCATCCCAACTGGCGCTGGCGAGCGTCTGGCCATCGGGGGAAAAAGCCACCTCCTCAACTAGCCCCAAATGGTTCTCGACTATAACCGGCGGGCCTTGGCCAAGCGCATCCCAGAACGTCATGGTCCCGCCGGAATCCTTGCCGCTCGTCACCACCGTCCCTCCGTCCGGCGAGAGGGCGAGAGCTAGCACGTCATCCGACTGCTCGCCGATCGGCACTTCCTGGCCGGTCGCGAGGTTCCGGCGGACGACGCGTTTTCCCAAGGCGTAAACCATGGCCGAACCATCCTTTGAGTAAGCGGGTCTGAGACCGGGCCAATTGGTCACCGGTTGAAGCGAAGGCACGGTATAGAGGTGCAGTTTGCCTTCGTCCTCGAACACGAGGATTTGGCCGCCCGGCGAGAATACGATTCGCTTGAATGACACTCGCTGGCGTATCGGAACTGTCCCTATCTCGGTTCGGGTCGCCGCGTCCCAGAGCTTCAGGGTCGCCGGGGGCAAACCGAGGCCCTGTACCTTCTCCAGACCATCCCAACTGATCGAGGCCAGGTATTTGGAGTTCGGCGAGAAAGCGACTGCAACCACCCGACCCTCGTGTCGCAAGACCGGCTGCTTGTTGAAGTCGTCACGCCAGATGTTCGCGACGTCCCACACCCGGACTGTCTTCTCCAAGCTCGCCGAAGCAAGGACCCTTCCGTCGCTCGTGAAGGCGACGCCCCGGATGACATCGTTATGGCCTTTGAGCGTCACGGGCAAGCGCTCTCCCTTCAAGTCCCAGAACACGATCGTCTCGTTCGGACTGGAGACCAGCGATCGCTGATCGGGTGAAAACTTGAACAAAGATTGGGTTACCCCACGGCTCTCCGCCACCGGCCTTCCCTTTTTCTGGACTTCACGTTCCACCGCACTGGACTCCAAATCCCACATCATGAAAGAATTGTTTGCCCAGGTCACCAAGTCTCGGCCGTCGTGGGACAGCGCCATGTTTAAATGGCCCGGCACAGTCGTGTTTCGCTTCGTCGGGTTCTCAACATTGGAAATCTCCCACCACTGAATCCCCTCAGAGGTACTTACCAGCAGACTCTTTCCATCCGACAGGAACAGAACCTCCCAGATGTAGCGCATCCTTGTGTTCAAACTGGCCACCGGCTTCGGTTGGTGAATCGGTTGGAGGAGTTTGGAAACGTCCCAGAGAAGGACTTGATTCGTCCCACCGCGAGTCGCCAGGAGGCGACCGTCTGGCGTGCACGCCAGCAGACCAGAAGGCCCGCCTGGATTTGGAAAGGTAACCAGCGGATTGGTCGAACCCAGATTCCAGAGGTGAACGAACTCATCCGCTCCCGTAGTAGCGAGGATAGAAGTGCGAGGCAGGAACATCAATCCGTGCGCCGGCGTCATTTGCTGGTGCTTCAGGACCGGTCGATGGGCCTGCCAGGACAAGATCTCCTTGCGCAGCGCCCAATCCCACAGCTTCACCACGCCGTCTCCGCTGATGGAGGCCAGCACCTTGTCGTCCGGTGAAAAAGCAACTCCCTCGAGCCAGGAATTGTGACCGTTGAGCACCGCCACTTCGTCACCGCGGCATTGGTTCATCAGGAAGCGCCATTCCCAGCCGCGCAATTTGCGTTGGTCCGGCGAACGGTCGATCTCTTCCAGCAACTTCCGCGCACCGGGCAGATCATGCTCCTCGAGGGCTGTGTTTGCGTTCTTGATGTCCGCCGCGTAGAGATTCAAGGCCGTCTCTTGCCGGGCGCGATCGATGCGGAGCGCGACGAGCGGCGAGCCAATCGACACGACCAGCAACAAGACTGCAGCGAGACCGATGGCACTGGCCAGGGCTGGCTTCCGCCGGCACCAGCGCCAAGCACGCTCAGCACGAGTGACCGGCCGGGCTTGAATTGGTTCGTCGTTGAGGAAGCGCGCCAGTTCGTCGGCGAGTTCCTGCGCGTTGGCGAAACGTTTCTCCGGTTCTTTCTCCAGACACTTGAGACAGATTGTTTCCAGGTCACGCGGCACACTGGGGTTCAGCAACCGCGGTGAGAGCGGCTCGGAAGTCTGCACCTGCTGGAGCGTTTCGCTGATGGTTTCCGCGCGAAAGGGCGGTCGTGCAGTCAGCAAATGGTAGAGGATCGCCCCGAGCGAATAAACGTCGCTGGTGCGCCCTACCTTGTTGCGCCCACCGCCCGCTTGCTCCGGCGGCATGTAATTGGGCGAACCCAACACATGCCCGCTCAACGTCAGGCTCGACTCCATGTCGAATCGCTTGGCCAGGCCGAAATCGGTCACACGCGGGCGGTCGTCCGAGCCCATCAGCACATTCGAGGGCTTGAGGTCGCGATGCAAAATGCCGCGGTCGTGCGCGAACTGGGCGGCTTCAGCGATGGCTTTGAGATAGGTGGCGGCCTTCCTGGCCGGCAGCGGCTGATCCTGAACGAGTCGCGAGAGGTTGGGTCCATCGACGTAATCCATCACCAGAAAATGCTGGCCTTCATGCAGGCCGACCTCATGAACAGTGACGATGTTCGGGTGTTGTAAGCTCCCGGCGGCCGAGGCTTCGATGCGGAAGCGGCGCACCTGTTCGGCGCTGGCCATCGAACCGAAGAGAATCATCTTCACCGCCACGATGCGGTCGAGGCTGATTTGGCGCGCGCGATACACGACACCCATGCCGCCCCGCGCGATCTCTTCGAGCAGTTCGTAGTCGCCGAAACAGCCCAATCCCATTGCGGATTGCGGATTGCGGAATGCAGATTGGTCGTCCGCGCCTGGCGCTCCGTGCCCCATGAACGCGCCGTTGGTCGCTGAGGCAGGTGCGGCCACGGCTGTCGGCGTGTCGAGGCTGACGTCGTGGGCTTGGCCGAGTTCGAACAGGCAACGGGGGCACAGGCCGCGGGTGGCATTGGGGGCCAGCGGCCGGCCACATACAGGGCACTTCGCTTCGGTTTCCATCACAAGCTGCGGTTGAGTCTGGTTGTTTGGCACGCCACCCCTTACAACGAACAATCTCGCAAAAGGTGACAAAGTTTCCGGCCGGAGCGCACACGTCAGCCGCCGAGACGCCGTGCGGACGGACCTCGCAGTTGTTCGGCGTGTGAAATGTTCGCGCTACCCGCTCAAGACGCGGAACAAGTAATTGATCTCCTCGTCCACTTCGCCTGGCGTGGCGACGGTGTGGGCGATCTCCTCGCGAAAGAGTTCACGGTAGCGTTGGCGCATCCGGGAGACCTCTTTCTTCACGGCGTCGGCGCTGACCGAGAGTTGGCGCGCCACCTCGGCGTACGGGGTGCCGGCCTTCTTATCGAGCAGGAAGACGTGGAGTTGCTCGAACACTTGCCCCC
>CAYIIH010000541.1:0-3830 GCA_964363225.1 uncultured Verrucomicrobiota bacterium | reverse complement strand
TATCCGACCGCCGAGCTTTTGAAACTTCTTCGGGTCTTTCAGGAATTCGACCAATTCGGAAACCTCCTCCTTTGCTTCCTCCACCCCGGCCACGTCTTTGAAGGTCGTGCGATTCTTTTCTTTGTTGAGCAACCGGGCTTTGCTCTTGCCGAAACTCAGCGCGCCCTTGCCAGCCATTTTGATTTGTCGAATGAAAAAAAACCAAATAAGCAACGCGACCAGCAGAATCGGCAGAATGGTCAGAAAAACGTTCAGCAGCAGTGTATTGGGTTCCACCGATTCGAATTTGCCGGAATCCAGCAGCCTGGTTTCCAGCGCTTCATTCAAACGTGTCTTGGTCTTGAACGGGACTTCAGTCGTCTCGCCTCTGCGGTACTTGCCCGTAATCTCATGCAGAACGGAAGATTGGGGATTGTAATGGATCGTGCCCGAAACCACCAGGTTCGAATCCATCAGTTGAATCAGCTCATGGCGGGACAACGTGGTTTGGACGGTTTCGGTCTTCGTCTTAAAGAACATGAGCAGCGGTATGGCCCCGATAATGGCGATCCACAGCAGCCAATTTCGCGGCGGCACCTTGCCGTCTCCGTTCTTGCGGTCGTTTCTTCCGTTTCCGTTGCTTTGATTCTCGTCAGACATTGAAATTACAGGTGATTAAGTCGCGACAAGCTACCATGCGATCCCAACTCACGCAACCATCGCTTGTTATAAAGGCGCGTTGGCCACGGCCTTAGGCCGGCGCACGATTGGCCTGTGGCCGATGCCACTCCCATTTCAAGCTGCAAACGGTTCGCTTGTCGAGCTTGAAAGTCTCGGCCATGCGCTGGCCTTCCACCCAAAACAAGGTCCCCTGGACAGTGGTGGCCACGATTAACTCATGTCGCCGCTGCTGCGGCACTTTTTGGTTCGTCAACAGGTCCTGTAACTTGACCGGCACTCGCATGCCGATGGGCTGAAATCGGTCGCCCGGACGCCAATGCCGCAATAGAATTGGCGAGCCGACCTTGGCGGCATCGAAATACTCGCATCCGGCCTTTCTTCCTGCAAAATCACGGGGCGCCTTCGAGCGCGGGAGAATTTCCCACTGCACGGCTACGTTGTCGAACTGCACGCGGCCTGTCCGGCCTTTCAAGTGAAGGCAAAGTTCGTTGGCCTTAAATCGGACTGCGCGACTCGCGGTCCGCCGGTGCAGGCGGCCCTGGTCATCCCTCGTCAACGTGCATCGAGGCGAGATCGTCGTCGGCTGGTTTGGAAAGCAGCGCAACCGTTCGATCAGATCGAATTCGGGCGTGATTCCCAGCTTGAACAGTTCCATCTGCAAGCACTGCCGCTGCACGGCGGGATGAAGCCGGTCGAAAGGCTCCGGACCCTGTTCGAGCAGCCATTGCCGGGCCGCCTGGCGCACGAAATCGGTTTCGGCGCTTAGAATCTCCAGCAGGCGAAGCGTCGTTTTGGTCAGACCAGGCTGATACTTTTGGCGGATTAACGGCAGCAATTCGTGCCGCAGCCGATTCCGGTCATGCTCAAGCCGCGCATTGCTGGCATCCTCGCGAAATGCAATGCCGGCCTCGCGCGCAAACGAAAGCAAATCCGCCTTGCCCGCAGCCAACAGCGGTCGCGCCAATTGAATCTGCGGACAAACTGGAGAAGGATTGCTCCATTTCATGCCGCTCAACCCCTCCCCTCCCCTGCCGCGCAACAACCGCAGGAAAAAGAGCTCGACTTGGTCATCGGCATGATGCGCCAAAGCAATGGTCTTGATCCCAAGGCGGACTGCGGTGCGGGCCAGAAACCTGTGGCGCAGAATTCGCCCAGCCATTTCTACGGACAATCCGTGCTTTCGGGCATACTCGCGCACGTCGCCACGACCCGTGCAACAGCGCAGCCGAAGTTGCGCTGCTTGCCGCTGGACAAGCTTTTCGTCAGCCGCGCTGCTTCTGCCTCGGAGTTGATGGTTAAAATGCGCCACCACCACGCGCCACTTGTTCTGCGCCGCGAGTTGATGGAGGACGTGCAGCAGGACCATGGAATCCACACCGCCGGAAACAGCCACTAAGATCGATTGTCCTGGCTGGAAAAGCGCCTTCTGCCGGATCAATTCATCGATCTGCGCAATCACATCGCTCACGCCGGCAAGTTACGCAGGCCGGCATTCCCGGGCAAGGGATTACCCACATGAGCAGGCTCAAATTGTCTCCCGAGAATTCGAGCGCTGGGGCTTTTCAGCCATTGTTCCAAAACACCGGCGTTTGGTGTCCCGACTTTAGCCGGCCCCTTGCACTGCAATACCTCATGGTCTTGGTGGCCCGCGAGGATGTCTCAAAGGGCTGTTCAACCGCTGAGCCGCGATAGACGCAGCGCGGCAAGGCTGCAACCCAAGGAGCGCGGACCGCTTTGTCCGCGCGAAGGTGACGATGGGAAAAAAACGCGCGGACAAGGCTGTCCGCGCTCCTGGAAAGCCCTTGTAGCTTGCGAGGATTCGTGCGGATTACAGTGCAGAGAGAAGAGTTTTCTTTCTCTTTTCTCTGCGGTTTTCGCGTCTCTGCGGTTTTCTCGCCGTCCGGCTTTGCTTGCCGCTCCGCCGCGCTGCGTCCATTGGGTGAAGAATCACTTCTGGACCGGCACCAAGCGCGGCTCGTATGATTGGTCTATTCTGGTGCGGGCGACTACGACCCCGCCGGCTCCCGCTTTGACCGCGGCTTGGCGCGCAGCTTTTTCCTCCGCAGCATTGGAGCCATAGCCTTGCACCACGAGCCAAAGCCGGTCATGCGCCAGAGGCGTGTTCCCCTCCTGAGCGGGGATCTTTCCCAGGTACTCAACCGCCGCTTTGACCCAGCCAACGCCGCCGCCGTATTCCGGACGTGCCCGATCAAATTCGCGGTGAAGCGCCAGCAAAGCAATCGGTCCGTGATGGCTCTCGCCCAACGCCGACCATTGTTTAGCAAACTCTTTTGGACACAGGCCGTGATGGCAGGGCACGGTCCCACAATAACCGGTGCTCTTACCGTCCGCCTGTTTGTCAGCGGGCAAATCGACGTCCTCGCACTCCGTGGTCCACACGGGAATGATCGCTTTCGCGCCGATGCGTTGCCGGACTGCGGCCACGAATCTAGCGGCGACGTCGGCGCCGGCCAGGGCCGTAGCCGTGGCGGGCACCTGGTAATCCGTGGCCCAGCGGCACTGGAGATTTCCGCAGCCGCACGAAGCCGGGCCGCCTTGCAGATCGTTCAGAAGCAGCCCTTGATAATCCTTGGGCACGAGCGCCAGCAAACGGTTGATGCGCGCTAAATGCGCTTCGAAGGTCTCTCGATAAGTGATGGGCACCCAAGGAAAGGCCTTGGCCACCTCCCCTTTCTTTGGCAAGGCGGCTTTTGGAAAGCGCTTTTGCCAGTCGTCATGCATTCCGAGCGACGCCATCCATTCCGGATGTGCCTCAGCCATTTGCGGATTCCGCCCCACCTCGATCCAGTAGAACAAATCCAGCTTTGCTTCTTGCGTGACCTGGGCTGCTTTACTGTAAGCGGCCTTTTCATGGCTTTCGTCGAGCACCACAGCCACACCCTTGAAGCCTTCCTTCTTCCAATGGGCCAGATTTTGATCCGTGACTGAAGCAGGTTCGACCAGGACAACCTCCTGCGAGCTGGCAGTAGAATCCAGACCGGCTGTTGTCAGATTTGGCGCTGGCAATAGCCAAACACAGGCAGCCAGGACGAGGTGCCGTCCTTCTGTGAAGACTTTAAAAGACATGAAGGAAGGAGTCAGTTGCCCAGACTATTCCACTTTCACCCGATAGAAATAAGGCCCGGAATTCGTGGCCGTAGCGTCCCAAT
>CAYIIH010000540.1:0-3858 GCA_964363225.1 uncultured Verrucomicrobiota bacterium | reverse complement strand
ACCCGCGCCTTGCGTCTCGAGCTGTGTGGCACCGGCTTGCGCGTCGGCACGATTGATCCCGGCCTGGCCGAAACGGAATTCTCCCTGGTTCGCTTTAAAGGTGATGCCACCCGCGCCAAAAAAGTCTATGAAGGCGTCAATCCCCTCACGCCCGAAGACGTGGCGGAAGCCTTGGTCTGGGCCGCCAGCCGCCCGCCTCACGTCTGCATCGACGAGATGATCATCAAATGCACCGATCAAGCCGCCATCCACAAAGTGCATCGGCGGCCAGCCAAATAGGAAACCGAAAGGAGCGCAGGCATCCATGCCTGCGCGTTGCTGATGAATTGGACGGCTCTGATGGCCTTGGTTGGCGGATGCGTCCCTTGCCCCGCCATCATTTCAGGGTGAACACCAGCGTCGGATCGACCGGGTAACGGCCAAACCGCTCGCCGTAAATGGCCAGTCCTCCTGGCAACGAATCATCCACTTCCAGGCGCAAAATGATCTCCTTCGCCGCGGCCGCGCTTCGCAAAGCCGTCTCCGGAATCGTGGCGGTGATCAAGTAGCCGTAGGAACCGGCCTCGCGAAGCTTGCGGTCCCGCTTTTGGGCGTGCCACGAGAGGATGCCGCGATGATCAGCCGGATCGTCAGGCAATTCAAACGCGCCGGCGGCTTGCCCGCAGACGCGGACATGCACGGCGCTGGGAAAGGTCCGCGTGTCGGTCATCGGATAAGAATTCGGATTCAAGCTCGGATCATATGTTCCTTTGCCAAGCATGAAGTCGCCTTCCTGTTTCGCCGCGCCTTGCTTGTCCTTGCCAAAGAGTTGCTTGGCGGACGCTTCCATCAGGAAGCTGGCGCCTGCGACCTTCCCAATGTCCAAACCTTCCGGCCACGGAATGCGATACTCGAAGTAACCGTGCCCGGCGCCGTTGACTTTCAAACCCTCGAGCACACTCCACTGCTTGAGCGACCATTTGGCTTCGCGGAAGGAGCCTGGCGCAAAACGCAGAATATGAAAGTCACCGGCGCCCAGCCGCCGCCGCTCGCTCCGAGGCGACGGTCCGTCGGCGACGCGGAACGCGGTAAAGTTGCGGTGCAGAACGGCCCCGGACTCGGTCTCCAACGCCAGCGTCAAGATGGCCAGGGCGGGGTGTAGCGGCATGGTGAACTTGGCGGGCGGGAGTTCGCGCGCCAGCCACGGCTCAAACGGGATCGTCCAGAGATTCTGCTGCCAGGTTTCATTGCCGCCGAGGTCATGCCATCCGGCCAGCGTGGCGCGGATGACCAGTTGCTTCCCCGGCGCGCGGTCAGTCAGAAACGAGGCAAAGAGCGGCACCTCCACCGTTTCGCCCGGCTTCACGTCCCGGCAAAGGTCGCTCCCGGTCGAGAGATAAAACGGTCCGTGCAGATCGCGCAGGCTCATGCTTGGCGCCAATTCATCGAGGCCGGTGAATTTCTCCGAGCGATCAAAGCGATAATAGCCGTTCCATTCGTTGATCACGTCGTGGTGTTCCGTGTACAGCCAGCCGCAGACTTTCGGGTGACGGCGGAATTCGTTCATCATGATGTGATAATCCCAGCTCCAATCGACATCGCCCGCGCTGCCGTCATAGCCCCAGACGTTGCCGCATTCGCTGTTCAGCAGCGGCTGGCCGGCTTGCGTCCGGCCGCCGATGAAATTCCACTTCGAGCCGGCGAACGTGTCGCCCGCGAGTTTGTCGAGATGCTCGCGCCAGGCGTAGCCCGGCAGATAGGCGTGCCAACTGTTGATGTCGGTTTCGACATGATCGTAATTGCACGGCGAGTTGTCCTCGACCAGCCGCGTCGGATCGAGTTGTTTCGCCAGCCGATACACGGATGCAACCCAATCCTGAGTTTCCGGCAGGAACAGACGTTTGTCGCCCTGCTTGGTGAACAAACCCCAGGTTTCGTTGAAAGGCACCCAGGAAAAAATAGCGGGGTGGTTGAAGTCGCGGCGAATCATGCCGCGCATCGCGAACTCGATTTCCTGCCGCATCTCGGCGGTCGGCTCGCCCCAACTGTTCGGCACGTCGGCCATGATCAACAAGCCCAGGCGGTCGGCCCAATAGAGCTTGCGCGGCACGTCGATCTTCACGTGCAGCCGGTTGGCGTTCAGGCCCAGGCGGCGCGAGCGCAGAATCTCATCGCGCATAAACTCGTCGCTGGGAAACGTGTAAAAGCCGTCCGGGTGATACGACTGGTCAAGCGTCATCTGGAGATAGACCGGCTTGTTGTTGAGCGCGATGTAAGGGAAATCCGTGCCCGGCAGCTTGACGACGCTGATCTTGCGCATGCCGAAGTAAGTCTGCACGCGATCCTCCGCTTGGCCGGTGTGTAGTGCGGCATCGACCTCGTAAAGGAACGGGTCTTCCAATGACCAAAGGCGTGGCTGGGGAATGGCGACTTCAAATTGAACTGCGCGCTCGCCTTTGGCCACTGCCTTAGCGGAATCGGGCACGCTGCCGGTCTTGAAGTGGAGGCGCAATTCCGCGTCCGCCGGCGCCGGCTCGTTGAGCCAGGCCTTCACCGTCACTTTGTTCTGGTCAATGTCAGGCGAGAAATGAACGGCTTCCAGGCAAGTCGGCGCGCGCGCCTCCAGGTAGGCTGTCTGCCAGATGCCTTTCGCGGCGCCGTAGCCTTGCTTGCCTTCGAGCTTGAAGGGGTGCGGCGTGTCATCCACGCGCAAAACAAGCCGTTGTTCCTGGCCGAATTTCGCCGGCGAGGTCAGATCAAACTCGGCCGGCGTGTAGCCGCCGCGATGCGCACCCGCCGCCTGGCCGTCGAGCCACGCCGTGGTGTGCCAATCGCATGCGCCGAGGATCAGCACGACGCGCTGGCCGCGCCACGATTCCGGGATGCGGACCGTGCGGGCATACCAGCCGATGTCGGCCTCGTTGCCCACGCCGGACAGCTTGGACCCCCACGGGAACGGCACTGTGATGGTCAGCGGAAAGGCCGTGGAAAGCGGCGCGTCGGCCTTGCCCTCGAACCATTTCTCTTTTTCGCCGGAGTTCTCCTTGTCGAAGCGGAAGTGCCAAGGCCCGTTCAGGTTCTGCCAATCGGCGCGCTGGAAATCGGGGCGGGGATGTTCAGGCAGGGGGATTGGCTCCTGGCGCTGCGCTTCCGCCGCGAGCAGACTTGAGCCCAGCACCGAGAGGAGGAAAGTTCGTTGGACAATGGATCGTGTTTTCATGTTTAAACGCGTTGCCGCGAGGGTATAGCTGCGCTGCGGTTTGCCAATGCAAAACTGCCGTGGTGCAAAACTGCCGTGGCTGCAAGAGCGACGTGGCCGCGGTTGTGAGTGCGCGTCTGGATTTCGTCCACTCCAGGGGAATTCCACCCGCCGTCTCACGACGGCAGCCACGAAACCAACAGCTTGCCGTGCTCCAAGGATGAGTCAGGGCTGTTGGCGTACCCGGTAGAAACGCTGGGGAACGTTGGCGGGCGAATCAGTTAAGGTTCTAATCGTGCCATTGCCCGGCACAGGAGGCAGCATCGTCCAGTTGGGCTTTACCACAGAATCAGTAAATTCCGGCCGGTAGCTTCTACCCCGTGATGCAGTCAAGGACATGCTGAAGATATTCTGCGCGAGAGCCGGGTCAAAAACTTGAAGTGAAGAAAGTGTTGAACCATCGCTTACGAGCGCGAAGCATGTTCCCCCGCCAGCCGCGATCGCATGCACGTTCGCCAAACCTGGCGGAACGTTTATCTGACCGTTGAAGTTGTCGCCCCAAGCCACGACTATGCCATCACGCCTCAGTGCGAGGCTATATTTTCCGCCGCCTGCAATCTCTATAACGATTCTGCTGAAAAACCCGCTGACTACTTTTTAGCCCTTGAAGAGGTCGGGGG
>CAYIIH010000539.1:0-3860 GCA_964363225.1 uncultured Verrucomicrobiota bacterium | reverse complement strand
CCCCTGCTGAAAAACCTACCCGTTCTATGCAGAATCGAAACTAGGAACTGACCCCTGCTACAACTCAATTGACCGGCTCCGCTGACAGATCGAAGCGTTCGAACAAATCCCCCAGCATTTTCAAACCGATGAAGATTTCCACCGCCAACACGAGCGCGGCTGCCACGGCGGAAACCACGACCATCACCAACCCGTTCAGCCAGTATTGCCCGATCCAATAAGTGAGCGCAAACAAGCCCGCGGCCGGCGTCAGGGCCAGCAGGAGAGCCACGATTTGACCGAGCATGAAAAGCATCCGGTGTCCCAGAGCCTCGAAGCCCTGCGGCGCGTGCGCGCCGGTCGGAATCCAGGCGGGAAAGAGCAACACTGCGCCGTTGATGACCAGAAGAGAAACGACATTGAGAAACGGCAGCAAAATCACTGCCGCCAAGGCAAAGGGCAGCCGGCTGACCACCGGCAAAAGCTTGACATTCGGCAAGTCCGGAATCAGCACCAGCGCCAGCGCCAAACAGAAAAGTTGGGCACCGGACAAAATCACTGCCGGAGCCGCTATCTCGCCCAGCACCACTTGCCACCCTGGCAAGGGAAACGATTTCAGCAGGTCGGTGGCCGGCAGGTCCTGGCGCAAATCCAACAACACCGCTTGCGGCCCCAAGATCACCAAAACGGCACCAACGGTCAATGGAATGGCCCCGCTGACCAGGAGGAACGGCGACTGCGGCCAGAATATACGTAGCGAGCCGCCCACGACGAGAATGATCAGAGCGGCAGCAGTCCAAAATCGGAGTGAAAACATGCTGCCGGAGGCGATCAGATTCTTCCAAAACAACGCCACCGCCCGGAGGCCCGTCGCTCGCAAGCGGAACCAGGGGCGCCGTTGCCGATTCGGCGGCTGCGCCAAATGCCATTTGCCGCCGCGGATGGCCTCGATCATTTGGGCCCGTTCGCGCGCTTTCTCTATCGAAGCTTCCTCGAAGGAGACTTGTGATCGCACCACCCAATGGTACTGCAGCCCCAGGAGCGCGAGCGCCGGCACGCAAGCCAGTATAAATGCGCCGGTCTCCGCCTCCAGCATCGGCCTGACCAGAATTCGGAACGGAAGCAGGAGATACAACGCCGGATTTGAAAGCGCCACCTGCTGCACGTACGCCAGCAGGGAATGGCCATTGCTGAACAGGTCCGTACCAGGCACAGGCACAGCCTGTCGAATCCAGACCACGGCCAACACCAGTCCCGCCCCAAGAAGGGTCAACACAGCCAGCCGCCGTTGCCAATGCGTGATGCCGGCATCCATCAGGCGCGTTCTTAGAAATGAAGCGCCCAGTTCATGCAGCGCCAGATTGGACATCACCAGCCACCACCCGATCCCATGCATCCAAAACAACCCTTGGCCTGGGGACCTTCTCGAAAAAGCCGCCATCAGCACAGCCACCATGAGTATGGCCAACTGCGATTTCAGCAGCTTGAAATGAATCAACGCCCGGCGGCTCACGGGCGCTGGAAAGAGAAAGAAAATCTCCGCTTCCGTAAAGTCCAGCGCCACACGTTTGCTTGGAATTATCCATGCCTGGGCCACTAAGAGAACCACCATCAGCGCGCCGCCGAATTCGATCAGCGGCAGAAAGTCAGGATTGAGGCCGGCGCTGCGAGTTGGGCCGCCCTGAAACGACATGAAGATCGGTCGAAAGAAGAACACGAAGAAATAAAGCCCACCAGCCAAGGCGCCCGCCAGGTACTTCGGCCTCTTCAATCTCTTGGCTTGGCGGATAATCTGATTCTTCAGTGAGACCGTATAAAGATAAGCAAAGGCACCGATCATGGCGTTTCTTTTGGCTCGCTCGTGGCCCGGAAAAAGACCTCCTCCAGGTTGGCGTCATCGGCCTGATTCGAAAAGCGCTGTCGAACCTCCGGAATCGTGCCGTCAATCACCTTCTTCCCATTCTTCAAGATCAGCACATGCGAACAGACCTCCTCCAGAAGATGCAGCAGGTGCGAGCTGATAATAATCGCCGCGCCATTTCTCGCCCGGCGCCGAATCGAATCTTTCATGCGCCGGATGCCGACCGGGTCGAGGCCGGTCAATGGTTCGTCGAAGAAAATGACCTGGGGATCGTGCAGCAAGCCGCAGGCAATGGCCAGTTTCTGCTTCATGCCGCGCGACAATTCACTCGCCAGCTTATCCGTTTTATCGGCCAACTCCAATTCCTCGAGCAACGTCCGGGCGACCGCCTCGTAACCGTGCATCTGGTAAATCCGGGCGGTGAAATTCAAATGCTCCTGGACGGTGAGATACTCGAAAAGCCTGGGTTCGTCGGCAAAGAAGGCCAATTGTTGCTTGGCCGCCAGCGGCGCTCCGGCGATATCATGCCCGCAAATCCGCACGGCGCCGCGCGAGGCAGGAATAATGCCGGCCAGACAACGCAGCGTGGTCGTTTTGCCCGCCCCATTCGGACCGACCAGACCCATGACCTCTCCCCGCTGCACCTGAAAAGAAAGCGCCTGCACAGCGACAAAATCGCCATACAACTTCGTCAGGCCATCGACTTCAATCATGCGCAGCCTGTGATCATCTGCTCACTGGTGTTATCAGAAACCGACCGTCGTGTCGATACGAGGGCGAGTCTTTGATCCTCGAAAAACCAGTTGGAACCACGAAATACACGAAAAACACGAAATGAAAAATACCTGTAAGAGCGAGGCCATTCACCCTTTGGGTGAGAGGCGGCTTTTGCCAATGCGGTTCTGTTTTCGTGTGTTTCGTGTGTTTCGTGGTTTGAACTCCCGGTTCTAGGTTGATGCGGCGCAGCCGAAAGGTCCTAGACAGGCCGTCCGCAGAGGCTTTTCGGCCGTTGATCCTGCGCTCCTTGTCGAAGCGCTCCACCCGCAGGTTGGCGGTTTAAGTCTGTGCTGACGGCGTCTCAGCGGCCAACGACTGGTTTTGTTACGCGGCGTCATCGTCCTCCGGCTGTTCAGGAAGTTCCTTGTTATCCTGCAAGGGGCTTTGCCGAATCTCATTGAGAATGGTCAACACGGCGTTTCGGTGGTGTCCGGCGGCTTCCACGTGTCCCCAGCCGCGAGCCGTCTGGAAAATCCCGTCGAAGGCCGAGTCCGAGTAGCTGATCAAGACGTGTGGTATCCCCCCGCTGCGCAGCTCTATCTCCAGCCGCTGGGCCTCAATTTCATTTTGCACCGTCGCAATCCTCTCCAAAGGCGGAAGCGGTTCACTCATGGGCAGCGGCACCGTAAACTCGGTGCCGCACTCGAGGCAGCGAGCGGCGTCAGGGTCGTTTTCACGTCCGCAGTATGCGCAGCGTTTCATAACGTTGGAGGCCGCCTATTTCCTTCGGATTAATCCTGTCAAATCCGGGGCACTATCCCCTGGATCCTGTGGCTTGATCGTTGGGTTAAGCGGGCGTCTGGTCCTTTCCTGGATCGCGGGCTAGAATTCGAAGCTCGAGCCCCAGAGCCACATCGTGCGGTGGCCAGGATGTCACTCTTAATAGCACAATCACCCAACATCGAAAGAATCCAGATGGCCATGCACAAATCCATACCCCACGCCGGCTTCCATGTCCATGCCGATTCCCACAATCTCACCCCTGACGGCTGGTTCTTTTTCGAGCGCCAGACTGGTCGCCATGAAGACTTTCTTCAAGCTGTCGAGCGCGGCGCTATTTCTGATTCTCATTTTGTGCTCGTGTAGCACGATCCCAATGATGGAATCACTGCCCGGGGTGATGTCAGTCGAAAAAAGGGCTGCGCCAGATGGACTTTCGAACTTTTTGTCGAATTCCGACGTTTGCTTAAACCGTTGTCGCCGTGGTGCACCCGGAACGAGTTGAACGTTCAACCTTCTGATC
>CAYIIH010000538.1:0-3886 GCA_964363225.1 uncultured Verrucomicrobiota bacterium | reverse complement strand
TGAGCTGGAGCTTGGCCAAGCCACCGCAATCCAGTCAATTCATTTCACAAACGATTTTTCAGGCGGCAACGCCGACGGGAAGAGATTCCTCCCTTAACTAAGCCATTGGCCTATCATCACTTGCGCCGCTTCCAGTGGAGTCGCAGGGAAGGAGCGGGCGAACACGTTAAAAGCGAACAGTCCGATCATGGTCACGCAGCAAGCCAGTTTGCCAATGGCCCCCACCAGCAAACCAAGCATCGCCCCGACGCCGGCGCGCGCTGCGGCGTTGAATTCCCGGCCGCCGGCCAATTCAAAAAGCAAAGCGCCCAGAAACGTCCCCAGAATGAGGCCGGGCAAGGCGAAAAACAGACCAATCAAGGCCCCCACCACAGCCCCCAGAAGCCCCTTCCAGGTGGCCCCCAGCTTCTTGGCTCCCAGCACGCTGGCGAGATAATCCACGGCCAGCGAGAACAGAGTGATGAGCACGAGCAGCGTCAGCACTAGGTTGCTCACGCTGGTGTCCCCGAAGTAAAGACGATGGCCAACGGCCACCAGCAGCACGAGCGGCGTGCCAGGCAGACCGGGCAAAAGGCTGCCCAGCAGCCCCAAGCTCATCGCCAACAGCGCCAGCACCAACCCAATGATTTGTTCCGTTGTCACGGGCCTATCTTACTGCAATTCGCGCTGGGCGCAAAGCCGTTGATTCGTATGATCTCGATGAACCTACCAACAAAGACGTCAAGCAATGGGGTCAAAAAGATTATTTTTTTGACCGAATCTCCATGAACATCGGTTCCCTTTTCCGGCTGAAGCGTTGGTCTGCAGCGCTGCCTGCTGCGGCAGCAGCGGCAGGCAGCCTTGATGGCACTGACTCATCCGTCGGCCTGCCGGAGCGGAGCAAATCTCTTCTTTATTCCTCTTCGGTGATGGCATCGTAAAACTTCACGATGTCACCCTTTTTCTCGGTGGCCTTGAATTTGATGGCAGCGCGCGGATGCTGGTTGAGGAGACCCGTCATCATGTAAGGCAGATCAAAGCCCCACAGCAGTTTTTCGCGGAGCGGCTCGATGTGTTCCTGGACGCATTGCAGGACCGGCCTGAGGTTGTACTTGGGGTTGTGCAGGAAGCCGACCAGCAATTCCATGGCGCAATTGCCGGCGCCGCGGCCGAGGCCGGCCATGGTGGCGTCGAGCATGTTGGCGCCCATGATGATCGCCTCGATGGTGTTGGCGTAGGCCAGTTGCTGGTTGTTATGGGCGTGCATGCCGACTTCTTTGCCGGTGGCTTTTGCGTAAGAGAGGTACTTGCGGACCAGGTAATGCACCTGTTCGCTATAAAGAGCGCCAAAGCTGTCCACCACATAAATGGCGCCCGTCTCCGATCCCGCCAGCAGTTCCAGTCCTTCGTTCAGTTCGCGCTCCGGCACCGTGGAAACGGCCATCAGATTGACGGTCGTTTCGTAGCCCTTATCGTGCGCGTCCTTGATCATGTCGAGCGCGGACGGGATTTGGCTGATGTAAGTCGCGACGCGGACCATGTCGATCACGCTCTGGTCTTTGGGGAGGATGTCCTCGTGATAATCGGTCCGCTCGGCATCGGCCATGACGGTCAGCTTCAGGGCGGTTTTATTATCGCCGACGATGCGCCGGATATCGTCTTCCAGGCAATACTTCCATTGGCCGTGTTCGCCCGGGATAATGATCTTGCGGGAGGCCTTGTAACCGATCTCCATGTAATCGATGCCGGCTTCGACGCAGGCTGTATAGACTGCTTTCACGACTTGATCATCGAAATGGTGGTTGTTCATCAATCCCCCGTCGCGGATCGTGCAATCCAGGACTTTGATTTCCGGGCGGTACGAAACCCATTTCCCGGCCGGGCTTTCCTTTGGCTTGGTCGTTTTCATTTTTGTGTCTCAGTCCATTCAAGAGAAAGTCTTGCCGCAGAAAATGTAAAGACAGAAAGGGAAGCGGTTTCAAGGATCGAACCAACCTCGGCGGCGTCTATCCCAACTGCAGCGCCGCCAAGGTGGCTCTAAAATCCGCCGGCCACGGTGCTTCCAAAGCCATCGGCTCGTTCGAGCGCGGATGCACAAAGGCCAGCCTTTGAGCGTGCAGCATCTGGCGGGGCGCCACGTACCCCGTCAATTCCTGCAACCGATTATTCTGCTGCTTCCCGTAGGTGGCATCTCCGATCAAAGGAAAGCCCAGGAACTGAAAATGCACCCGGATTTGATGCGTGCGGCCCGTGTGCAATGAGACCTCGGCCAGCGTCGCCCCTTGCAGCCGTTCCAAAACACGGTAGCTGGTCCACGCTTCGCGCCCGATTCCATCGAGCACTGCCATGCGTTTGCGGTGCGTCGGGTGCCGGCCAATCGCGGCGCGAATCTCGCCGGCCTGACGTAGCATTTCGCCGCACACCAGCGCGTGATAAATCTTCTGCACGTCCCTCGAGGCAAATTGCTGGGCCAAAGCCAGATGGGTCGGATCGTTCTTGGCTACGACCAGGCATCCGCTGGTGTCCATGTCCAGGCGATGGACAATGCCGGGGCGCGCCACCCCGCCGATGCCGCTCAACTGGCCGGCGCAATGGTGGAGCAAGGCATTGACCAATGTATGTTCATCATGCCCGGCGCCGGGATGGACCACGAATCCCGGCGGCTTGTTCAGCACCAACAGGTCCTCATCCTCGAACAGAATGTCCAGCGGTATGTCCTCCGGCCTGGCCGTGGCAGCCTTCGGCTCCGGCCAATGAACATCAATGCGATCCCCGGCGTGGGGCGCCAGCGTCGGTTTGACCATTTGCCCGTTGACCCGAATGTCGCCTTGCGCGATCAACCGTTGAATCGTCCCCCGTGACACCGCCGGAAACTGGCCGCGCAAGAAAGTATCCAGCCGTTCTTGCGGGCGGGATTGCTGAACCAGGATCGTATCGTTCCGGGAAGCCATGGCAGGACGCTCATTTCGTCTTTGGTTTGGCCGCGGGCAATTTCCACAAAAGAATGAACCCGGCCGCCAGCGTGGCGAGGCTCACCAATTGCGCCGACGTGAGGACGCCACCCCAGTAAAAAGCCCGGTAGTCGCCCCGGAACGCCTCCACCAACGCCCGGAGCAGCGCATAGCCGACCAGATAAAAAGCAAACACCTGGCCGTCAAATTTCTTGCGCGGATAAAGCCAGGCCAGAGCCGCGCACAGTCCGAGATTCAGGAACGATTCGTAGAATTGAGTCGGATGCACGCCGGCCGGGTAGGTTTCATGAGACGAGGGAAAATGAATCGCCCACGGCAGGCTGGTGACCCGTCCGTAGCAACAGCCGTTCATGAGACAGCCAATCCGCCCAAAGGCATGGCCCAAAGCAATGCTCGGCGCCAAAACGTCAGCCACTTTCCAGAGAGCCAGCCGCCTCCGGCGCACAAAGAGAATCGTGGCGGCCGCCGCTCCCACTAATCCTCCGTAATAAACCAGCCCGCCGTGGCGCAGCATGAAAATTTCCCAGAGAGGTTTATCCGCAAAAAACTCCTTCCAGTAAGAGATGACATAAAGAGCGCGCGCGCCCATCACCGCCCCCACGATCAGCCAAGGTCCAAGGTCCATCAGGACTGCCGGAGCCAGTCCCTCGCGCAATCCCCGTTTGCCGGCAGTCCAGAGGGCCACCAGGAAGCCGGCGGCGGACAGGATGCCGTACCAATAGATCGTGAAGCTGCCTATTTGAAATGCGACGATATCCACGCAAAAGCAAATTAGAGATGCTCCCAAGGCGTGACAAGGCGAATGCGCGGAGGTTCCCAGCACGGCCAAGCCGCAGCCAAGTCCGGTAGGGCAAGACTCGGCGAGCCGTGACTTTTGTCGCCCGCCCGCGCCCCCGCCCGTCCTGCCGCCGGTGCAGGAGTCGCTGCCGGCGCTG
>CAYIIH010000537.1:0-3895 GCA_964363225.1 uncultured Verrucomicrobiota bacterium | reverse complement strand
GTGATGATCACTTCACCTTCAATAGCTTGGCTCACGCCAAGCATTGGCCCTGCAGATACCATGATCACCCTGGACCAAGCCTTGGACACTGTCAGCCAGCTTCCCGCCGAACAGCGGGAAATGTTGGAGCAGATTTTGCATCGCCGCCGCATTGAAGAGCATCGTCGCGAATTGGCTCGGAGCGCGCGGGAGTCCATCCAGGCGTTTCACGACGGCCAAGGGCGGCCGCAATCAGCGGAAGAAGTCATCGCCGAGTTGCGGGCCTCACTTCAATCGCCCGACGAGGGATGAGAAAGCTCGACCTGACGCCGCGATTCCGCCGAGCCTTTCGCAGGTTTGCGGCCCGCGATCCGCGTCTTCAAGAACAGATCGAAGCGACATTGCGGCGGATGGAGCAGGACGTTTTCGCGGCGGATTTGGGCACGCACAAACTCAGCGATGACCTGCTCGGCTTGCGAGCCTGCTCCTGCGGCTACGACTGCCGCATATTGTTCTCTCTGGAGAAAGATGCGCGAACGGGCGGTGAAGTCATCGTCTTGCTCAGTGTCGGCACACACGATGAAATCTATTGAGAAACCAGTCACGCTCCCCAGGCGACAAGGGCGGAGAGCCGTCGTGACAACCGTGTTTCGGTTTCGCGGCGCTTTGCGCCAGCTTTTGGGCTGTGGGGTTACTGCCCGACTTTTCACCGGACACGCGAATCCCAAAGGGATTCCGGCTCAAAGCCCAGGGTTGCGAGGCACGAGCTACCCTGGGTCAAATCCCACCCGGTGCCCCAACCCCAACGGGGTTGTGCCATGCCGTCCGCGACCGGCTGCAACCCCGTTGGGGTTGGCGTCATTCCTCGCCGCGTTTTCCCAGGGTAGCTCGTGCCTCGCAACCCTGGGCTGGAAGACGCAATCCCTTTGGGATTGGTTGCGTTGGGCGCACTCACGTCGGAGACAAAGGGGCGGCGGCGACGCTGCCGGCGGAAGTAGGGGAGCCCACGCGATGAAATCCGAAATCCGAAACCCGAAGGCCGAAAGAAATCCGAAGCCCGAACGCGGAAGCGACGGCGCGGCCTGGAATTCGGATTTCGGATTTCGGCCTTCCTTCGGAATTCGTCATTCGTCATTCGTCATTTTCCTCCTCCTGCTCCACCTCTCCCCCCTCCACGCTCAACCCGCCGCGCCCAACTACGTGCTTTCGCTCGGCGGCACCAACGGCTTCCTCGAATTGCCCAGCGGCGCGTTCAACGACCTCGAAGAAGTCACTCTCGAAGGCTGGGTGAAGTGGATGGACGATCGCCCATGGCGGCGTTTCTTCGATTTCGGCAAAGAACGGCGCGGGGTCTTTGTGACACGTCTTGAGTCGTCGCCGCACATCACGTTCACCATCCCGCCACCGGGTGGTGTGGGAAATGTGACTCGGTTGGTCGCCAGTGACCTTTTCCGCACCAACCAGTGGATTCACCTCGCGGCGGTCATCGCCCGGGATCGTGCCCGATTCTACGTCAACGGGGCACTCGCGGCTTCCGCCCCGAACCGGACACCCTTCAACCGCCTTCAGCGAGGCGAGCGCAATCGCCTGGGGCGCGACAACTATAAGGACAATGTGTTCCCGGGAATTGTCGACACGGAAGCGTTCATGGATGAGTTCCGCGTCTGGCGCGGCGCGCGCACGGGAGACCAGATTCGCGAGAACCTATTCCGGCAGTTGACCGGGAAGGAGCCGGACCTGGTCTGCCTGCTCAACTTCGATGATCAGACCCCCGCCGACAAATCGCCGCGAGCCAACTCGACGAAGCTGGTCGGCAACGCCCGGATTGTCCCCGCGCCGCTGCCCTCGCCCGGCGAATTGATTCCATTGCTCTCGTTTTCAGGCAGGGTGACCGATGGCGCGGGGAATCCCGCGGCTGGCGCCACCGTTCGCATGGACCGCGACCGGGAGATGGTGGCGACCGCGCTGACCGACGCCAACGGGGCATACGAAATAGGGTTCAAGTATGCGCCCGGAACCTACGATCTGTTCGCGGAACTGGGCCAGCTTGCCGGATGGCGCACGAATGTTCCCGTTGCTCCGCAAACTCCGGCTCGATTCGATCTGGCCTTGGCCGCATCCAGCACCATCTCAGGTGCGCTCCTGGCCCTGGACGGGACGCCGCACGTTGGCGGGGTGGCGGAGGCGGAGGACGCCGTCACCGGGCAGGTGGCGGCCAATGCGGCGAGCGATGCTCGGGGCGAGTTCACGTTCCGCAATCTTCGGCCAGGCGCCTATCGCATCCGCGCCAGCGGGGCCAACGGATATGTCTATCATGCGGAACGCAGGCTGGTGGAGGCTGCCCCGCGCAAGGCGGTCGCGAACATTGATCTGCGCTTTCCGCCCTCGAAGAAAGGGGCGTGGGAGGTCTTCAACACCTCGCACGGCCTGGCGGATGACAACGAAATCCGCAAGATTCTGATTGAGCCGGACGGGGCGGTCTGGTTTGCCACCCAGGGTGGGGTCTCCCGGTTTGGTGGCCATGAATTCGTCAACTTCACGACGGAAGACGGCCTGCCGGATAACCAAGTCATGAACATGGCCCGCGACAGTCGGGGAAATATATGGTTCTCCACGCAGACTGGCATTGCCCGGTATGACGGAAAGAAAATCGATAAATGGACGGGCGCTCAAGTGGCCAACCTTCGATACATTGACGCCATCTATGCGGCACCCGACGGGAAGGTGTGGTTCGGGTCCGCTCAGGCTGCCAAGGTTTTCTCTTTTGATGGCGAGAAGTTTTCCTATTTCACGGGAACCAACGGGCCGCCCGGCGCAGTCTATAAAATGGCTGGCGACGGGAAGGGAATCATCTGGATGACAGGCCCTGCAGGTCTGCTGCGCTTCGACGGAACTAACTTCATCAACGTGATCAGACAAGCGGGCTTGGAATCAAGCTACAAAGATACCCCGAGCGTCGCTGCGAATGGAAAAGTTTGGTTTGGTCTTAGCTCTGGGGCCGGAAGCTATGACGGAACAAATGTCGTCACGTACGGCCGAAGTCATGGACTTGGGTTGACAGAGGTCTATTGTACCCACGTCGCTCAGGATGGGGCGGTCTGGTTTGCGGGCCAGGGCGGAGCCTCACGCTTCGATGGAACAAATTTCGTGAACTTCACCACGGCGGACGGCCTGCCGGGCGAGCGGATGATTTTTGTGACCAGTTCGCCGGACGGTGTCATGTACTTCGGAAGCACCGTGGACGGCGCAGGCCGGTACGATCCCACGACATTCATCAGTTACACCGCGGCGGATGGTTTGGCCGCCAATTCCACGTGGAGCAGTTTTCTGGCTGCGGATGGCGAGGTATGGTTTGGCCACGACGCTTCACCTTTATTTTCAGTTCCGGTCGCGAGAGTCTCTCGCTTCGATGGGCGGCAGTTCACCACCTTCGCGGAGACCAATCGCATCATCGTCCCCGGCTCCCTGGCGCAAACCCGTGATGGCGTCTTGTGGATTCCAACGGGCGATGGTGGTGTGATCCGTTTCGATGGCACAAACTTCATCCGTTCGACTGCAGCGGACAGCCTGGCGGACGTCGGCGTGTATGCGATGGCGACAGCGCCTGATGGATCAGTCTGGGCGGGGACGGGGAGAGGTTTGTCGCATTTCGTTGATGGGCGCTGGCAAAACTTCCCCAGTCCCGGTGGCCAGCGGATTTCAAGCATCGTCTGTGACTCCAAAGGAACGGTCTGGGCAGGATCATTTCGGGGATCATCCGCCTGGCGCTTTGATGGCGCTGGATTTCAACCCTTGAGCGCCACGTCCGGTTCATTCAGCAACAATGTGGTCGGCATGTCCATCGACCGGGATGACTCGCTCTGGATTGCCACGGATGCGGGAGCGGTCCGGTTTGACGGCAAAGAACTCACGCGCA
>CAYIIH010000536.1:0-3915 GCA_964363225.1 uncultured Verrucomicrobiota bacterium | reverse complement strand
TGCGGTGGACGAAACACAGCAGCTCGGGATGCTCCAACTCGAACTCCGGCCACTGGGTTTGATGGAAGCCCAACAATCTCGCAATCTCCTCGATTGACACCGCGTTCAGCCAGGTGACTTTCCAGCCGAGCAGATTGGCTGAGAAGCTGAGAGCCGCCAACGCATGTCCAGCGTCGTGCTGGCAGTAGCGAAAAGCCCGTTCACCGTATTTCCATGCTTCGCGCCAGAAGATGCTGGTCAAGGTGACGAGGAATCCATCCGCGTGAAGATGCTCTGTGATGCGCTGCCACAGCGTTTCGGGCACTTCGGATCTGGGTTCCAGAGCGTGCAGGTAAGAGTTGTAGTGGAATACACCAGCGGTTACTCCGGGCAGCGCTGGCAGGATCAGGTGGGCCTCGGTCGGATGAAGATTGCCGCTGGAAGGATTCATCCGCAACGCCCATGTGCTTCCCGGAATGGATTTCCACGCCGAAAGCCCGAGCGATAACTCAAGAAAGGCGCCGATGGTTTCGCGGGTAAAATCCTGGAAGACGTTGCGGCTCCTTTCGTACAAAGCCAGGTGCTCGCGCGCGGTGTCTTTTTGCAGCAATGGAAGCCTGATTGGTGTCACTCCTTCATAGCAGCGGAATGGATTGGGCTGCTTGGCCCAGTCCAGGAACCCGAGGGACCTCGCATAGCGATGAAAATGATGCTTGGTCTGCTCGTGATAAAGCAGGGTCTCTGTGACTGCGGCCTCGCTCTCAGTTTTCATTCATTTGAAGGCCGCTTTCCTGGACCTGTGGCTCTGCCGCGCCGGGTTTGTCCTGCGCCGGCTCTGGCAGGTTCGTGATCAGGCGTGCGCCGCGCTTGTAGGTCAAATAGGAGTAGGCCCACTGCAGGAGCACCGCCAGTTTGTTGCGGAAGCCGATCAGAAAAATAAGATGCACCAACAACCAGCCCACCCACGCGATCAGCCCGCTGAGTTTGACCGGACCAATCAGGGCTACAGCCGCAGACCGGCCGATTGTGGCCATGGTGCCCTTGTCCCAATACTTGAATGGCGGACGAGCGGCGGCGCCTGGAAAGACCAACTCGTACTCGATAATCCGCGCGACGTGCCTGGCCATCTGCATGGCAGCCGGTGAGACGCCGGGCACGGGTTGGCCCGTGTCCCGCAGCACCAAAGCCATGTCGCCAATGGCGAACACTTCGGGGTGGCCGGGCAGGCTGAGGTCAGGATTGCCTTTGACCCGGCCGGCGCGGTCGAGTGCGACTCCCAGCCTTTTCGTGAGCGGATTAGCCGCGACTCCGGCCGCCCAAATGATGTTTTCGGCGCGGAGGATTGCGTTACGGCCAACCTCACCTGGCGCCCCAGGAGCCGGCTCCAGTTCCAGAACGCCTTTGCGAATGGCTTTGACGCGGGTGGAGATGCGCACTTGCACTCCGAGCCGTTCGAGTTGCCGTTGCGCGCGGTCGCTGAGGTCGCGGGGCAGATGCGAAAGAATGCGGGGCGATGCTTCAATGAGAATGATCCGCGCTCGCCCAGGATCGATGCGGCGGAAGTCGCGCCGGAGGACGTTGCGCGTCAGTTCGGCAAAAGCGCCGGCCAATTCCACGCCGGTGGGTCCGCCGCCCACTACGGCGAGCGTCATCAGGCGTTCCTGCTCTGCCGGATCGGACTCGTTTTCCGCCTTTTCAAAGGCGAGCAGCACTTCGCGACGGATGCGGGTGGCGTCCTCGAGCAATTTGAGGCCCGGGGCGAATTGTTCCCATTCCGGATGCCCGAAGTAACTGGTGACACCGCCCAGCGCCAACACCAGGTAATCGTATTGCAGGCGGGTCTTCTCGAGCGCGACGCGTTTGCGAGCGAGGTCGAAATCCACAGCCCGCTCCAGCAGCACGGTCACGTGGCGATAGCGGGAGAGGATGGCGCGGGTGGGTTGGGCGATTTCCGCCGGGGACAGACCTGCCGTGGCCACCTGGTAAAGAAGAGGTTGGAACAGGTGATGGTTCGTGCGGTCCACCAGCGTCACGTGCGTGGTCGGATGGCGGAATTCTTTGCAGAAGGTCAATCCGCCGAATCCTGCGCCCAGCACCACAATGTGCGGAGCTTTCGGTGCGGTCATGGCGCAAGTGTTGGATGGGACCCCGGGGATTGCAACTGCGGCGGTTCCCAAACGCTTGGAGTTCTTGGGTCACATAAATGCAAAGATGTGAAGCCGAATCCGCCTGGGCTCTGCCGACTTGTCGGACTTTTGTCCAAATAGGTCATCAGGCGATTTGCGGCGGCTGCCAGAGGTCCGGGTTTTTGGGTGGGACGAGATCGTGTTCGCCAAACTGTGGGACAGGAAACTCACTCGGCTGGTCGGGCTTTAGATGGCCGGGACGTTCGGGACCGGTGAGTTTTTGTGCATTAATCTTCCGCTGCAAGGTCATGAAAGCGTGGATGAGCGCTTCCGGACGCGGCGGACAACCGGGAATGTGCACGTCCACCGGGATGTAGCGGTCAATGCCCTTGAGCACGTTGTAGCCCTGTTTGAACGGCCCGCCGGAGATGGCACACGCGCCCATGGCGATGACGTATTTCGGCTCCGGCATCTGGTTGTAGAGCCGCACCACCTGCGGGGCCATTTTCTTGGTCACCGTGCCAGCCACGATCATGAGGTCGGCCTGGCGCGGTGAGGCACGAAAGACCTCAGCTCCAAAGCGGGCGAGATCGTAACGCGCCATGGTGGTGGCGATCATCTCGATGGCGCAGCAAGCGAGGCCGAACTGCAATGGCCATACAGAATTTTTCCGGCTCCAGTTGTAGAGGTCTTCCAACGTGGTCGTAAAAATCCCCTGTTTGCTCAATTCGCTTTGCAGTCCTTCGTCCATCACAGTTCCTCCAGGTGGCTATTTGCCATAGTTCGTTGGTTCCTCACGGAGAGTTCACTTGCCGAAATACCTTTGAATCTCGCGCAACGTTGACCGTCATGGATTGGGATTTAAAGCAGCCCAAGTTGGAGTTTGGCAGCCTCTGACATCATCGATTGGTTCCACGGCGGATCCCAAACCACCTCGACGTCGGCTTCGGTAATTTCCTCGATGGACAGGAGTTTGTTTTGCACGTCCTGGGCCAGCGTTGGCCCCATTCCGCAGCCTGGCGCAGTCAGCGTCATCTTCACGTCTGCCCGATAAGAGCTGTCCTGCCCAGTCAGCGTGAGTCTGCAATCGTAGATGAGACCCAGGTCAACGATGTTGACCGAGATCTCCGGGTCGTAGCATGTCTTGAGCTGGTTCCAAACATCCTGCTCCAACGCCTCGAGCGTCCGACGCTGGTCAGTTGGACGGGCAGGCCGCGCGGCGACTTCAAAGCCCAGCGCATCGGCGTCTTTCTCGGCAACGCGGAACATGTTGCCGTTGACGATGATGGTGTAGCTGCCGCCAAGCGACTGAGTGATGTAGGCCTGCTCGCCTTTCTGGAGTGTGACTTTGGTGCCGAAAGGGACGAGCGCCCCTTCAACGTCGCGGGTTAGAGTTGTAGGTTCGTTCGGGTGCATGGTTACTCCTTATCGGATTCGGTCGAAACGGTTTCGCCCTTTCCTGCGACGGCCGCAACGACCGGGTGCCACGGCAGGATCGCGCACTTCACGCGCGCGGGGAATTTGTGGACGCCGGCGCTCAGGTTTTGGAGGGCGAGAATGGGTTGTGTCATGGGTCGTGCTTGATTGAGTTCAAAGTTTTTTGGAAGTGCAGGTTCACCCCACGCTCCCCTCCAGGCTCACGCCGAGCAGCTTCTGCGCTTCGACGGCGAACTCCATCGGCAGTTGCTTGAACACCTCTTTGCAATAGCCGTTGACGATCATGTTCACGGCGTCCTGCGCCGAGATGGCGCGCTGTTTGCAGTAGAAGATTTGGTCTTCACCAATCTTCGATGTCGTCGCCTCATGTTCC
>CAYIIH010000535.1:0-3959 GCA_964363225.1 uncultured Verrucomicrobiota bacterium | reverse complement strand
TCCGCAACGTGGTGAGCATGGCAAAAAATCGTTCGCGCAGACTTTGGCGTTTGTGTTAAGGTTCGGCAAAAGAAATTTGGCAGAGATTTTGACGGCATGAACCTGAATGACAGAATTGATCTATGGAAAATGGCGCGCGCGCTCCCGGAATGGGCCTTGAACTTCGGAGAAGGATGCTCGAGAGGCTGAGGGCTGGCCCGGTTCCATCCTGAATTGGCATGTCATTTTCATTTATCTTTCTTGGTTCAGGAACCTCGCAAGGAGTGCCGATCATTGGGCATGATTATCCAGCCTCCTTTCTGGCGAACCCAAAAAACCACCGGACGCGCCCGTCCATTTATGTCGCGACGAATCAGGTCAAACTGGCGGTTGATACGACGCCGGAATTCCGGCTGCAGATGCTGCGGGAGAATATCCGCTGGCTGGACGCCGTTATTTTCACGCATTCGCATGCCGATCACATCATGGGGCTGGATGATTGCCGGCGTTTTTGTGACTTGCGCGGCGGAGGCGCTTTGCCCATTTACGCGAGCGCGACGACGATGCAGGATTTGCGGCGCGTCTTCGCTTATGCGTTCAATGGAGGGCCGATTCCGAAAGGCTATTTTCGTCCGGACCCGCGCATCATTGAGGGGCCATTTGAGGTCGGTGATTTGCTGATCACCCCCTTGCCGTTGCCGCACGGCGCGACGCAGACCTACGGCTATCTGTTTTCGCAAAACGGGCAAAAGCACCTGGCCTATCTGAGCGACTGCAAGGAGGTGCCAGAGGAAATCATCCGGCAGATTTCGGGCGTGAAGGTGGCGGTGCTGGATGCCTTGCGCCGGACGCCGCATTGGACGCACATGTGCCTGGACGAAGCCTTGACGGCCGCGCGCCGGATTGGCGCTGACCGAACCTACTTTACCCATTTGACGCATGAGTATGACCATGATGCGGACCAGGCGGAGATGCCACCCGGAGTGGAATTTGCTTACGATGGTTTGAAAGTCAATATTGCTTAAACATGATGAGAAGTGCTGTGACAAAACGGGTGATTCTGTGGGCCTGGATACTGGCGGCCGGCGCCGCGCCATTTTTGCGGGCTGAAAACGCCGGCGATTCCGTGGTCGTGGTTTATAACAACAACGTGTCCGAATCGCGCATTCTGGCGGAGTATTACGCCAGCCGGCGGCAGGTGCCAAAAGAGCAAATCTTCGGTCTGGATTTGCCCAAAACGGAAACGATGACGCGAGCCGAATTTCGGGAGCAGTTGCAGAAGCCGTTGCTGGAAAAACTGGAGAAAGCGAAGCTGTTTTCGTTTCGGCAGGAAATCCAGCCTGCGACCAAGGAAAAGCCGGGGGAAGTGGTGCAACTAGTGACGGAAACGAAGGTTCGCTACGCCGCGCTTTGCTATGGGGTGCCGTTAAAAATCCTGAGCGATCCAAACGTGAAGGAGGAAGGCATGGAGAGAATCCGGGTGGAATTGCGGCGCAACGAGGCCGCCGTCGATAGTGAACTGGCTTTGCTGCCTCTCAGCCGCGTCAACCTGCCTTTAACCGGCCCGTTTCAGAATCGCTGGTACGGCGCGACCAACGCGGCCAATTTAAATCCGACGAATGGTCTGCTGATGGTGACGCGCCTGGATGGCCCCTCTTTTCAGGCCGCAAAACGTCTGGTGGACCTGGCGATCCAGGCTGAGACCGATGGCTTATGGGGGCGCGCTTATTTTGACACGCGAGGGTTGACCAATTCCAATTACAAGCTGGGCGATAATTGGATCAAAGGCGCCGGGCAAGTCGCCCGTCGTTTGGGTTTCGAGACGATCTTTGATGAAAGTCCGGGCACATTTTCGGCCAGTTATCCCATGAGCCAGATCGCGTTGTATGCCGGTTGGTATGACGGCCATGTTTCGGGGCCATTCAGCCGTCCCAAAGTCGAGTTTATGCCCGGAGCGGTGGCTTACCATTTGCACTCCTTTAGCGCCCAGTCCATCCGCTCCGCGAGCCAAAACTGGGTTGGGCCTTTGCTGGAGAAGGGTGTGACCGCCACGTTGGGTTGTGTGGAGGAGCCTTATCTGGAGGGAACACCGGACGTGGCGACTCTGTTCAGCCGGCTGCTGCTTTTCGGCTTCAGCTTTGGAGAGGCGGCCTACGCCTGCCAGGGGAGTCTTTCGTGGCAAACCACCGTGATTGGCGATCCGCTCTACCGGCCGTTCCATCGCAAACCGCAGGCCTTGTACGAGGATTTGGCGCGCCGGCACAGTCCATTGATCGAGTGGTCCCAATTGCAGATCGTGAATCTGAACCAGGTGACCGGCATGCCGCCGGCGGACCTGACCGATTACCTGCGCGACTTGCCCGAAACCAAGACCAGCGCGGTGCTGGAGGAGAAGCTGGGCGATCTCTACCATTCCCAGGGCAAGCTCATGGACGCGATTGATCCTTACTCGGCCGTGCTGAAGCTGAACCCGACTCCGCAGCAACGAGTGCGAGTCATGTTAGGTTTGGCCCGGCTGCTGGGAGCCTTCAGCCGGGAAGAGCAAGCCTACGAACTTTACCGGCAATTCCTGAGCGAATTCCCGGATTACCCGGATTTGGTGTCCATCTATAAAAAGATTCTCCCGCTGGCTGAGAAGCTGGGCAAAATGTCCGAGGCGGAGGAGTTGCAGAAGGAAATCAACCGGCTCACGCCGCCGCCTGCGGGGAGGTAAGGCAGACCACTGCTCGCGCCCAGGCCCTTTCAATAGGAGGGCAGGCAACCATGCCTGCGAGTGCCGCAAGCGATTGGCAACCATCGAGTTTGGCAAAGGCATGCCACTTGAAGCGTCCCTCACCTCTTAGTGAGTTGTTTCGCCGATGGAAAAGAACTCGCGAGGGTCACGCGCACGGTGCTTTCAGCAACGCGCAGGCACGGATGCCCGCGCTCCTACTTTATGGATACGGTTTAGGCGCCCATGCCATCTTCAAAAGAGCCGGCGGCGATGGGGAAACAGAGATTATCCCGGACGTATTGGATGCCATTGGCGCTGGTCGCATCGAGCTCTCGATAGGCGCTTTCGGCCTCGACGATGAGCGGAGCGGTGGTTCGGCCCATGACTTCGCAATAACGCTTCGGATAGCCCACATGAATGAGCAGTTCCACGTACCGCACCATGTTCAAGTCGCCGGATGGGATATCGACAAATTGCATGGCCCGCTTTTGCCAGCCGGGCTCCATGATCCGCAACGGCAACCGGGGCCGAATCGTAAAATTCTTCACGTGGCAACTGTAGATGCGAGAGCCAACCTTAAGGAACCGCGCCTCCCAATCCTCCCCTTCCCAGCAATGGGATGGGTCCGCATTCACGGCCAGGCATTTGTCTCCATCGCAAATCTTGACCAGCATGTTGAAATCGTCGGCGCACATCGCGGCGGTGCCGGGGTGAATTTCATGCGCCAGGTAAATGCCCAGCTTGTTGGCGTGAGCGCGCAGTTTGGCAGTTTTCTTGACGAACCGCTCCTGGCCTTTCTTGATCAGGTCATAATCGCCACCCTGCCAAAAGCCCCAGGGATAACCCGTGGCCAGTTCCCATCCAAACGCGACGCCCCAGAACATGGGCAACACCTTGATGCCCAGTTCCGCGCATAGATTCATCAGGCGGATCAGGTAGGTCTCGGCCCATTCTTCGATGGCGGTGGGAGATTTCTGCGCCACGTCCGCCGGAATAAACGGACGGATGGTGGGGCTGCCGGTCCAGGCGGTGGTGTGGACCCAGATCGGGCAATGACAGGACACGCCATCCAGAGTCAGCCCGCGCTGCTCGAAGGTGTCTTTGATCTCCTGGGCGCTTTTGAACCGTTTGCCGTCCTGGAGCATGTAATTGGAGGGTTGAGCGCCCGTTGCTCCCGATGATTTTGCGTAATCAAGGAATTCGGCGAGACTCTTTGCGCCATGCTGGGCGCCTTCGATGCTGGGATGAAAACAATTTTGAGCCATAG
>CAYIIH010000534.1:0-3963 GCA_964363225.1 uncultured Verrucomicrobiota bacterium | reverse complement strand
AATCGCAGCGAGCGGCGCGAACCGATCTTCCTGGACGAGGCGGAAAGGTGTCCTCGCCATTGACGCAAACGGTTCTGGCGAACTGGCTTAAGTTGTCAGCGAGGCGCCTCTGTGAGCGCAAAATCAACACTATTGACGGTGGCCTCGCCTTCGGCCCTTGTTGAATCCGATGGCCAATTCCGTCAAAGCCATGCTCGAAGGCAGACTGGCTGGCCAAAGGCGGATTGGCATTGAGGGTGTAAATCCGTCCAGCGTCGCGCCGCTGCAGGCCTCAGCCAGCGCCTGGCCGCGGTCGTTTTGATCAGGGACAAGGTGGAACTTGTCCCTCCCGCTTGGATGCTGGTTCGACGCCCGCGCCGGTTTGAGGCGCCGGAGGCCATTTACCGTCAACGGAACGTCAAATTGTTCAATGCTTCACGTTCGTTGTGGTTTATTGTTTTTCCTTTCCGCTGTCCATACTGTCTGTTGGGCCGCGCGGCTCAGCGTGATCGTTGCCGAGAAAGAGCGCTTGCGGCTTATCCCATTTCGGCTAAGCTTTGGCTCATGAGTATCGCCGAACTTCGCAAGCTTCCGCCGACAGAGAAGCTCAAAATCATCGAAGCGCTTTGGAATGATCTCGCCGGCGACGAAGAATCATTGGCCAGCCCTGCCTGGCATGAGGATGCACTTCGTCAGACCGAGGCGGAGTTTGCCGGTGGACGCACGGAGGTTTTGGAGTGGGAAGCTGCGAAGAAGGAGTTGCGCAAGCGCTTTGAATGAAGGTCAGGGTACTTCGCCCCGCCTTCGATGATCTGGCGGCTGGCCGGCGCTTTTACGATCGCCAGGAAGAAGGGGTTGGTGATTACTTTTTCGATAGCCTGTTCTCAGAGATTGACTCGCTCGTGCTGTATGCGGGCCTTCACCCGATTCGGTTTGGATTTCATCGGCTACTCGCAAAGCGGTTTCCGTATGCGGTTTACTATCGAGTCATCGCAGGCGAGGCCGTGGTGTTTCGTGTCCTTGATTGCCGTCGCGACCCAAGGTGGATTCGAAATGCACTCGCAGATGAGGGCTAACTGCGCAGTTCTTGATATTGATATATGAGGCGGGATGGGTCATTCTCGCGTCACGCTCCGCAAGCTGAGAGTCGAGTATCCCGGTGCGCTTCTCCACGTCATGAATCGCAGCGAGCGGCGCGAACCGATCTTCCTGGATGGGACCATGGCGGAAAGGTGTCCTCACCATTAACGCAAATGGTTCTGGCGAACTGGCTTAGGCCCGGCGACGCGTGCGTCTCAGCTTGCAGGTCCTGGGAGTGCGGGACCGGGCGAGTGACGGCACCAAGCCGGGACTCCAAGGGCCGTTCAGAACCGATAATCCCTCGCTTCTTTTCGTGACGCCGGGGCGATTTGGGCGTTCAATAGCCCAAGAACCAATATGAAGACGACCTTTGATTTCTTGGCTATCTCCATCCTGCTGGGCCTGACCGCTGCGGCGGCGGGCGAAGGGCCGCGCCCGACGTTGGCCGCCGTGCCGTTCAATGACGTCAAAGTCGAGGACACCTTTTGGGCGCCGCGCATCCAGCTCAACCGCGAAAAAGTCCTGCCGCACAATTTCAAGTATTGCGAGACCACGGGCCGGATTAATAACTTCGCCAAAGCCGCCGGCCAGATGCCGGGGCCGTTCCAGGGCATCTATTTCGACGACTCGGACGTGTACAAAGTGATCGAAGGCGCCGCCTATTCCCTGGCCCAACAGCGGGACGCCGCCCTGGAAAAGACGGTCGATGGCGTGATCGCCAAGATCGCCGCCGCGCAACTGCCGGACGGCTACCTCTACACTTTTTACACCGTGAACAAGGAGTTGGACAAACGCTGGTCGAATGAGAAAGACATGCACGAAACCTACTGCGCCGGGCACTTGATCGAGGCCGCCGTCGCTTATTTCCAGGCGACCGGCAAACGCACGCTGCTCGAGGTCGCCCTCCGCCTGGCCGACCACCTTGACTCGGTGTTCGGCCCGGCCAAAAAGCACGAGGTACCGGGCCATCAGGAGATCGAACTGGCTTTGGTCAAATTGTGGCGCGTCACCGGGCAGGAGCGATACCTGAAGCTGGCCCAGTTCTTCATCGAAGAGCGCGGGCGTTATTGCGGGCGCAAAATCCATGGCGACTACAACCAGGACCATCTTCCTGTGGCCGAGCAGCGCGAAATCACGGGTCACGCCGTCCGCGCCATGTATCTCTACGCCGGCGTGGCGGACCTCGCGGCCATCACCGGCAACCCGGATTACATCACCACCATGGACCACATCTGGCGCGATGTGACGCAACGCAAGATGTATATCACGGGCGGCATCGGACCTTCGGCCCACAACGAAGGGTTCACCGTCCCTTACGATCTGCCGAACGACTCGGCTTACGCGGAAACGTGCGCCTCCATCGGCATGGCGCTATGGAACCAGCGCATGGCGTTGCTCCACGCCGATGCCAAATACGCCGATGTCGTCGAGCGCGTGATTTACAACGGCGCGCTCTCCGGCGTGTCGCTGGACGGCGAAAAATTCTTCTACGTCAACCCGCTGGCCAGCCGGGGGCGTCATCATCGCCAGTCCTGGTTTGGCTGCGCCTGTTGCCCGGTCAATGTCGTGCGGTTCCTGCCAACGGTCGGCGGTTACGCCTATGCGTATGACAACCAAGGCATTTATGTGAACCAATACCTGGCCAGCCGCGGCACTGTTGCGCTGAAGGGCCAGAAAATCCTGCTCACACAGGAAACACGCTATCCGTGGGAAGGCGCAGTGAAACTCACACTCGATCCGGCTGAGACCGCTGACTTCACGCTCCACCTGCGCATTCCCGGCTGGCTCCAAGGCGCGCCGTCGCCGGAAGATTTGTATGTGAGCGAAGGCCAGCCGGAGAGCGGAGCGATGACGCTGAAAGTGAACGGCCAGGCCGTCCGCAATATCGAGGTCGAAAAAGGTTATGCGCGCCTCAATCGGGCCTGGAAAAAGGGAGATCAGGTGGAATTGGAAATGCCGATGTCCATCCAGCGCATCAAGGCCAACCCGAAGGTGAAGGCTGACATCGGACGCGTGGCCCTGCAGCGCGGGCCGGTCGTCTATTGCCTGGAAGGTGTCGATAACGAGAACAACGTCCGGAGCCTGGCTTTGCCGCCGGAGGCCAAACTGACCGCCGAATTCCGCTCGGATTTATTGGGCGGAGTGAGTGTGATCAAAGGCACGGCGCTGGCTTGCTCCAAAGGCGCCGACGCACCCAAGCCTTTCCAGTTTGCGGCCGTGCCGTACTATGCCTGGGACAACCGCCAGCCAGGCGAGATGGTGGTGTGGCTGCCGGAAGACCCGGCTTTGGCCGAGCCGAAGCCTCTGCCAACCGTGGCCGGCCAGAGTACGGTGTCCGCTTCTCACAAGCATGGCCCCGACGTCTTGGAAGCGTTGAACGACCAGGTCGAGCCGGCCAATTCGCACGACCACGGCATCCCGCGCTTCACTTGGTGGGACCACCGGGGGACGACTGAATGGGTGCAATACGATTTCGGCACGGCGAAGAAGATAGCGGGCGTGGAGGTGTATTGGTTCGAGGACGCGGGCACGGGCCAGTGCCGGGTGCCCAAGTCCTGGCGACTGTCGTACAAAGACGGCAGCGACTGGAAGCCAGTCCAAGCGCGTTCGGACTATGCCGCCAAGGTCGATCAGTTCAATCGCGTTACTTTTGAGCCGGTGCAGGCTTCCGCTGTGCGTCTGGAGGTAGAATTGCAGCCGGGCTTCTCGGGCGGCGTTTTGGAGTGGCGCGTGCTGGAATAAGCCAAAGTCAGCCGCTCCGGGCAAAGCCGGCCCCGAATTCGGTTGCGCCGGACGCCGGAAAGACGTTATGACGCGGCAACAAACTGAGTTTATGAAACCGAACATTCATCCTGGAAAAAGCAGTTGCAACCACGAAATACACGAAAAACACGAAATGGGAAA
>CAYIIH010000533.1:0-3998 GCA_964363225.1 uncultured Verrucomicrobiota bacterium | reverse complement strand
GCCTCAATCCCGGCTGTGTGGCCGCCTGTCCCTCCGGGGCCGCCTACAAGCGGGAAGAGGACGGCATTGTTCTGATTGACCAGAATCGCTGCCGCGCCTGGCGGTATTGCATCACTTCCTGCCCTTACAAGAAGGTCTATCTGAACTGGCGCACCGGGAAGATGGAGAAATGCATCCTGTGCTACCCGCGCCTTGAAACCGGCCAGGCGCCGGTCTGCTTCCACTCCTGTGTCGGGCGCATTCGCTCCGTGGGGCCGCTCCTTTACGATCTGGACCGCGTGGCCGCCGCGGCGAACGTGCCAGACTCGGAGCTGGTTCAAGCGCAGCGCGACGTGATCCTTGACCCGAACGACCCGCAGGTCATCGAAGCGGCGCGCAAGGCGGGCATCAACGAGTCGTGGCTCGAAGCCTGCCGCCGCTCGCCGGTTTACAAACTGGTCAAGCAATGGCGGCTCGCGCTGCCGCTGCACGCGGAGTTCCGCACCGTGCCGATGCTTTTCTACATCCCGCCGTTGAGTCCACTCATCACCAGTGCGGGCAAGGACTCCCCCGGGGATACGGACGTCTTCGACATGGCCAAGACCGACGGGATGCTGGCTGATTTGCATGAACTGGACAAGATGAGGGTTCCCCTGAAATACCTCGCGCGAATGTTGGGGGCGGGCAACGTGGAAGTGGTGAAAGAATCGCTGCTGCGGCAACTCGCCGTCAGGCATTACGAGCGCAGCCTGCGCGTGGACGGGAAGCCCAACGTCGAGGTGCTCAAAAAGGTCGGCCTGACCGAGGCGGACGCCAAGGGGATTGTGCGCGGCCTGTCCCTGGCCTTCTACCACGAGCGGTTCGTGGTGCCCACCACCCACTACGAAGCCACGGCCAATGCCCCCTACATCGAACGCGGCTTTGCCGGCTTCGGCGAGATGGCCCCGGGCTTCCAGCCGCAGCGTCGCCAACGGTTTCATAGCCCAATGCCGGAAGTCGGGAGTTGATTATGCCGCAGCCCACAAACGTCGCCGCCTACCGTTTTCTCTCCGAGGTGTTGCTTTACCCGGAAGACCGGGACGCGCAGCGATTGGGATCGTACGCCGAACTGGCGGGCCTCGCCGCGCCGGAACTGCGCGACGCGATCGAGTCCCTGATGGCCAGCCCGGAGTTGCAGGACTGCGACACGTACCTGGAGATGTTCGAGATTGGCGCGAAGTGCCCGCTTTACCTCGGCCACTACCAGTTCGAAGAACCGAAGAGTTGCAGCGGCGCCGCAGTTTCCGGCCGCAACAGCTACATGATCCAGTTGAAAAACCTCTACCGCCATTTCGGTTTCGAGGTGCAAGCCCGCGAACTGCCCGACTACCTGCCGCTGATGCTGGATTTTCTGGCGCTGAGCGCGGGCCATCCGGCTCACAAACATCGGCGCCTGCTGGTCAAGCAGTTCATGCTTCCCGCGTTGCCAGCCATCACGAAGAAACTGCGCGAAGTCGAAAACGTTTACTCCCCCGTCGCTGGAATCCTGGAGCACCTGCTGAACGACGAAGTCGAACAACCGCCCGCGCCAGCGCAGGAACCGGCGACTGCCGCCGCTGACCTCTGCAACGCCACTTGAGTCTATGAAAAGCACATTCCTGACGAACCTGCTCTGGGGTGTTTATCCCTACCTTTGCATCACGCTGTTCCTGGTCGTGCCGGTCATCCGGATGATGTACCGCCCCTTCGGGTTCAGCACGCGCGCGACCGGCCTGTTCAATCGCGACGTGCTTGGCGTGGCGTCGCTCACCCTGCACTGGGGCTTGGTGCTGCTGCTGCTGGGGCATCTGGCCGGCTTCATCGGCGGATTGCTGGGGCTGGACGGCTGGCTCAAGTTTTTTTATTGGGCCGGGCTGATCGGCGGTTTCTCGGCGCTGCTCGGCTCAATCATCGCGCTCGTGCGCCGTGTCACGGTTCCCGAAGTGCGCGCGATGAGTCAGTGGGACGACTACCTGGTCCACCTTTTCCTCATCGCCATCATGGCCCTGGCCCTTTGGCAGGTGACGATGCACAAAATTTTCGGCGTCGCCTACACGGCCTCCTCGTGGCTGGCGAGCGTGGCGCGGTTTGCGCCGCAGCCGGAGTTGATGGACTCGGCCAGCCTCATCTCCAAGTGGCACGTGTTTCTGGCGCTGACATTTTTCGCGCTGTTCCCGTTCACGAAGCTGGTCCACTTGTGGACGTTCCCGGTCAACTACTTCGTCCGGCCCTACCAGAGCATGAGGACCAACCTTTTCAAATATCAGCGGAAATGGGAATTCGCCCTGCGCTCCGACAAGTCCTTCCTCACTTACTCGCTGGTTGGAGTGGTTCTGTTCTTCGGCGGCTTTTCGCTGCTGCTCGGCTACACCCGGACCCAAGGCTTGAAAACCGCGGCCAAGTCAATTCCCGCGTTGACGGCCTCGGGCCGGCTGGCGGGGACCCCGCTCTACGTCAGTCAATGCGCCCGCTGTCACGGCCTGACGGGCAAGGGCGACGGCTTGGGCGCGAACTCGCCGACGTTTGCGCGCACGCCGCGCGACCTCGCCTCCCAGAAAATTGTTTTTGTCTCCACCGACAACGGGATCGCCTCGGACGACGACCTGGCGCGGACCATCCGCGGTGGCCTGGTCACGGCCGGGATGCCGGCGTTTCCGGAACTGGACGATCACCAAGTCGCTTCCCTCGTCTCCTTGGTGCGGGACTTCCGCTCGCAACAGGGCGAGGCACCGGGTGCGCCCATCGCGGTGCCGCCGCGCCCCGCCGTGGCCAGCGTCGAGCGCGGACGCGAACTGTTCGCGCAGGCCTGCTCGCCCTGTCACGGCCAATACGGTCGCGGCGACGGCCCGAACGTCGCGACGATGAAAGATTTCGCCGGTCAGCCGATTCGTCCGCGCGACCTGGCGAAAGGCGCCCTCAAGGTGAGTCGGGAGCCGGAGCAAATCTATCTGCGCATCGCCACCGGGGTGGACGTGATGCCGTCGTTCCGGAGCGCGATGCCGCCGGAGGACATCTGGTCCGTGGTGAAGTTTGTCGAAGCGGAGATGCTCTCCGGGAACATGGCCCGGCAGTATGCGGCGGTGCCGGTAAAACAACCGCCGGCCACGCCGACCAAGAAACCGGAGGGAAGCCCCAGCTATGAGTAAAACCACGAAACCGGTGTAGCGCAGATTTCCAATCTGCTGTATCGCCGACTTCCAGTCGGCAGGCTGTTCGACGCTCGCGACGCCGGCGGATTGGAAATCCGCGACACAGCAGGTTGGAAACCTGCGCTACGAAATGCGAACGATTCCGACCAAACCATAGACACACGCATGGCTGCCAACCTCACGAGCCTGGAGGCCGTTTCCACTCCGCCCGCGGGCAGCTTGGAGCGGGCGGACACCCGCGGGGCAACCAGGGTGCTGACGTTTTCCACCGCCGGCTTCACTCTGATGTTTGCGGTGTGGCTCATGTTCGGCGTGCTGGGCATTCCGATCCGGAAGGAATTCGGTCTGAATGAAATTCAGTTTGGCTGGCTCGTTGCCATCGCGATTCTCAACGGGTCGATCTGGCGTTTGTTTTTCGGGATTCTAACCGACCGCTTCGGCGGGCGGGTGGTTTTCTCCTGGCTGGTCGCGCTGACGGCCATACCGGCTTACCTGGTGAGTCGCGCGCAGTCGTTTAACGAGTTGCTCTTCTATGCCTTCCTGGTGGGCATGGCCGGCAATTCGTTTTCCGTCGGCATTGCCTGGAACTCGGCGTGGTTCCCGCGCAACATGCAGGGCTTTGCGCTGGGCACGTTCGGCGCGGGCAATGTGGGTGCTTCGGTGACGAAATTCATCGGCCCGGCGCTGATCGCGCTGGTGCCGACGGCGGGTTTGGCCGCGGGAACGATCCCTGGCGGCTGGCGCTTCGTGCCCTTTCTTTACTGCCTGCTGCTGCTGATCATGGCGGCGAGCCTGTGGCTGTGTACGCCGCGCCACGATAAGAAACCCGGCAGAGGCCGTCCGCTCGGCCAG
>CAYIIH010000532.1:0-4042 GCA_964363225.1 uncultured Verrucomicrobiota bacterium | reverse complement strand
CACCACCGCCTTGTCCTTCGCGCTGTGGCTGAGGAAAACGTCGTATTGGAATTCGTTGGGCATGGCCGAGAGGCTTGGGCGGTCAAAGGTCGAGCTGTTGCAGCACGTTGTCCACGGTCAGGCGATGGTGGGCGGCCACTTCACCGAGGATGGCGCGCAGCGTGCCCGGCTTGAGCGGGTCGTGCGCGGAAATGGTATGGTGATGCTCGCCGCCGGTCTGCGTGGTGAGCCGGCGATGGGAACCGGCCTGGCGGGTGAATTGGTCTCCAAAGGCCCCGCGCCGGGCCTTCTCCAGATCGGCGGCGGCGAGGTCGCGCGGCAGTTTCATGCCAGGGCGAGCACTTCGTCGAACACGCGATGCAGCCGGATGACGCGCGGGGCCTGGCCTTCGTCGAAATGGCAGCGGACCGCGTCCCGGACATTGGTCCGGAGTTCCTCCCACGTGTCCGCCTGCGTGATGATGGATGGGCCGAGGGCGCGGGCGACGAAACCGCCTTCGGCTTCGTCTTCACGGATTTCAAAGATGATCTCGTTCATGGCTGCACCGTATCACGGGTTGGGTTGGAAAGGGAAGTCCGGTTTGCCTCGTTTTCCGGCAGTAGGCGTCGTGGTCGAGCCGCAGGGGAATGAAGCGGCGCTCCTGGTTCAGCGGGTCGCGAAACCGGAACGTGCCGGCCTCCCACTGCGCCCAGTCCGAGCCGAACGCATTGGCCGACATGCCGGGCTGCGCAATTCCGAATTCCGAGTTCCGAGTTCCGAATTTGGAGTGCTCCAGCCCGTGTTCGAGCAAAGGCTGAAGGCTAAATGCTGAAGGCTCAAGTTCGGATACACTCTCCCGCTTTGCGCCTTCCGCGTTGGCAATCTCCCATTCATCGAACCACACCTTCAGCCCGTCCTTCCGCAACCGCTCCGCGACGGCGCGCACCACCGCCTTGTCCTTCGCGCTGTGACTGAGGAAGACGTCGTGGGTAAAGGGTGCGTCGCTCAAATAGACAGGCGCGACGATACTGGAATTCCACGGCTCCCGGCAAGCCGGTTTCCAGAAGGGCTAACCCGTCCCAGAGTCCCCTCCAAACTGGAGCTCCCTCAGCGCAAACACAATTCGGGCTGCCCCTTCAACTCGAACAAATCAAGTGGAGGTCGTAGCAGGCGCATCACCAGTATCCTCAATCGCCCACTTCCAGATGCTCATGAACAAATAGCGGACTTGAGTGCCTTCAACGCTCTCCTTCTTGGGGCCTTTGACGTTTGTATGCGCGCGATTATCGGGCAACGGCGCGTGTTGAACGGTCTGCCGGGGAATCTTCCTTACGTCGCGAACAACCATCTGGATTACCCCGCCTCTCCACGCCGGGTTTACGGCGCGGAGTTTGGTTTGTGCGGCGGTTGAGTGCCTGCTCCAATCCGTGGACATGCCTTCTTGTTCACCCTCGCCGTGATTCTGGAAAACACCCGGAATTGGCTGGCTGTTCTGGATATAGTTGCGATGGACGCGCATGAACAGACGGTCCGCGTCAGGGATTTGCTCTATCGGCCAAGACTCGCTCATTGTTCCGCCGTGTGAGCAAGCCACATGAGGACGCCGGGGTCGATTAGTTTGGACGAGTTCAGCTTCCCGCTGGTGCGATTTGAATCCGGGTTGGTAGCGTCGTCACCGAAATACGTTGCTGGCTGCGTCGGGTCGGCAGGCACGTTCAGGAGCAGTCCGTAGGGCTCGGCAGTCCAGTAGAGATCGACACTGCCGTCTGGGCCGGCTGAAATGACCGGCGACCGTATTACCGTTTTAGCTTTTTCCCAAACGGACAACGCGTGGTCGGTGAGAATCTTAATCGCCCGCCGCCATGTCTCTTGTGAACACCTAAGCGCCAGATCGTCGCTTGGATCAGGCGGGCGGTTGAAGATTACCTTTGAGTTCTCAATGGCGTCTGAAATCGGCGATAAATCTGTTGGCAGAAACGGCAGAACACGTTGGCCCGTGTCTTTACGAGCTGGTTTCGTTCTGTGCCAGCGCCAACGCGGTTCCTTGCGTTGAGAAAGCTTCTGCTGAATCTCAGTCAACTGCTGGGAGATCTGTTCACGCATCTGAGCGAGTTCAACAGCCAGTCGGTAAACATCCTGGGTCGTTATCGCCGGAGCGTTGGACCAATCCTCATGCGATTGGGGAGCCGCAAATCCACCCGGCTGCATTTCGCGTTCACGGGATGGCAACCAGTCGGAGCAGCCAGTTTTCACACCCGCTTCCTCCACTTCCAACAGCTCAATGTTAATTGGATTTCTTCTCATCGCCGAGCACAAGCACTTGGAGAGACTCGTTCAGCAGTCTGAACAAATCTACCAAGTAAGTTTCGTTCACCGTCGCCTTCAGCGTCGACCGCAGCCGGACCTCAATTCCTTTCCGGTCGTCCGCCAGAGACCAAGTAAGCCTTTGAATCGGGGCTCCACTTACCGAAAAAGTGCCGCCGGTCAACTTCATGGACACTTTCGGGGATTTGCTTTCGACCGACAGCATTCTGACGAGACTCGATCGAGGAAGCTTTTCCAAAGGCAACGCGAAGACGCCTGCTGCTCGCACTTGGATTTTTTGGCCGATAAAACGACTCAATAAACCCTGAATGTGCGGCCAAGTGTGAGTCGGCTTGGGTTTCCATCTGCCTTGAAAATAGACCGGCGTGGCAACATCAAGGTGCAAATGCCCTGCCTCCCCAAAGCATAGGCGTATGAATCGTTGCGACCGTCCGTGTTTGACAGAGGCGATCAAAGGTCGCGTACCCGAGAAGAATTTGGACAAAGACTTGTCTCTCGTTACGACTCGACCGCAAGCCGTGAACGATTTGCAGTCCGCTGTCTCGATTTCTGGAAGGGCAAAGGTCATTTCAACTACGACCGGGAGTTTACGGGGGTAAGCTGTCTTGCGCAAGCAAACTATCCGCGAAGCGAGGTGCGCGGGCGGAGCGTTTGATGCGGGCGTCGTCGAGCCGCAGGGGAATGAAGCGGCGCTCTTGGTTCAGCGGGTCGCGAAACCGGAACGTGCCCGCCTCCCACTGCGCCCAGTCCGACCCGAACGCATTCGCCGACATGCCGGGCTGCGCAAATCCGAAATCCGAAATCCGAAAGTGGAATGCTCCAGCCCTTCCTCAAGCGAAGGATGAAGTAAGAAGGATGAAAGATGAATTCCAACTTCTGCCTTCTGCCTTCTGCTTTCTGCCTTCGGTTGAAGCCCGTCCGCCCGCAACCGCTCCGCGACGGCGCGCACCACCGCCTTGTCCTTCGCGCTGTGGCTGAGGAAGACGTCGTGGGTGAAGGCTTCAGCGCTCATGGTTGAGAATTCAGCCAGTTTCTGGACCGCCCCGTTCACGCGCCTCGGCCAGCCGAAAAGATTCCAATTCCCGCTTCAACGGTTCCCAATACGCGCGATCCTTGTCCTGTTCGGCGCGCACCTCGGCGTCGAGCGCCGGGCGCAGCGCCGCGAGGTCACCGGCCATCGCGTGCTTAAGCAGCGGCCGCGCGCCGGTCAACCCGCGAGCCTCGTCGGGAAAGCGGCGGCACAACTCCACCAGCATTTCCGGCGTCCGCGCCTCCCCCAGCCAAAACTCGACCCATTCCGGACTCGGTGCGGCGCCATTCTCGCGGTAGTGGATGGTGACCAGCAATTCGATCACGGGCCAGTCCCTGCTGCGTTGGGTCTTCTTCGCTTTGACCAGGTCCGGCACGCTGAGCAGGTTAAACACGACTCCGCCTGGATCGGCGAAAACCGTCCGGCGCGCCCACAACACGGGAAACTCGGGCAAGTCGCGCAAGCGGGTCATCACGTCCACCCGCAACTCCTCCACGCCGGGGGCCGCGCAGCGGAAATGCACCGCGTGGCCGCGTTCCAGCAGCATGGGGTCGAAGCGCGGCACGGCAATGCGCCGGGCCGCCAGCGCGTCGAGCGCCCGTTCGAGCCGGGCTAAATTGCCTGCCTCGGCGAGCAGGAGGACGTCCACGTCTTTGCTAACTTGCGCCGCGCCGTAGAAGACGCAGGCCTGCCCGCCCATGAGCAGCG
>CAYIIH010000531.1:0-4043 GCA_964363225.1 uncultured Verrucomicrobiota bacterium | reverse complement strand
GGAGCATGCTCGCCAGAATGGCGATGATGGCGATGACGACGAGGAGTTCGATGAGAGTGAAGGCGTTGAGGCGACTGGGCCACACCGACCGCATACAGGGGCGCCGTCCAAAGCCACCAAAGAGTTTGATCTGTCGCGCGAGCGTCTTGGACTGCGGTGGGTGAGGGGTGAGGGCACACACCGCTTTCCGATTCGCTGGTTCTATTCGCGTGCTCGGATCGCACGAGAAAAGCGGTGTCAGCCCCGTTCCCCGCCAGCCACCGCACTCCAAGACGCTGGCGCGCAGTCGCAGGGTGTTGATGTGAAGACAACGATTCGTTTTCATCTGCTTTCCTCCTTCGCTTTTTCTGCGGCGGCGATTTCTTGGAATGACGGCGCGCGCCAGATGCGCACCGTGCCATCGCCACTGCCACTGGCGAGATGTTTGCCGTCGGGGGCAAACGCGAGGGTGGTGACGGAAGCCGTGTGCCCGCGCAGGGTGGCGGCCTGCTGGAAGGACGCGAGGTGCCACAATCTGATCGTTCTGTCGTCGCCGCCCGTGGCCAGGGTGCGGCCATCCGCCGAGAAAGCCACCGCCCAGGCCAGCCCGTTATGCGCGGCAAGCGATACGATCGGTTGCCGCGGATCAGCGAGGTTCCATAGGCGGTTGGTGCCATCCCAACTGGCGCTGGCCAGCCAATGCCCGTTGGGCGAAAAGGACAGAGAACTCACGTTGTCAATGTGTGGTCCCAACTCAAGAGGTTGATGCGGGGCCAAGGCGCTCCACACGCGAATCTGCCGGAGCGCGTCACCGGACGAAGCGGCGATGCGCCGGCCATCAGGAGACGCAGTCCCGCTCTCGACACCATTCCAGCCCGTTTTCCAGACGTGTTCTGCTTGAGTCTTGAGATTGCGCCGATGGACGCTGCCCTCGCGAAAGTAAATCAACTCGGTGCTGGTGGGCGAAAAAGACGGGTGCGAACCTGGAAAGTTCGTGACCTCGGCAAGGGAAGGAACCTTGAGCAAGCGCACGGTTCCTGCGCCATCCGTCGCGAGCAGGTCGCCATCCGGGGAGAAGGCCAGCCGATGGGGAGGGGTTTCGCATTGAGCCACCAGGGTCTCGGTCGCCACGTTCCACAATTTCAGTGTGCCATTCGTTGTGGGGTGTTGCGCGACCGAAGCCAGGAGCCGGGAATCTGGCGAAAAGGCCACCGCATACACCCAATCGCTGTGCGACATCTGCGGTGGGGCCGGCCAAGGCGAAGCCACGTTCCAAAGTTTCACCGCTCCGTCATAACTGGCCGATGCCACCACATGCCCGTCCGGCGAGAACGCTACCGAATAAACCTCCCCCTCGTGGCCCATGAACTTCACAGGCTCGCGACCCTCCGGTGACAAGTCCCAGAGCGTCAGGTTTCGATCACTCCCGGCCGAGACGAGCGTCTGGCCATCAGGCGCAAAAGCCAGGGAATCTATGACGCCGACGGATCCACGTGAGTCACGCAACTTGCGGAGGGAAGTTGGTTCAAAGTTGACTCCTAAATTCCACAGGAAGACCCCGCTGCCCCCGCCGGAAGCGAGACGATGCGTCTTCGGGGCAAACGCAACGGCATCGACTCCGCTGGTGTGCCCTTCCAGCGGCGGCAGTTCGCGCGGCGCCGTGGCAGTGGAGACGTCCCAGAGTCGGACGATGGATTGGAACGCACCGAGGGCCAAAAGAACTCCATCGTCCGAGTAAGCGAGGGCCCAGGCCTTGCGTCCCACATTCAACACCGCCACCGCTTCGGGTGGGTTGTCGGTGACGTTCCAGAGCCTGACGGTCGTGTCCAGTGAAGCGCTGGCCAACGATTGGCCATCTGGGGAAAAGGTCAGATAAGTGACGGTATTCGTGTGAGCGTTGAGCACCGCCGTTTGCTGACGTGTGTCCAGGGCCCACAACGCGATGGTGCTGCCCACACCCACGGCCAGCCTCTTTGCATCAGGAGAAACAGCCAACGCCTTTCGCTCAACAAAGTCGCCTGACCTCGTGACGTTGGTGTAGGCAGGGAGTGTGATGATCTCCTTCTGAATTCGGTGGTCCCACAGCTTGACGTTGCCGTCCCCATCGGTCACAGCCAGCCATTGGCCGTTGGGCGCAAAGGAAACGGCGGTCACCGGGCTTCTGGATCGGCTCAACGTTAGTAGCTCATCGCTGCGACATTGTCCGTAAACGTAGCGCCATTCAAAACCGCGAAGGTCAGTTTGGAGTCCCGCCTTCAGGCGGTCAGAACTCGCTTTGAACGGGTTGGCAGTGGGACCGGCTGAAGCCGGAACTCCGAACTCAGGCCGCTGCCGGTCCAGGAGTTGGCGGGCGCGGGTGAGATTCGCCTCAGCCAGGGCTTCCTGCGCCAGGTTGACCTCAGCGGCGTAGAGTTGTCCCCGCCGTGCGGAAGCTTCCATCGCTGCGCGTTGACGCTCGGTTGCTTCGGCTTTGCGGGCCTGGTTGATGCGGTAGGTCAGCACCGGGCCGCCGATGTTTACGATTAGGAGCAAGATTAAGATTGCGAAAAGAGAGGCGGCCAGGGCGGGCTTGCGCCGGCACCAGCGCCAGACTTTCTCCGGGGCGCTGATAGGGCGCGCTTGGATCGGTTTGCCTTCGACGTAACGGCTCAGTTCTTCGGCGAGGTCGGCGGCGGTTTGATAACGCTTGGCCGCGACTTTTTCCAGGCACTTGAGACAGATCGTTTCCAGGTCGGGCGGCACGCCGGGATTCAACACACGCGGCGACACCGGCTCGGTGTTCAGCACTTCCTGCAACGTCTCGGCCACGGTCGGGGCGAGGAACGGCGGACGGCCCGTCAGCAGGTGATACAGGATCGCGCCCAGCGCATAGACGTCGCTGCGTTTGCCCACGGCGCCACGCTTGGCGGCGGCCCGCTCCGGCGGCATGTAATTGGGCGAGCCAAGCAACTGGCCGCTCAACGTCAGTTCGATCTCCGTCTCCAGCCGCTTGGCCAGGCCGAAGTCGGTCACCTTGGGTTGGTCGGATTGATCGATGAGCACGTTCGATGGCTTGAGGTCGCGATGCAGAATGCCCCGCTCATGCGCGTAGTGGATGGCCTCGGCAATGGTCTTGAGATACGTGGCGGCGCGCCGGGGTAGCAATGGACCCTCTTTCACAATGGTGGCCAGGCTGCGGCCGGCGACGTATTCCATGGCGAAGAAGTGCTGGCCGTCGTGCAGGCCGACTTCGTGGACCGCAACGATGTTTGGGTGCTGCAGGCTGCCGGCGGCGGCGGCTTCGGTGCGAAAGCGCTGGATGGTCTGCGGACTGGCCAACGGGCCGAAGAGGAGCATCTTCACCGCGACGATGCGGTCGAGGCTGATTTGGCGCGCGCGATACACGACGCCCATGCCACCGCGGGCGATTTCTTCGAGCAGTTCGTAGTCGCCGAAACGACCCAATCCCATTGCGGATTGCGGATTGCGGAATGCAGATTGGTCGTCCGCGCCTGGCGCTCCGTGCCCCATGAACGCGCCGTTGGTCGCTGAGGCAGGTGCGGCCACGGCTGTCGGCGTGTCGAGGCTGACGTCGTGGGCTTGGCCGAGTTCGAACAGGCAACGGGGGCACAGGCCGCGGGTGGCATTGGGGGCCAGCGGCCGGCCACATACAGGGCACTTCGCTTCGGTTTCCATCACAAGCTGCGGTTGAGTCTGGTTGTTTGGCACGCCACCCCTTACAACGAACAATCTCGCAAAAGGTGACAAGGTTTTCGTCCGCAGCGCGCATGTCCGCCGCCGAGACGCTGCGCGGACGGACCTCGCCGTCGTTCAGCGTGTGAAATGTTCGCGCTAGCCGCTCAAGACGCGGAACAAGTAATTGATCTCCTCGTCCACTTCGCCGGGAGTGGCGACGGTGTGGGCGATCTCCTCGCGGAAGAGTTCGCGGTAGCGCTGGCGCATGCGGGAGACCTCTTTCTTCACGGCGTCTTCGCTGACCGAGAGTTGCCGCGCCACCTCGGCGTACGGCGTGCCGGCCTTCTTATCGAGCAGGAAGACGTGGAGTTGCTCGAACACTTGCCCCC